>CAZKRK010000590.1:0-3957 GCA_964555035.1 uncultured Victivallales bacterium | reverse complement strand
TCGTAGTGAGCCACGTAGCCCGAGACGCAACGCGGATCGGCGCGGAGTGGCGTGGGCGCGCACGGCACTCCGCAAGTGCCGCGAATCGCAGATGCGCTCGGCGAACGTGACCTTCAAACCAGCCCCAGCCATCGTTGACTTTCGAGCTCGTATGGGGTATATTGAGCCTATGACTGGGATGAACAGCAGCATCACGGGGATCCATGCGGCCACGGCCAGGATGGCGGTATCGGCGCACAATGTCGCCAACCTCAACACCCCCGACTTCAAGGCCTCCCGCATCCGTCAGCATGGGCGGCCGGAGCCGCTGGGCACGGAGGTCACACTTGAGAAGACGGAGCAAGCCCCTTCACTGACTGAGGAGACGGTTGAACAGCTTTCCGCCACCTCCTCCTTCAAAGCGAACACCGTCGCTCTGAGGACCCAGGACGAGATGGTCGGCACAGTCATCGACATGATGGCCTAGTAGCCTGACTGATTCACACACCACAAAGGACACAGAGCCGGGCCATGGTGCGCCCCGCCGGAGAGCGTTGGACCTGCAGCTGAGGAAGAACGTGGTCACTTTCCCTGGTGTAATAGGAGGAGTAGGTACATATGCGAACGACGCGGTGCACTTTGACCACATGGTTGTTATTCATCCTTTTCTGTCCACCCACACGCTCAGACGCGCCGGCTGTTGCGGCCGGGAACATCGCCCGCAAGATGGGAGTCAACAGAGGGCTGGTTGTTCACGTTGGGCCGGCTGAATCTGCCGTGGCGCTCGGTCGAAGCACGAAGGCCCTCGTCCATGGCGTGGCGGAGGATGCTGCTGCCGTCAGGCGAGCTCGCGCGGACGTGCACCGATCCGGACTGGCCGGGCGGGTGACGCTCAGCGCGTTCGACGGCCGTCACCTGCCGTTTATAGATCAGGTCGCCAACCTGGTTGTGGTGACCACCGGGAATGGCCTGGGCACTGAAGTTGCACGAGTCCTGGCGCCGAGGGGCATCGCGGTCTTGCGCTCACCCTTGACCGAGTGTCCGCAAACGCTCGGAAGCGTAGACTGTCCCCTGCCCGGCTGGGTTGCCTACCGGCGAACCGTTCCCGCTGACATCGACGACTGGTCGCACTTCATGCACGGGCCAGACAACAACGCCGTTGCCGCGGACACGCGGGTTGGCCCGCCGGGCAGGCTGCAATGGGTCGCCGATCCGAAATGGAACCGCGAACATGACATGCTGCCAGGCGTGTTCAGCGTGATATCTGAAAGGGGCAGGCTGTTCTACATCCTGGATGAAGGCCCCAGCGGTGCCGTGGATGAACGGTTCCCCCAGCAATTCTACCTGCATGCTCGTGACGCATTCAACGGCACATCACTGTGGAAGCTGAAGATGGGAAACTGGTATCTGCCCCGAACGACCTGGGGGCATCTCCCGATGAAAGCCCATCGCCGGCTGGTCGCCGACGGCGACTCTCTGTACGTCACAATGGGGATCAACGAACCGGTGAGCAGACTGGACGCAAAGACCGGACGGACGCTTGCCGTGTATGAAGCGACCCGGAATGCGGCTGAACTGATTGTGGCTGACGGCGTCCTGCTGGCCGCGATCGCCAGAACGAATGTCAAGGCACTGCGACAGCAGGACAACGACCGGCAGCACTCCACCGCGGCCAGCCTGGGGAAGGTCGCCACGCAGGGCCAGGCGATCGTCGCGGTCGATGTGCGGACGGGCAGGACACTCTGGCAGACGGAACCGGGAGCCGTGCCCATGACCATGGCCGCTGACGGCCGGCACGTGGTCTACGCGCAGCAGGGACAGACCGTCTGCCGCGCCATGAAGGATGGCAAGCTGCGGTGGAAGACACCGGGCCGGGCCAGGTCCCTTGTCATTCACAAGGACGTCGTACTGACGGCGACCTTTCCCCGTCGATTGACCGTGGAGTTGAAGGCCACTTGTATGGCCGACGGCAAGGTACTCTGGTCCAGGACCGGAACCCATCTGCCGAACTTCACCATGTTTCATATCCCGGTCGACATCTTCGTGGTCGACGACGTGGTCTGGGCGATTGGGGATAAGCTGGAATGGCGAAGGTCCGGCGGGAGCGGCACGATATTGGGGCTCCACTACAGGACCGGGAAACAGGTCGCTCAGATCTCGGCAAAGGGCGCATTTGGTGCCGGCCACCACCAGCGCTGCTATCCCAGCAAGGCGACCGAGAACTACATGCTGATGGGAAAGCGCGGCACCGAGTTCCTCGGTCTGAACCCGGGCGACAAGCCGCTCAAGTATCAGTGGGTGCGAGGGGTCTGCCGATACGGGATCCTGCCCTGCAACGGCTTGATCTATGCGCCGCCGCACAGTTGCGTGTGCTCTCCCGGCTCACAATTGACCGGGTTCAATGCCCTGGCCCCCCAGACGGGTACGGCCCCGTCTCCGTCGACCGCGGCGGATGCGCAGCCGGGTCCGGCTCATGGGCATTGGGGGAAGGATGACGATGTCGACAGTTGGCCGATGTACCGGGCAGATTCCATGCGACGCGGTACGTCGCAGACCGTTCTTCCGCGGGAGCTCGCGGTTCAATGGGAAACCGGTTTCGGAAACAGAATTTCGCCCCCGGTGCAAGCCGGTGGGCGCGTGTACGTGTCGGTCGTCGAGAAGCACCAGGTTGCGGCGCTCGACGCAGTGACGGGGAAGATCCTCTGGACCCATCGTTGTGGCGGCCGAGTAGACTCCCCGCCCGCCCTGCATAAGGGACTGGTGATTTTCGGCTGTCGGGACGGTTTGGTAACCGCGCTGAGGGACACGGATGGCGAGGTCGCATGGCAATTCCGGGCTGCGCCAAGTGACCGTCGCCTGGTCGCTAGAGATCGGCTGGAATCCGTCTGGCCGGTCCTCGGTTCGGTACTGGTAATCAATGACATCGTCTATGTGGCTTCCGGACGCGCTCTGTTCCTGGACGGTGGCATCTACCTGTACGGACTGGAGGCCAAAACCGGAAAGGTCCGCTATCGCGAGCGACTGGCCCCATTGGACGAGAACACCGACAAGACCATGCAGGTCTCCACCTCGCACATGTCCGGAGCGACCCCGCGTATTCTCCAGGCCGATGCTAAACAGATCTACATGGGACACATCATGTTTGACCATGAACTGAAGTTACCGGCTCCGCCGGGCGAGGCCATGTACACGATGACACCCCGCGGACAGGATCGCATCCTGCCGTATTCCGGTTTCCTGGACGACAGCGGGTACAACAGGGTCTATTGGACGTTCAGAAACGTCTACTGCCAGTACCCGCAGGATCTTGGGCGTGCCCAACTGATGGTCCGGGACGGCAACAACCTGTATGGCGTTCGGTATTTCTGGGGCCGGGGCTGGAACAGTCCCGTATTCAAGGCCGGTGACGGGTACATTCTCTACGAGCGGAAGGCGGACGATCCGATCAAGAGCAGTGATGGGCCGCATAGACTGGCCCTGGACCACTACACGTGGCACACCAAGATCCCGGTGCGGGTAAGCGCCATGGTCGCGGCCCGCATCAAAGGCGCGGGAGACGTCGCCCCGTGCCTGGCCGTTGCCGGTGCACCTGATGTGGTTGACTCAAAAGACCCGTTGGCTGCTTTCGAAAGTCGCAAGGGGGCCGTACTGCAGCTTCACGACGCATCGACGGGAGAGGTCCGACAAAGACTGCCTCTGCCGTCGCCGCCCGTCTTCGACGGCATGATCGCCGCCGAAAAGTCGTTGGTCATCAGCCTACAGAGCGGAGAAGTGATCCGACTGGGTCCGGTTCAATGACGGAACGGGGGGACGACGGGGGACCGGCAAATCGTCGCATCGCACGGGAGTTGTATCGAAAGGTGCACCGAAGCGAGGCGGCGCCCGTAGCGCGGAAACCCGTCTTGTCCCGCCGCGGCGCAGCGGAGGCGGGTGAGGGACAGGCCCGCGGTGTCCTCGGGATGATGACAGGGCATATGC
>CAZKRK010000589.1:0-3958 GCA_964555035.1 uncultured Victivallales bacterium | reverse complement strand
TCCGTCTGTGCTCGGCTTTTGCTCGTAACGGCGGAGGACCGCCGTCTCCAGGTTCTATTGACGGGCGTTTCGCAAACGTAGACCCTTTTCGGACGGGGTCTAGCTAAGTAGCCGCGCCCCGGAGAACGGAAGCCGCAATGTCGGACAATGCACAGCCATCAGGTCAGGACGAACCCCTTGCGCAGGGAGCCGTGGACACAGGGTTGGAAGATGCCTACTACTCCCTTGTCCGCAATTCCTTCCAGGGCTGCCTGATAATCCAGGGCGGTCGGGCCGTGTTCTGCAACGAGGCGCTCGCGAGCATCATCGGCTACTCGGTCGACGAGATCATGTCCATGTCGCACGAGGACGGTCTGCGTCTGTTCGAGCCGGACAGTCGCGCGGAGGTCCTCGACCGCTACCAGCGCCGCCTGAGCGGCGAAGACGTACCGCCGCACTACGAGGTTCAGGTACGCCACAAGGACGGGAACATGCTCTGGCTGGAGATGTTCGCGGAACGAATCGAGTATCGGGGCGGTCCGGCCCTCCAGGCCATCTGTCACGACATAACCGAACGCAAAACACGGGAGGACGGTCTGCGCCGCGTGTACGCCGAGCTGGAGCAGCGCATGGCTCAGCGCTCCACCGAGCTGGAGTCCGTCCAGGCTCTCCTGCGCCACCAGATTGCCGAACGCCAGCAGGTGGAAGGCTTGCTGCGGGAGATGACCGAGCGTGACGAGACTATCTCGAGGATCACGACGGACTATGCCTATGCCTTCGACATTGCGGAGGACGGACAGCTCTCGCTGGCGTGGGTGCAGGGGCGGTTCTCCGAAATTACCGGCTACACGCCGGAACAACTCAGGCACGCGGGCGGCTGGACGGTCCTGATCCACCCCGAAGACCTGGAGATTGCGAAACGGCAGGAGGAGACCGTCAGGCAGGGGAGCACTTCGGAGGTGGAGTACCGCATCATGCGCGCCGATGGGCGTGTCCGCTGGCAGCGGGACTGCGCGCGCCCCATCGTGGACGAAGACACGGGACGCGTCAAACGCGTCTATGGCGCCGTGCGGGACGTCACAAGCACCAAGCTGACGGGCCACCAACTGCGGGACGCCAACGCCTATCTGGAAACGTTGATCGCCACGTCGCACGACTCGATTCTCGTGGTCGATGACGAAGGGCGTTTCGAGTTCGGCAACGACGCTTTCTACGACACGTTCGGCTGGCCGCCCTCGGAACTGATCGGCGAGTTCTTCATGAAAGTCGTGCCGCCCGACCTGCACGCATTCATGCTCGAGCGTTGGGACGAGGTCCAGCGAGGCGAGGGGGAGCCCTACGAGACGGAGATCGTGACCAAGGACGGCGAGCGCCGCGCGCTTCTGGTCAGTCACCGCGACATGACGATCGCCGGGCAACGCAAGTACTGCGTGGTCTGCAAGGACATATCGGCCAGAAAACAGGCCGAGCGCGAGCTGGAGCGCCACCGCCTGCACCTGGAAGAACTCGTGCGGGATCAGACGTTGGAGCTCACGCGTTCGGTCGAGCGGCTGCGCGAAGAAATCGTCGAGCGGATGCAGGTTGAACGTGCGCTGCGGGCCAGCGAACGGCGTTACCGCATGCTCATGGAGGAGGCCGGCGACCCCGTTTTCGTCATAACTGACGAGATGAGGATTCTCGATGTCAACCCGGCGGCGTGCAAGCTGCTGAAGTATCAGCGGGAACGCCTGCTGCGAATGTCGCTGCCCGATCTGCTTGACCCGTCCGAGACCGCGCAACGCCAAGCGATGGAAATTCCGGCGGATACCGGCGAAACGGTCGTCGACACGCGGCACTTCCGACGGAGTGACGGCGTCTACCTGCCGCTGGAAGGCACGATCCGGCGTACACCGGACGGAAACGTCGTCATCTTCGCACGCGACGTTTCGGTGCGGCGCCTGGTTGAGCAGCAGATCCTGGCCGCGGCTAACAAGGAACAGCAGCGCATCGGACAGGCTCTGCACGATTCGCTTGGACAGGAACTGACCGGGATCGCGTTCCTGGCAAAGGTGCTGGAGGGCAAGCTGGGCAAGGCCGTGCCCGAGCTTGTCGAGGAGGCGCACGACATCGTCGACCTGGTCAACCAGTCTCTCGGTCACACCCGCCGTATCGCACGCGGATTGTCGCCCGTCGATGTCGAAGCGGGCGGTTTGGAGCAGGCCTTTCGGGAACTCGCGCAAGGCGCGGAGCACCTGTTCGGTATTCAGTGCGGCTTCGATGTGTCCGGCGCTGACCGCATTGCGGACAGCAACCTGGCGACCCACCTCTACCACATCGCCCAGGAGTCCGTCACGAATGCCACCAGGCATGGCCAGGCCGACGACATCCGGATTGCCCTGAAAGTCCATGGAGGGAAGGGGGAGCTGTCGATCGCTGACAATGGCAGCGGCTTGCCCGAAGAGGACGCCGCCCGCAAAGGCATCGGATTGGGGGTCATGCGGTACCGGGCGGAAATGGCCGGAGGATACTTGCGCGTTGAGAGCAACGAAGCCGGCGGTGTGACTGTGCGGTGTTTTTTCGATGCGGGGATGCGGGGAAGCGCGGAAGCGCGGTAACGGGTGACTATAAGCTGCGAGGAGACGGATGTGAGCAACGGGAATTCAACGTACCTTGTGACCGGAGGATGCGGCTTTATCGGGTCGCACATAGTGGAGGCCCTTGTTGCGGAAGGACACCGGGTTCGCATCCTGGACAACCTGTCGTCCGGATACGAACGGAACATTGCGCACATCAAGGGCGACGTAGACTTTGACCGCGGAGACGTACGCGACCTCGCCGAAGTCGAGCGGGTGACGGAAGGGGTGGACTACGTGTTTCACGAGGCGGCGCTGGTCTCCGTGTTCGATTCCATCAACAAGCCGCTGGAGAACAACGACATCAACATCACGGGCACGCTCAACGTTCTGGAGGCCGCACGGCGGTGCGGGGTGAGGCGGATCGTGATGGCCAGCTCGGCCGCCGGCTACGGCAACAACCCCAAGCTGCCCAAGCGTGAAGACATGCCGCCCGAACCTGAATCTCCGTACGCGGTCGCAAAGGTCGTGGGCGAGTACTACTTCGCCGTCTATCGCAAGCTTCACGGCCTTGCCGCGACGGCCCTGCGCTACTTTAACGTGTACGGCCCGCGCCAGGATCCCGGTTCCATGTACTCGGGAGTTGTCTCCAGATTCGTGGACGCCGTGCGGCAAGGCAAACGGCCGACCGTCTATGGCGACGGAGGACAAACGCGCGACTTCGTCTTCGTGAAAGACGTGGTTCAGGCCAACCTGCTGGCCATGCGGTCGCCGCACGCCGGAGGCGTGTTCAATGTCGGCACGGGCAGGCAGGCGTCCCTGCTCGACCTGATCGGCGCCCTGAACGCCCTGACCGACCAGGCACTGGAGCCGGTGTTCGAGGACGTCCGCTCCGGCGACATCCGCCATTCCGTTGCGGACATCTCAAAAGCAGGGGAGCAACTCGGCTACGAGCCGCGCTTCACGTTGAGAGATGGCCTGCGCGAGCTGTTGGTGTGAAGTCCGGAGGTGCTCAGGGAAGGAACCCGGCATCCGTAGCGCGGAACTGACGGTATGTAGCTCCTTAATCGTGGATTCTTTGAGTAGATGAGTCAATGACATCTCCGAAGGTTCTGTGTGATGGCAGACGTTGTAGGTGTTCAGTGTTCAGGGGTTCAGAGTTCAGGAGGAGAAGCCGCAGTGACAGGCGATTGTGTGTCTATTTCGGGGCACATTCGATGATGCGAACAGACCTCGGCGATGAATGGGGACGGCTGAACGAAGGGGCGAGGTCGCTCACGCGGCTTTGAGCAAGGCGATCAACTCATTGAATGATCGGGTGCTCTTCCGGTACGATGGTTGCGCTTGAAGATGATGTTCTGAGCATGCTCCGCCTGACTGATGAAGTAATAGCGACGCAGATCCATGCCGTCACGTTCGTGTTGCGC
>CAZKRK010000588.1:3829-3975 GCA_964555035.1 uncultured Victivallales bacterium | reverse complement strand
GAGAAGTGCACCCGCTCCCCGAAGGGGACGCCCACCCCTGCCCGGGATGAAACCCTGGGGACACACTCTTGATCGCCCACTTACCCCCCCCCACTTACTCGGATACACTTACTCGCCCACTTACTCCCCACCCTTACCCGGAGAGG
>CAZKRK010000588.1:0-3729 GCA_964555035.1 uncultured Victivallales bacterium | reverse complement strand
GGCGCCTCCCCGAGTCTTCAATCATAATCTTGCTCGTAATCTTCAATCCCAACACAAAGGGGGGGGTATCGGAGTAAGGGTAGCGAGTAAGTGCGTGTTTAGGTGTATCCGAGTAAGGGCGGCGGTTAAGAGTGGGAGTAAGTGTACGATTGGATGAAACCCTGGGGACACACTCTTGATCGCCCACTTACCCCCCCCCACTTAACCGCCACACTTACTCGGATACACTTACTCGCCCACTTACTCCCCACCCTTACCCGGAGAGGATCGAGGATTACGAGCACGATTAGGATTGAAGAGGGGCGCCTCCCCGAGTCTTCAATCATAATCTTGCTCGTAATCTTCAATCCCAACACTGATGGGCATTGCCGCGGCTTCGGCGAGTTCAACTGCCGACCATGGGTTCAATCGGAACTACAACACCGGCATCATAAGGTAGGCGGTGTTTTCGAGTACCCGTTGGTGTGTGGGCCGCGAACGCCAGGCGGCGGGGTCGATTTCGGTGCTTTGCGATTCATCCTCGAGCACGATGGCTTTCATCTTGTTGATGAACCGTTCGTCGTATACCGCGAGGTTTGTTTCGTAGTTGAGGCGCAGGCTGCGCACGTCGAGATTGGCGGTGCCGACGATGGCGATGCTGTCATCCGCGATGAAGGCCTTGGCGTGCATGAAGGGGCCGCGACGCTCGAATACCCTGACCCCCGAATCCAGCAGCTCTTCGTAGAGAGCCCTGCCGGCATATCCGGCGTAGAAGTGGTTGTTGCGCCACGGCACAATCAGGCGGACGTCAACTCCGCGCAATGCGGCGCTACGCATGGCCCGGACAATGTCCGGCGCGGGCACGAAGTAAGGCGTTGCTATCAGGATCTGCTTCCGGGCGGACACTATCGCCATGAAGTACACGTCGGCCAGGGTTTCATTGGGGGTCGAGGGACCGCCGTTCATCAGCCTCATAAGGGCGTCGCCTCGGGGTGTGAAGCGCGGGAAGCAGTACTCGTTGAGCAGTGCGGCCGGTTCCTCGTCGGTGATGAAGTACCAGTCGCGGACGAATGTGTACTGGAGCTCCTGCACAATGGGACCGCTGACGGCGAAATGGTAGTCCCTTATCGGCGGGGTCTTTTTGCGCGTGATGTTGTTGGCCTGAATGTTGATGCCGCCACAGAAGGCCAGGGTTCCGTCGACGATGAGCACCTTGCGGTGATTACGGAGGTTGACCTGGAACTGGCGCTTGAGGGGGTTGGCCTGAGTCCAGCCTACAACGTCCATGTTGGGGATGTGCCGGTAGCGGCGAAACAGTCCCGACAGGAGAGCCAGGCTCGACCCGAACCGGTCATACAGCACCCGCACCCGGACCCCTTCACGCGCTTTGTCCGCGAGCAGATCCAACATGTCGCGCCCCACTCGGTCGTTGCCGATTATGAAGCTCTGGAGGTGCACGTGGTGCTTGGCGCCGCGTATGGCGTCGAACATCTCCGGGAAGGCCTGTTCTCCCGTTACGAGCGGAGTGATGGAATTCCCCTTCAGGACGGCGTGGGTCGGGACGATCGCGTTCATTGCGCGGTCCAGGTCGCCGGCCAGCCCCGTAAGCGGAGTGTCCGCAACGGAATCGTGTACGGCATGCCAATACACTGCTTGCGGTCCGCCCTCCTCCATGGCCTGCCGCTCCTCGAATATCTTCTGGTTTGTGACGTGCTTCCTAAAGGCCTTGTACGGGACACGGTCCACGCCGATCGTCAGGTACAGCAAAGGACCCACGGCTGGAAACGCCCAGGAAAGAAAGATCCACAGCAGAGTCGAATTGGGTTCACGGCGCGAGTGCAGACAGTGCCAGCAGACGAGGAAGAAGCAGACCAGGTGGAAGGCCGTCACGGTCGTGAGCCAGAGCCACGAAACGAACGCAACCGAATGCAAATCAGCTACCGACGGAAAGAGTGCCACCATGAGGGCTGACTTTAGTTAAGGCCGCGACAATCTGGCAAGGAGAATTGACCCGGGCGTTTCTGCGAGGGCGCTTCCGCGAATTGACGGGATCGCACTTGCTGCTCGCCACCGCGGCCGGGATGCATTACTATCCCAATCGGTAAGGCTAACGAAGCAAGTGCTGCAAATGCGTTTCTTGCTGTACAACATTCGCTACGGAACCGGTGGGAAGTGGCGTCTGCCATGGTCCGGTTACTTCGGTCGTACAACGACGAATGTGAAGGACATCATTCGCTTCATCGAGGGCGTCGATCCGGATATCGCCGGACTTGTCGAGGTCGATTCCGGATCTTACCGTCATGGCCGCAAGTGCCAGGCGGAGACCATTGCGGCGGCGCTGGGGCACTACCACGTCTATCAGTCCAAGTACGGTCTCGGGTCGATAGCGCAACGCGTCCCCGTTCTCAACAGACAGGGAAACGCGTTCCTGACACGCGATACGATCAACAACGAAGAGTTCCACTACTTCGAGCGCGGACTGAAGCGACTCGTGATCGAGTTGGAGCTGGAATCACTGGTGGTGTTCCTCGTTCACCTTGCGCTTACGCCCAGAGTCCGCCACGGTCAGTTGCGCGATCTCTACGCGCTCGTGAAGCGGACCGCCAAACCGCACATCGTCGCCGGCGATTTCAATACTCTGTGGGGGGACCGCGAGATCGAACTCTTCCTGGCGGCGACGGGGTTGAACAGCGCCAACGACGGGCACATGCCGTCCTTTCCCAGCCGTCAGCCGAAGCGGCAGCTCGATTTCGTTCTCTACAGCTCGGGAGTCAGGCTGACGGGATTCGAAATGCCCAGGGTAACCTACTCCGACCATTTGCCGCTGGTGTGCGACTTCGAACTCGAGTAGTCAGGGGCGATTTCTTACCGACTCGAGCATGCGCGCATCCCTCTTGAGATCCCCGCCGAGGACGTCGAATTCCCGGGCCGCTTTGTCGAACTCCCATCTCTGCTTGTGGATACGGTAGGCGGCGCCGAGGACACCGCCGCGGTGCGTGCCACCGAAGCCGTGGACATAGAACGGCGCCTCGCACTCGTCAAGCGCCGCCAGGTAGGCTCTCAGGGCTTCGGGAGGGACAGGCGACTGCTCGTCCAGCGGGATTTCGATCAACTTGATGCCAAGTTGACGGCTCCACATCCGCTCGGCATCCGTCGGGCAGACGGAGATGATGGTTTTGATGCCCATGTCCCCGATCAGCTTCACGGCCTCTTTCGTGACCGGTTCCCCGCCGCGGTAGAACTGCTTGTCGTACTTGACCACAAACATCTTCATGTCGCGGATCTGGCCGATGACTTCGTACGTGTCGCCTTTCGGCGGCAGCGGTATGGTCGGTTTCATTTTCGGCGTAGCGCGTGTTCGGGCCATGGGCTCGGCAGCGCGGGCCGTCACACTGAGGAGCAGGACGGTGAAGAGTCGCAGGATGATTATGGAAGGGGCTCGGTCGGACTTGTGTTTCCTGTGTCGCATTCCGATTCTCGCCGGTTATCCCAATCTCGGATACCAGTCAGCGCCAACTGGGGCCCCATGGAGCCGGCGGCTGGTCCCGCCGTAGCGGAGCGAAGGCGGATATCCTCCGCCGGAAAGGGGCGTCGCTGAGGCCCGCCGGTCCGGAACGGCCGAGGACGGCCGTCTCCATTTCGTGCCGAGACGTTCTGGAGACTTGTATTAGTGACTCACCCTCCCAAAGCTGTCGAAAAAAAACAAGAAAAACCGGCGCTGATTCCAGCGGCGGAATGAGCCGGTCGCAA
>CAZKRK010000587.1:0-3986 GCA_964555035.1 uncultured Victivallales bacterium | reverse complement strand
CGCGCTGTCGCGCGATGCAATCCCGACACGCTGCTAGACGCACGCACCACGCTCGACCACTACCAGGGCGTACGGCGAAAAGGCCTCGGACGACCAGTCCAGCCGGCGCGGGATTCGCGCGAGCAGCTTCCAGGCCGCCAGGATCATTCTGCCGGTCGGTCGGACGAAGGGTTCCCGCAGGCCGAACCATGTGTGCATCTGCCAGATCGGTCCCCCGAACCGCACGTGTGCGCCGCGAAGCGCGGAACAGAAGTCCGACAGGAAACTCACGCTCATCACCCTGGTATTGTGTACCGCCAACACCCGTTCCAGCATGTCGGCCGGCATGATGCGGCGTCGTAACCACAGCTGCCACGGCCCGAACAGCGGCACTCCGAGCACCATGACTCCGCCTTCATCGACCAACTCCCAATGCCGGCGGATGACAGGTTCCGGATCGTTGAAGTGCTCGATGAACCCCAGCGACATAACCACCGCAAAACGCCGCTCGGTTTCCCACGCCAGGAAGTCCGCTTCGATCGTTTCAACCGGGGGGAAACCCGCGTTTGCAAACGCGTCGCGCAGTTCGTGAACCCTGGGCAGAATATCGAGCGCAACCGGGGCGTAGCCGTGGCTGCGCGCGAGGGCGGCAAGGTGTACTCCGGGACATGCTCCGATTTCCAGGGCTTCGCGGCCGTCTCCAGGCGGTACCAGGCGGTCAAAAAGCGGTTGAAACTCGGACTGTTGGGTGTCCGACAGGCGTAGCGCGGCGTAGTCGGAAGCGTCCCAGTAGTCGCGGTTCGTCAACGGTCTCCCGGTCTGCACGCTGTCGCTTGCGCTCATTCTGCCTTCTCCATCGGCTCTGCCCGTTCCAACTTGGCCGAGGTGCGGATCGCCCGTTCGTAGAACTCGAGGTGCCGCCTGGCCGTTTGCTCCCAGGTCAGTTCGCTTTCCACGAATGCCCGTCCGCCGGCAACGACGCGTTTGCGCAGATCGTCCCCTGAAAAGCAGCGTTCCAATGCCGCGGCCAGTGCCGCCACCGTGTTTTCGCCCGTGCAGAAGCCGGTTTCGCCGTCACGCACCACTTCCGGTACGCCGCCCACGGGAACCGTGACGACCGGCACGCCGGCCGCGAGCGACTCCAGTACGGTCGTCGGCAATCCTTCGTTGCGGCTCGACACGAGCAGCGCGTCCGCCGCGGCGAAGAAGCCCGATATCTTCTCCATCGGCTGCGCGCCGGCCCAGTGCACCCGGCCCGCGAGCCCGGGCGTAGCCGCGGCCCGAGCCTTGAGCTCACGTTCGAGCGATCCATCTCCAACCATCAGAAGTCCCGCCCGCGGGTGCTTCTCGATAAGCGTCTCAAAAACGTCCAGTGCGCGGTCGGGTCCCTTCACGTGCTCCAACCGCCCAAGAAACAGGATGATCTCCTCCGCCTCCGAGAGCACGGTTTGGGCCAATGCCGAGCGGTCCCGCCGCGGCCGCAAGCGTTCCACGTCGATGCCGTTGCGAATCGTCACGACGCGCCGCGGATCGACGCCGCTCTCGACGACACGCCGGCGCAGGCGGTCGTTGACGCAGACGATACCTGTTGCGCGTCGGATTACGCTGCGCGTCATGGCGTCGACCAAGCGCCCGCCCGCCCCGGAAAAATCGGAACCGTGCAGGGTGACTACCACCGGTATTCGTTCGCGCACGGCGCGTAGCGAGCACAGGCCGGCGAAGCTCCAATGCGCGTGTACCAGTGCGGCATCCCGGGCCGCGTCCGCCGTGGCGCGCTTGAATCCGCGCATAAGAAACGGCAATTGCCAGAGGCGAAACGGATTTGCCCGGACATTCGGCACAATGCCGCTCCCGTACACGAGGGTCTGCCGTCGCGCATCCGAAAGATACAGGAACGGCGCAACGCTCACCCCCGCCGGCAGTTGCAGCGGCGCCTCGCCGGACAGGGGGGCGTCCGGCCTGACGACGACAGCCTCCAGGTCCGGACGAAGCGCACATTCCACCCGCAGAAGCGAGAGAATGAAATGCCCCGCGTAATCCCCCTCATAGCGGGGAAAGCCTGTCGTAGGAACCACCAGCTTCATTTAGGATCCATACCGTTTTGCACTGTCAGATTCAGGTAGAATATGCCAGTGTCAGGCGGATCGCAAGTCACATGGGTTGCCGTATGAAGGACCGAACGCGTATCTTGATCGGAGGAGACCTCTACCCCGGGGGGCGCCTTGAACGGCTCTTTGTCGACGGTGACGCCCAGGCCTTGTTCGGCGAGTTCATCGAGGACTTTCGTCAGGCGGATTTCTCGATCGTCGATCTCGAGTGCCCCATTGTCGACGATCCGTCCACGCCTATCGACAAGGCAGGACCAAACCTACGCGCTCCCTCGGGCGCCGTCAACGGTCTCGTTGCCGCCGGCATCGACGCGGTAACCCTGGCCAACAACCACGTGCTGGACTACGGCGAGGCAGGGGTGGAGAGCACCCTCGCAGCCTGCCGAGAGGCTGGAGTGTCCACGGTCGGGGCAGGCGCCGACCTGGCGAGCGCCGGCCAATTGCTTCTCAAGACGGTGAACGGAACACGGCTCGCCTTCTACGCCTGCGCCGAACGCGAGTTCTCTGTCGCTTCGCCTTCACGCGCGGGTGCGAACCCTCTCGATCTCATTCATTTCGCGGAGACCGTGCGCGACTGCCGCGACGCGTTCGACCATCTCGTCGTGCTCTACCACGGCGGAGTGGAATGGTATCCGTTCCCCCCTCCCGAGATGCAGAGGCGCTGCCGGTTTATGATCGATAGCGGCGCCACCGCGGTCGTCTGTACCCACGCCCATTGCCCGGTTTCATATGAAACCCGCGGTGACGGGCTGATTGTCTACGGGCAGGGGAATCTTCTCTTCGACCACAAAGACGTTGCTTTCGATGCCTGGTACGAAGGGGTACTCGTCGAGCTGGAGCTCGACAATGCGGGCACGCTTTCGCATCGTTTCATGCACTACAAGCAGCGCAGTGAGACCCCGAAAATCCATCGTCCCGACGACGAGACGCTTGTGGCAATGGCTGCCGCGTTCGAGGAGCGTTCGCGCATCACGCGCGATGAAGACGCGTTGCGTGAGCAATGGCGCCGCTTCTGCACTCGTGAGCGCAAGTTCTACCTGCACATGCTGCACGCGGACTATCCGCTCCTGCAGTGGGCGGCATGCCGCTCGAAACGGTTCGCCAATCTTCTGCACCGCGAGCCCGAGCGTCGCCTCGCGCGCAACTCCGTGCGCTGCGAATCCCACAGGGAAATCCTGACAACGCTGATCGATGCCGTCGATCAGGGCTGGGACCCGTGGACGGAAGAGGAGGATCGGTCCTCGTGATAAGGGCGTTCAAGGCTGTGGCGAAGTGGATTCGCGGCGGGAGCATCGCAGTCCGGCGTGGTTTGTGGGTCGCGCGCGTAAAGCGTAGCGTTGCCTCGCACGAGGGGAACATCCATTGCGGCGGTCCCACAATCCTGACCGCCAACACTCACCTCAAGCATCACGTCCATTTCAGCGGCATGCGCATCTACGGCGACGGGCACGTCGAAATCGGAGCGCATTTCCATTCCGGTCGGGACTGCGTCCTGATCACGGGCAACCACAACTACGATTCCGGCGAGCTGATTCCCTACGACAAGACCATCGTCGAGAAGGACATCGTCATTGACGACTGCGTCTGGCTCGGCATGCGCGTTACCGTGCTCGGCGGCGTGCACCTCGGCGAGGGCGCCGTAGTCCAGGCGGGCTCCGTGGTCGTCAACGACATCCCCAAGTACGCCGTCGCCGGCGGCTCCCCCGCGAGGGTCTTCAAGTACCGCGACATCGAGCACTACGAGCAACTCAAGGCTGCGGGGAAGTTCTACTAGTGTGCTGTCACGCAAATACGTTCACGGAATTCCCGGACCGGCTCGCGAGGACGCTCGCCCTCCATCCCGTTGTAACAAGGCGGGCCGGGGCCCACAACCCAAGTTGCCCGGCCCTTCGCGGTTCC
>CAZKRK010000586.1:0-3992 GCA_964555035.1 uncultured Victivallales bacterium | reverse complement strand
AGCGGCTCGAAGTAGAGCTTGTCGGACGTGTCGTAGTCGGTCGAGACGGTCTCGGGATTGCAGTTGACCATGACCGTCTCGTATCCCATGTCGCGCAACGCAAAGGCGGCGTGCACGCAGCAGTAGTCGAACTCGATGCCCTGGCCGATACGATTCGGACCGCCGCCCAGGATCATGACCTTCTTCTCGGTGGTAGTCGCGCCGATGTCATCGGGAGCGTTGTAGGTCGAGTAGTAGTAGGCCGCGTCTTCCACGCCGCTCACCGGCACGGCGTGCCAGCCTTCGACCACTCCCAGCTCGGTGCGCTTCGCGCGCACGTCCTTCTCGTCGATGCCGAGGATTTTGGCCAGGTAGGCGTCGGCGAAGCCGTCCTTCTTGGCCTGCGTGAGCAGCTCGTCCGGCGGTAGCTGTCCCTTGTGCTTGAGGATCTCTTCCTCGAGCTCGACAAGCTCTTTCATCTGCTCGATGAACCAGTTCTTGATGTGCGTCTTCTCGAAGAGGTCCTTGACCGTGGCCCCCTTGCGCAGGGCCTCGTACATGATGAACTGGCGCTCGCTGCTGGGCTCCTTGAGCATCGCCATCAGTTCCTCGAGCGACTTGCTGTTGTAGTCCTTGGCGAAGCCCAGGCCGTGCCGCTTGTCCTCGCGCGAACGGATCGACTTCTGGAAGGACTCCTTGTAGGTCTTGCCGAGGCTCATCACCTCACCCACGGCTTTCATCTGTGTGCCGAGCTTGTCTTCGAGGCCCTTGAACTTCTCGAACGCCCAGCGCGAGAACTTGACCACGACGTAGTCGCCCGACGGCGTGTACTTCTCGAGGGTGCCGTCGCGCCAGTACGGGATCTCATCCATAGTCAGGCCGCCGGCCAGCAGCGACGAGACGAGCGCAATGGGAAAACCGGTCGCCTTGGACGCCAGCGCGGACGAGCGCGACGTGCGCGGGTTGATCTCGATCACCACAACGCGGTCGCTCACCGGATCGTGCGCGAACTGAACGTTGGTGCCGCCGATGACCTGGATGGCCTCGACGATAGCATACGAGAATCTCTGCAGCCGTTCCTGCAGCTCCTCGCCGATCGTCAGCATCGGCGCCGTGCAATAGCTGTCACCGGTGTGCACGCCCATGGCGTCCACGTTCTCGATGAAGCAGACGGTAATCATCTGGTTCTTGGCGTCACGCACGACCTCGAGCTCGAGCTCCTCCCAACCGAGGACCGACTCCTCCACCAGGATCTGCCCGACCATACTGGCGGCCAGGCCGCGCTTGGCCACATCGCGGAACTCATCCATGTTGTAGGCGAACCCGCCACCGGTTCCGCCCATGGTGTAGGCAGGACGAATCACGCACGGCAGACCGATTTCCTTGATGGCCTCTTCCGCCTCCTCCATCGAGTTGGCGATGATGCTCCTGCACATCTCGATGCCGAGGCTGTCCATAGTGTCCTTGAACGCCTGGCGGTCCTCGCCGCGCTTGATGGCGTCGATCTGCACGCCGATGACCTTCACCCCGTACTTCTCCAGGATCCCGGCGTTGTGCAGCTCGGATGACAGGTTGAGCCCCGACTGACCCCCCAGGTTGGGCAGCAGCGCGTCGGGCCGTTCCTTGGCGATGATCTTCTCCATGTTCTCGATGGTCAGGGCCTCGATGTAGGTCGCGTCGGCCATACCCGGATCGGTCATGATCGTGGCCGGGTTGGAGTTCACGAGCACGATCTCGTAGCCCAGGGCGCGCAACGCCTTGCAGGCCTGGGTGCCCGAGTAGTCGAATTCGCAGGCTTGTCCGATGACGATGGGTCCCGAACCGATGATCATTACTTTGTTGATGTCGTCCAGTTTCGGCATGTCTTTTCCTCCTTCAGCTGATAAACAGGTTCTTGCTGGCAAACTCCGGTTCACTTGTCACGTTGATGCCCAACTGCCGTAGCCCCGCTTCGTCTCCCGGCGGGGGAATATGCGTGATATGCATCTCACAGCCGCGCAGCTCGCCGAGCTTCTCGACGGCCATACCGGCCGAGGGATTGCCGGTCGCGCTGACGGCCAGGGCAATCAGTGTCTCCTCGAGATTCAGGCTCGGCGTAGCGCGATCCAAAACCCCTCTCTTCAGGTCGTTGATCGAGTCCAGTACGTTGGGCGCCAGGATGTGCAGGTTATCCGGGATGCCGGCCGCATGCTTGATGGCGTTCAGCACGAGAGCCGACGACGCGTGCATCAAGGGAGAGTTGCATCCCTTGACAATCGTGCCGTTCAACGTGATCGCGGCGCCGCAGTAGATCCCCTCGTTTCCCTTGTCTTCCTTCTGCTGGGCCTCGCGAGCGGCTTCGCGCGCGGCGGGAACAACCGGCCGGTCGTCCACGCTGACGCCCAGCTCCTCCATGAGCAGTTCCGACCGCTGGACGGTATCCTGATCGGCCGCGCCCATTGCGTACTCGCACTGGTAGCGGAAATAGCGTCGAATGACCTCCTGCGTAGCCGCCTTCGACACGGTGGCGTCGTCGACGATCGCGAAACCGGCGCGGTTCACACCCATATCGGTGGGCGACTGGTACATGCTCACCGATCCCGTGATCCGCTCCAGGATGCGTTTCAACACCGGAAACACCTCCACGTCGCGATTGTAGTTGATCGCACGCTCCTTGTGCGCCTCCAGGTGGAAGGGATCGACCATGTTGAAGTCGGCGAGGTCGGCGGTTGCCGCCTCGTAGGCCACGTTCACGGGATGCTTGAGCGGCAGGTTCCAGATCGGGAACGTCTCGAACTTGGCGTAACCGGATTCAACGCCACGCTGATGGTCGTGGTAGAGCTGGGAGAGACAGGTGGCCATCTTCCCGCTGCCGGGCCCCGGCGCCGTGACTACAACGATCGGCTTGGTTGTCTCGATGTATGGGTTGGCTCCATACCCCTCTTCGCTCGCGATCATGTCGACGTCGGTCGGGTAGCCGCGCGTGGCGCGGTGGGTGTAGGTGCGAATGCCGCGCCGGTCGAGACGGTTGATGAACTGCTTCACGGCGGGCTGGTCGTTGAAACGCGTGATGACGACGGCCGCGACGTCCAGTCCCCAGTCGCGCAGGTCGTCGATCAGGCGCAACGTGTCCACGTCATAGGTAATGCCGAAATCGGCGCGCATCTTCTTGCGCTCGATGTCGCCGGCAAAGATGCACAAGACGATGTCGGCCTTGTCACGCAGTCGGTGCAGGAGGCGGATCTTGGCATTCGGGTCAAATCCCGGGAGGATTCGTGCAGCGTGGTAGTCGAAGACGAGCTTGCCGCCAAATTCCAGGTAGAGCTTGTTGCCTACTTCTCCGGCCCGCTCGATGATATAGCGACTCTGCTCCTCCAGGTATTTGTCGCTGTCGAACCCGACTTTTCCTGCCATTCGCACACCAACCTTCCGCTCACATGCCTCAATTGAAACGGCTTGACTTGCCGTACGCTACTTGCATAACCTCCCCACGTAAATACGAGCAGATTGCCCTCAGAATGCCTATTTTGTATTGGGACTGTATTTTCGCGTGTAGAGCATATGGATTGCCTACATGCTATAGGTACTTTGTAGAAGGAATGTGGCGTTGGCTTTGGCGACCGATCCGCTTCCGCAGCAGCACGGAAGACGGGCGGAAGACGGGGACAGACCTCACCGGAAAACGGGGACAGACCTCACGCAAAGCGGACCGGGGACGGAAAACGGGGACAGACCTCACGCAAAGCGGACGGGAACAGAGGAACTGTCAAAAGTCTTATGAAAAGACATGAAAGGGGAGTCGTCACTCCTGGACGGCGGGGAGAGGGATGCAGGATTACGAGTACGATTAGGATCCAAGAAGGGAAGGCGCGTCTCTTCGATCGTAATCTTGCTCGTAATCTTCGATCCTGGACGGTGAGGAGAAGGCGGGGACAGACCTGCGCGGAGCTGTAAGGAGGCTACGGCGAGACGAATGATGAACAGAAGAAACAGGCGAACGGAAGAAATGTCGAAGTAGAATGAGAAGACGGGGA
>CAZKRK010000585.1:0-3993 GCA_964555035.1 uncultured Victivallales bacterium | reverse complement strand
CGTAGAGGCACGAGAGTTCCTTTACGCGCTCGCGCAAAGCCGCTTCCGTTGATGCCGATAGCCGATCTTCCGTCACTGACTGCCCTCACCGATAGCCTGCCGTGTCGCCCATTCATTGGATGTGGCGTTGGAGATACGGAGTGAACTATACGATTGATTGTCGCGCAGATGAAGTATGTTCGTGATGAGAATGTGAATACCAGCATGTAGATTGCACGTTTCATACGCCATGTTGCCTCCAGGCTACTTCTTCAATGGGTGGCTGATGTTGCCGGAAACAGAGGGGCCATCGGTTACGTAAGTGCCGCATTTCTCAACCCCGAGGTCAAGGCCGTGCAGGTGGACGGCAAGCCCCTGCCTGACTATGAAGGACCAGTGGTGGATTACCCCTTGAAACGGCCACTGTACCTGTATGTAGACGAGAACCGCTTTGAAGGGGGGCTGCGGACTTTTGTCATCTTCTTGCTCATGACCCAAGAGGGTCAGCGGGCGCTCGTCGACGATGGCTTCTACCCCGCCGAGCCGCATGGCGTATGGCCAGCGTGCGTTACGTGCGAATGGTCTGGATCTTCCGTGGTCCATTGGTGCGGAACGGCAGGCAGGTGAGGCGAGGGCGGGCCCACACTGACCTTTTTGTGATCCCGGGTGACCTATTTCTCCCCGGCGAGCACTTCGGCGATGTTCAATGCGTGGTCTTTAATCTTGCGGTAGGATTGTAGCGCGTCCACAAAAATCAGGCTCGTGAGCGGCGAAAGACGCCGTTCTTCCATGCGTTGGAGATGATCCCTGCGTTCGTCCTTCATCTTGCGCGTGATCATGTTGCCCTGTGTTCGCGCCTTCGTCAGAATGTCCGTGTTGTTCTCCCTGACCGCCTCGTTGATCATATCTACGTAAGCCGCCACACTGTCGTGGAGCGAGAGCATCCCTTCGAGCCCTTCCGACGTGATGCTGAGGTGTTGACGGCGGAGTTTCAGGTTCAGCTTGAGCAGGGCTGCGATGTAATCGCTGATCGACTCGTATTCGTCCGACAGGCGAAGCTGACGCCTGGCTTCGATCGCGCCTTCCGCAGGCATTTCGCTAGCCAGAAGGTGACTGAGGAACTCGGCCACTTCTTTCTGCATCTCGTCAAGGATCTCCTCGCGGTGGAAGAGTTTGCGGTTCTGCTCGTCGTTCGGGTCCTCGTCTGTCACTGCATTCCTGGCCCAGACGAGCATCTTGCGTACAGACTCCCCCATCTTGTCGATCTCACTCGCAGACTGCTGGAGGGCCAGAACAGGTGTCTCGAGCATACGCACGTCCAGAAAAGTAAGGCGCGGTTTCTCCTTATGCCGTTTCTCCGGCACAAGACGCACCAGCAAGTTGGCCAGTGGTGTTCTGAGCGGGAGGAACATGCACACGAGAAAAACGTTGAACAGTGTATGCGCCACGGCAATCCGTTTGGCGATGTCCATCTCCTCCGGCGTAACAGCACGCAGCAGGGACATGTACGGGAAGAAGATGAAGACCATGGCTATTGCGCCAAACACCTTCGTCAGCACATGGGCGTACGCCACGCGCCTGGCAGCCGTGGTTGCTCCAAGAGAGGCAAGATACGCCGTGATGGTCGTGCCGATGTTCTGCCCCAGCACAAGCGCCACGGCTGTATCGTAGTCAATAGCCCCCGTTCGTGCCAATGTGATCGTGATGGCGATAGTCGCCGAGGACGACTGGACCAGCGCCGTCACGAGTGCTCCGACGACCACGCACTTGATGACCCCGAGAATGCCCGTCGGCGTGAACTTGCCGAAGAGTTCGAGGAACTCCGGCATGCTTCTCAACGGATGCAGGCCCTGCTTCATCAGGTCGAGCCCGAAGAACACCATGCCAATTCCCATGACCATCAGCACGACATACCGCAAGCGTTCGTTCTTCGTGAAGAGATAGAAGAATCCGGAAACGGCGAGAATGGGCAACCCGTACTTGAGAATGTTGAGCGCAACAATCCAGGCCGTGATCGTTGTTCCGATGTCGGCGCCGAGAATCACGCCAATGGTCTGAAGCAACGTCATCACCCCCGCGTTGACCATACCAACCAGCATGACGGTGGTGACAGAACTTGACTGGATGAGGGCCGTAATGCCCGCTCCCGTAGCGAGTCCCATGAAACGGTTGTCTGTCACGGCGCTGATCATTCGCCGAAGCCGATGGCCCGCAACAGCCTGCATTCCTTCAGACATGTGCTTCATGCCGAGCAGGAAGAGGCACAGTCCCCCCGCGACCTGGGTTACGATATCGAAAACCATAGATCCTTCCACTTCGGTCCTACTTCCTCCGGTGCGGATACTCACGCCCGCCGACGGGCATGTTCTGCAGATTGCCGACTTGTCTCCCGGCGCAAGTTGGGTAATGGATAGAAATGCTAGCGTTGTGTTAGGGGTGCCGCAAGATCATTCGGGCAGGGCGACGCGAAATGCTCTACGGTCTGGGCAGAGACCCCGAACACCAGTGTCATGCGGAGCCGCATCACCGCATGCAGGACAATTCAAGCGCACTTTGTTGCACCCGAGCCCCGTATTAGCCGAGGGCTTCAGTTTAATGTGACTCGTTCGTTGCGGACTCCCTGCTCACGGTTTCTTTCCGATGCAGGCGCGTTACATCGCTCAACACGACCACAGCGCCGATCTTATTCCCCGAAGGCCCGCACAGACTCGTTCCACGCGCTTGAAGATGAATGTCTCGATCGAACAGATCGACGTTACCCTCTATGGGTTCCGAACCCGCGAGTGCATCCGTGAAGACATCATGCAGCTCGGCGTTGCGGATGACCTCCACGACGTTGCGACCGCTACACGTCTTCGAATCAACGCCGAAGAGCGCCTCCGCGGCCGCATTCATTTTGATGATGCGGTTTTGCGTGTCGACGGCAACGACACTCTCGGTCATGCAGGCGAACAGTGACCCTTGCTCGTCCCGCTGCCGCGTGATGTCGCCCAAACGCGCCTGCAGCTGTTCCGCCATGCCGTTCATGGTTTTGGCGAGGAGATTCATCTCCGAGATGTCCGAGGGAGGTAGCCTGACCGTGAGATCTCCGGCGGCAAGTGCTTCGACCCCTCCACGGATCCTGTCGACTGTGTGGTTGATCCGCCGTGAAACCATGAGGCCGAGAAGCGTTGAAGCAACGGCCAGTAGAAGCCCCGCTGAAACGATTCGCGTCCGCAGCCTGTTCACAGTGCCGTCAACATCCGCTAGTGACAGGGCCATTCTGACCACGGCTCGAGTCTCTTCGTTTGAGCGCAAGGCGACGGCCAGATACATCATGTTCAACTCAAGCGTGTCGCTGAAACGTCTAGAACAGCCCGCCCCTGTCCGCATGGCTTCACGAACTTCAGGACGGCTACCATGGTTGTCCATGTGAAGCGGATCTTCCTGCGAATCGGCCACGACCCGTCCCGACGGCATGATGACCGTGATACGGTAGCCTGACGCCTTGCCAAGTGCGTTACACGTGGCGTTCGCCTGAGGCGAATCGAGGGGGGCGCCGCTTCTTGCCAGGAACTCGACCACCATATTCGCGGCGGCCCGCAGTCGATCTTCGGTCCTCTTGTAGTGGAAACCTCGTACGGCCTGTGACGCGTACCAGGCGGCCGCCACGGTAGCACAGAGAGCGATTGCCACGAATGGCGGGAAGACTCGCCAAAAAAGCGGACGGTTCTTGTTCTTCATCGGGTGGTGCCTCACTTGTCTTTGAGTCCTCCGCCATCTACACGACCGTACGCCGCGCGACGCGCAACGATCACACGGCATCCGACCCTGAGTATCGAGGAAACTCCAACGTATTTCAAGGGATCTACTCGCGCCCTGCCATGCATATCACTTCGCCGGTTTCGGTCGTCAGATACAAGCGTCCGTTGCTCCGCACCCCGTACTGAGGAGAGGGGACAGGCAAATTGTAACTCTAGCCACACTCGGCACAGGCTGCGGAGCATACGCCCTGTCATCATCCCGAGGACACCG
>CAZKRK010000584.1:0-4013 GCA_964555035.1 uncultured Victivallales bacterium | reverse complement strand
TCGAACATCTTCCCGTACTTCAGCAGCTTGTTGTCCCACTCGCTCATGCGGAACCCCATGGAGCGTTTTTCCTGCGTCTCCTGGTAGTCCTTGTAGAGACGCAGGGTTCCGTTCATGATCGCGCGGTGGTCCTTGCGGGTCTTCTTGTTTACCTGCTGTTTCAGGCGGCTGAGCGAGCCGAAGGGCTCGATGCGTCCGTTGCGCAGGTAGAACTGGCCCTCGGTGATATAGCCGGTGTTGTCCGGAACAGGGTGTGTCACGTCGTCGCCGGGCATCGTGGTAACGGCCAGCGTGGTGATGGAGCCGGCGCCGTGGAAGTCGACGGCCTTCTCATAGCGCGAGGCAAGCTGACTATAGAGATCGCCGGGATACCCGCGGTTCGCCGGAACCTGCTCCATCGTAATCGCCGTTTCCTTCATCGCGTCGGCGTAATTGGTCATATCCGTGAGCAGCACCAGGACATCTTTGCCGTTGAGGGCAAAGCGCTCGGCCACGGCGAGGCACATGTCCGGCACCATCAGTCCCTCCACGATAGGGTCGGAGGCGGTATGGACGAAGAAGACCGACCGGTTGAAGACGCCGCCGGTCTCCAGTTCCCGTTTGAAGTACATGTACTCATTGAACTTCAGGCCGATGCCGCCCAGAATGATCATGTCGGCCTCGGCCTGAAGGGCGATCCTGGCCAGCAGGACGTTGTACGGCTCCCCGGAGACCGAGAAGATCGGGATCTTCTGCGACATGACCAGGGAGTTGTAGATATCGATCATGGGAATATTGGTCCGGATCATCTTGTTGGGGACGATACGCTTGACCGGGTTGACCGGCGGGCCGCCGATCGCGATCGTCTCGTCATCGATGGGGGGACCGTCATCAATCGGTTCGCCGCTGCCGTTGAAAGTGCGGCCGAGCATGCTTTCGGAGAAGGGGACCTTCATCGCCTCTCCGAGGAAGCGGATCTCATCTTCGGTCGAGACGCCCTTGCTCCCCTCGAACACCTGGAGGTAGACGAGATCGTCGTCTTCGATCTTGATCACCTGGGCGAGGGACTTCCCGCGCTCGGTCGAGACCTGGGCGAGCTCCTCGTAGGTGACGCCGGAAGCGCGGACGGTTATCACGTTTCCGACAACACTCAGGACCTTGTTGTAGATCGGTTGCATATCGTTCCCTTGTTCGTCACGGGGTATGAGAATCCGAACAGGGACTACGCGCGGCAATGCGCGTCAATCCCCGCTTCCAGTTCCTTGAATTCCTTGGTGCCCATTTTTACGCGATTCCAGTCAATGAACAGCTGGTTCAGTTTGGCAAAGAAACGTCTGGCGTCCCTCTTGTCGTCGAACTCCATTTCCTGTTCGAGGATGGCGAAGACCTTGTCAAAAACGTATTCCTGCCGTTCGGCGGAGCAGGCGGTGTCGACCTCGTCGAACGCGTCCTGCTGGAGATACACCGAGTCGAACAGGTCGGCCTTGAGGTAGGTGACGAAGTCACCCATGGCGGTTCCGTCTTCGCCTACAACCATCATCATCTGGGCAGTCGTATCGCCCTGGCGGAGGATCGCGCGCGCCACGTCTACCCGGTCGCTCTCAATGAGGCCGTTGCAGTGGGACCAGCTCTCCAGGGGGTCGATTGCGGGAAACCTGCGGGCATCGGAACGGGAGCGGCTGAGACCATGAAACGCGTCCACTACCTTCAGAGTGGCCTGGGTGACCGGTTCTTCGAAGTTCCCGCCCGCGGGGCTGACCGTTCCGCCGATCGTCAGGCTGCCGAACGTGCCGTCCTGTAGCTCAACGTAGCCCGAACGTTCGTAGAACTCGGCAATCCGCGACTCCAGGTAGGCGGGAAAGGCCTCTTCGCCGGGAATCTCCTCAAGCCGCCCCGACACTTCGCGCATGGCCTGGGCCCAGCGGGAGGTTGAGTCGGCCAGGAGCAGGACTTCAAGCCCCATCTGCCTGTAGTACTCTCCCAGGGTCACCGCGGTGTAGACCGACGCTTCCCGCGCGGCAACGGGCATGGAACTGGTGTTGGCAATGATTATCGTCCGCTCCATCAGCTTGGTGCCGGTCCGCGGGTCCTCGAGCTCGGCGAACTCGTGGATGGTCTCGACAATCTCTCCCGCCCGTTCGCCGCAGGCGGCAATGACGACGATGTCCACCAGGGCGTTGCGACTGGTGTTCTGTTGCAGGACCGTCTTGCCCGCGCCGAACGGGCCGGGGATGCAGAACGTGCTGCCCTTGGACACGGGGCACAAGGTGTCGATGATGCGGCACTGGGTTACCATCGGCTCTTCGGAAATCAGTTTCTTGCGATAGGCCGTGATCGGAATCTTGACCGGCCACTCGAAAACCATGGTCACATCGATCTTGTTGCCGTCTTCGTCGGTCAGTACGGCAATTCTATCGGTGACGCAGTACTCGTCCTCCTTGACGAGTGAGGTGAGGGTGTAGTCGCCCGAGAGATGAAACGGGACCATGATCAGGTGCTGGATTTCATTTTCCTGAACGTGACCGAGGACGGACCCGCGAGTCACCGTATCCCCCTTCTGCGCCGTCGGCATGAAGAACCACTCCTTCGCGAGGTCGAGGGGTTCGGAGAATTTCCCGCGCCGGAGAAAGAAACCGTGCTCTTCCGCAAGCTTGTGGAGCGGATTCTGCAGCCCGTCGTAGACCTGCCCGAGGATGCCCGGACCGAGCTTGACAAACAGCATCTCTCCACAGAACTCGACCCGGTCTCCCGCTTTCAGGCCGCGCGTGTTCTCGTAAACCTGGAGGGAGGCGATGCCTTCTTCAATCTTGATGATCTCGGCCTTGAGCCTCTCATCGCCGGTAATCACGTAGGCAAGCTCGTTCTGACGGATCTTGCCGGAGACCCTGACCGTGACCATATTCCCGTTGATTCCGGTAATGACACCGGTTACCACCGAATCGTCCATGAAAGTACCTCTCTGGATCAGGCGTACAACCTGCTCTCAGATGAATCCTTACGCATTACGCTTGCACCCCGGCTGTCTCGCGTGAGGCCACTCACTGGCAGCGCCGGCCGGTCGTCCGATCATGGCGCACCGCCCTGTTTCCGCAATAGCCGCATCTGTCCAAGAACCTTGAGGCGAGAGTGTATGGGAAGAAACCTCGCGGGTCAAGTTGCCGCGGACCAAGTTTTCCATTTCGTGGCCATGGCGCCTTGGGGGGGCGGCCTTCGTAGACTCGCCGGAGGCCCGCGCGGGGGCGCGGGCCGGAGACGAGACGCTGGTCCGCGCAGCCTGCGCCCTCCGGTGCGGCCGGTAACGGCCGCACGCTACGGACGCTCTACGAAGGGCGGGCCGTCGCAGTGTCCGAGGTGCCCTGTTCGTCATTCCCCGTCAGGATTCAGCGCCTGGCCTTCTTTGGCATGAAGACGGCCGCGGTAACAAGCACCGCGATTCCGGCGAGCACGGCAACCCGCGTCTTCAGACAAGGGGATAGGGACACACCTTCTATGCAGGAAATTGCACTTTTTCCCGGAATAGGGGAAGCCGAATTGCTTCTTGATAGCAGAGGCCCGTTCTGTGGGCCTGAATCCAAGAAGCGAGGAGGTCGTGAAATGAGGAGGGCGCGGATCATTGAAGAGGGTGGCGGGTACTACCACGTCATGTCGAGAATTGTGGATCGCAGAATGGTCATCGATGACAGCGAAAAGGGCACTTTGCGGTATCTGATGCGCGGAATGGAAGGGTTCAGTGGCGTTGAGATCGTCACGTACGCCATTCTCGACAACCATTTCCACATTCTCTTGTATGTGCCGGAGCGGCAGGATGTAGACGACGCCGAGCTGATCAGGCGTCTGGGGTGCCTGTACTCGAAGCCGCTCGTGAAGAGCGCGGAGGACCGCGTAGGAGCATGTCCCCTTCCCCGGACGGCGGATTCCCCGCCGGCAGACGACCTGTCATCCCGAGCGCAGCGGAGCGGAGTCGAGGGATCTCGAGTACTGTGAAGCCCCCCGGCGCTTTCCCAATCCCCGAGATCCCTCGACTCCGCTACGCT
>CAZKRK010000583.1:0-4065 GCA_964555035.1 uncultured Victivallales bacterium | reverse complement strand
AGAGTGGGCAAGCCCTGACTTTTCTACACAAAAAGTGACTACGCCCCTCGTCAAGCCGCCACTGGAGACGGCGGTCCTCCGCCGTTACGAGCAAATGTGAGTGCACTTGGCGGAACAAACGAGTACTTCGTTCACTTCTGTTTCCGTTTGTGCTCAATTCTTGCTCGTAACGGCGGAGGACCGCCGTCTCCAGGGGTGTTTCGGCGGGGCAGATGATTACTTTTGTGTATAAAAGACAGGGCAAGCCCGGGGGGGCACTCTGCAGGTGCAACAGATCGCAGATGCGCCGCAATTTGCGCCCAGCTCAACTAGGCCTCATGTCTCCCCGAGAATCTCATCCCGGCATTCGATGCAGGTGCGGTCGCCGGAGAGGATGAAATCGAGGGCCGACTTCGCGCGGCCTCCTGCCTGGGAGACGAACACGCGAGCCACCTTCTGCTTGCGGTCGGACCTCAGCGCGTCGATGCAGAGCAGGTGACCGATCAGGGCGTCCGCGGCCATGTCGACCAGGCGTCGGGCATGGAACGCCTGGAAGTCGGGATCTTCCTTTTTCGTGACAGCCGTCACGGCGGCCTCGAGTGCCTGTCTGAGTTCCCGCGCACCATCGTGGAGGTCGGGGATGGCCGGGAAATCGTTTGCCTCCTCGTACTCGTCGAGCCGCCGGCTGACGATGCCCCGCATGACACCGCCGATCGCCGCTTCGACCTGCATCTGTGTCGTGCCTTCGTAGATGCTGGTTACGCGCATGTCGCGGCAGTGGCGTTCGACGTCGAAGTCGCGCGTGTAGCCCGCGCCGCCGTGGACCTGGAGGGCGTCGTAGCACACGCGGTTGCCCATCTCGGTGGCAAAGCACTTGAGGATGGACGTGAAAACCAACTCGTAGTCGGCTGCGCGCTTGACGCGTCCGCGGAGTTCCTTCTTCATTTCGGGGTGCAGGCCGATCGTCCGGTCCATCCGTTCCCGCAGGTCGACGATGCACGCGGTTTCATACAGGAGTGCGCGGGCGCCCTCGATGGCGGCCTTCATCGTGGTCAGCATCTCGCACACCGGCGCGAAGTCGCGAATTGCGTGGCCGAACTGGTAGCGGAGGCCGGCGTAGGTATTGGCTTCCCGGTACGCGGCTTCCGCAATCCCCACGGCCTGTGCGGCGACAGCCAGCCGCGCGCCGTTCATCAGCGCCATGGTGTACTTGACGAGGCCCCAGCGCCGTTCGCCCAGGAGCTCGGCTTCGGCCTCGTTGAATTGCAGTTCGCAGGTTGGGGAGCCGTGGATGCCGTGCTTGTCTTCGATGCGGCGGATGGTCATTTTGTCATCCCGCTCGTAGATGAAGAGGGAGAGCCCCCGGGCGTCCTCGACGTCCGGCTCCGACCTGGCCATGACAAGCAGAACCCCCGCGCAGCCGTTGGTAATGAAGTGTTTCGTGCCGCTGAGCAGCCATTTGCCTTCTTCCGGGCTCTCGACGGCCTTGCATTTTATCGCGGGCAGATCCGACCCCGCCTCGGGTTCCGTAAGCGCCATGGCTCCGGTCAGCTCTCCCGAACAGAAGCGGGGCAGGAAGCGGTTGCGCTGGTCGTCCGTTCCATAGCGATGGATCGTTTCCGCGATCTCCTGCAGTCCGAAGATGTTCATCAGGGACGCATCCGCCCTGGAGACGATCTCGATCGCCATGCAGTAGATGGTCTTGGGCATGTTGAGTCCCCCGTATTCCCGGGGCAGCGGCATGCCCATGAGCTCGGCCCGCTTCAGCCGCTCGAGCGCCCTTTCCGTTCCCGCGGCCAAGGCGACCTCCCCGTCGGCAAAGGTCGCGCCATCCTTGTCGACGTCTTCCGCCAGCGGCTCGACGAAGTCGCCCGCGATTTCTCCCGCCAGCTCCAGGACCCGCCGGTAGTTGTCCAGCGCGTCATCGACGTCCGTCGGGGCGTCCGGATAGGTGTCTGCCTCGGAGAAGTTGTCTTCGGCAAGGCGGACGATTTCGTAGAGGTCCATGTGGTCCAGGCGGAACAGGAGATCCGGGTTGTCCTGGAAGAAGTTAGCCATTTTTCTTCTCCTGGATGATGGCCTTATACGCCGCAATCATCTTGGGAATCACCTCGTTCAGATCGCCGACGATGCCGTAGTGCGCGACGCTGAAGATGGGCGCCTCCGGATTGGTGTTGATGGCGATAATCCGCTTCGACTCGGCCATGCCGGCCCGGTGTTGAATCTGGCCGGAGATGCCGCAGGCGATGTAGAGATTCGGTCTGACCGTGACGCCCGTCTGCCCGACCTGGTGCTCTTTCGGCAGGAAACCGCCGTCAACCATGGGGCGGGAGGCGCCAAGCTTGCCGCCAAGTACCGTGGCCAGCTCCCGCACGAGGGCGAGCGAATCGGGCGAGGCGGCGCCCATGCCGGCCGAGACGATGATGCGTGCCGCGGTCAGGTTTGCCATTCCCGATTTCCGCACCACTTCGACCACCTCGGTCGGGAAGTCCGCGTCCTCAAGGTCGCACGCTTCTTCAACGACATCTCCCGCGAGTGACGGGTCGGGGGGATCCATCGGCATCACGCCTTCGCGGACCGTGGCCATGCTGGGGCTGCTCTCGGGAGAGACGATTGTGGCAATCACGTTGCCGCCGAAGGCCGGGCGTATCTGGAGCAGGATGTTGTGGTACTCCTTGCCGCGGAAGCTGTCGCTGCCGATCCGCAGGTCCGTGCAGTCTGCCGTCAGTCCGCATTGCAGCGCGGACGCTACCCGTGGCGCAACTGCGCGCCCCGTGGTTGTCGCCCCGAACAGGACCACCCGCGGCCGGTGTTTCCTGACGGCCCGCACGATGGCTTTCGCGGCGGGCACGGCCGTGAAATGAGCCAGGCGCCGGTCCTCGACGTAGTGGACCCGCGCGCATCCATAGGCTTTGAGAGTATCCAGTTCCTCCTTCAAGCCATATCCGAGGGCGATCCCCGTCACGTCGACCCCGAGCTCCGCCGCGAGTCGCCCGGCCTTGCACAGCAGCTCACGGCTGACTTTCGCGATGCGGTCGCCGTGCTGCTCTATGAAGACCATGATGTTGCCTTCAGCTTTCATCCGATGATGTGGTCCTTTCGCAACGTCCCGATCAGTTCTCCTATGCCGGCCGGTGTGTCCGGGACTTCCCGGAGTGATCCGGCCGCCAGGACAACGGACTTGACATGTTTGACTCTTGTGGGCGAGCCACGCTGACCGCACCGGTCGGGGGCCGCATCGATCGCGGCGACATCCCATTCCTGGAACTGGTTGCGGCCGTCACAATCGAAGTCGGCTGTGCGTTCGAGGGTGAGCGCCTTGTAGCCCATCAGGCGTTTGGCCCCCGGCGAACGGGGTTCGTTCGCGCTGCCGGTAATCGTGAGGAGCACCGGGAGGCAGCTGTGCAGTATCTCGAATCCTCTCTCGGTGCTCCTTTTGACCACGACGCCCGCCGCCGTCAGTTCCCTGACTTCAGCAACGTTGGTTATCTGGTTGATGCCGAGTTTCTCGGCAAGCTGGGGGCCGACCTGGGCCGTGTCGCCGTCAATGGCCTGGCGTCCGCAGAGGACGAGATCGAATGCGCCGATCTTCCGGATGGCGCACGCGAGCGCGTACGACGTAGCCAGCGTGTCGGATGCCGCCAGTTTCTTGTCCGATAGCAGGACGACATTGTCCGCCCCGCGGAAGTAGCACGCCTTGAGGGCCTCAACCGCCCGGGGCGGCCCCATGCTGAGCACGGTTACGGTTGCGTCGTGTAGCTCCCTGATCCGCAGGGCTTCTTCGAGGGCATTGAGGTCTTCGGGGTTGACGATTGCCGGCAGCGCGCCTCGGTTCACGGTCCCTTCCGGGGTCATCGCTTCCCCCGTGACGTTCTGCGTGTCGGGCACCTGCTTGACGTTTACGACTATGCTCAGCGTCATCGCTCAGCCCTCCCTCCTGTATCCCCATCCATAGGAATTTTCCCGCGCAGAGCGGTTTTGGTCAAGACAAAGTTTGCGGGCGGTCGGCATCTGTTGCACCTGCAGAGTGGCCCCCGCCGGGCTTGCTCACTCTCCGCCCGCCCTTGCCCTTCCGCTCCGCTCCAG
>CAZKRK010000582.1:0-4071 GCA_964555035.1 uncultured Victivallales bacterium | reverse complement strand
TGTTGGCATATGCACTCTACGAACACAGTTGGAACGGACGAAAAGGACGAAGCGGCTGTTGTCTTGCGCGTTCAGGGCGGAGATGTGAACGCGTATGAAGAGCTGATGAACGGTCATGTCTCGCGACTGCGGGCATTTGTCGCCGTCAAGGCGCCTGCCGCTTCTCTTGTGGATGAAGTCACTCACAGAACCTTCGTCTACGCGTACAGGAACATAGACAAGTTCAAGGCAGGCACCAGGTTCGGCGCGTGGCTTCGCAGCATAGCCGGGAACATCGTCAGATCGGAAACGGAACGCTTTGCGAGAACACAGAAGAACAGACAGAAGTTCGCGGAAGAGCGGACTGTCGACCTGCTTCAGGCCAGGATGTCGGAGTATCGTGTGGACATGCTGGACCATCTGGAGCACTGCATGAACAAGCTTCCCGAAGAGGCAAGAGAACTGTTGCGGCTGAAATACACGCTGTGTTGCTCAACCAACGAAATGGCAGAGAGGGTCGGGAGAAGCGCATCGTTCGTCAGGACGTCGCTATTCAGAACGCGCAAGATGCTCAGGGACTGTATGGAGAGGCAAGTTGAGCGCGGGAGATGACAGGATGATCAGTGAGGACAAACTGGATGCGTACGTAAGCTCGCAACTGGACGACAGGGATCGCGAGGCGCTGGAGGAACGGCTGGCATCCGACGGGGAGTTGCAGGAAGTGCTGGCCGATCAGGTGTTTATACACAAGGCCCTGTCCGCGCGGTTGGCTCCTTTTTCGGAGAACCAGGCTATCGTGCGGTCCGTCATGTCCGAGCTCAACGAGTCGCCGAAGAAGAAGGTTGTGCGTATCGCGGCAGGGGACAAGGTCTCCCGGCGGGCTCGCGCGATTCACACGAAGGGGACACGAAGACGCAGTACGGCAAGCATATTCTGGCGCGCCGCGTTGGCGGCGGCCGCCTGCCTGTTGCTGGTGTTCGGGCTGTCTAGAAACTGGAACATAGTCCCCGGTACGGGCAGGATTGTCGCCTCTCTGGATGCGCTGGAAGGCGATGTGCGGATATGCCGCGAAGGCAGGCCTGTCGCGGCAAGTTCGAGCACGGCCATTCGGTCCGGCGACATCGTGGAAACGGCCGGCAGGTCTCATGGGAATCCTGGCCGGGCAACAGTTGCGTATGAGAATGAGTCAACGTCTGTTTGGATAGAGCCCGGAACAAGGGTGCGGTTTGCTGAGGCAAACGGCACGAAACGCGTTAAGCTTCACGCGGGCAGGCTGGTTGCCGATGTTGCCAGGCAGTCACGCGGCAGCTCCATGGTCTTCCTGACGTCGCGGGCGAGGGCAACTGTGATTGGGACGCGGTTGGATTTTGCCGAAACGGAGCGTCATTCTCTCTTGAAGGTCCGCGAGGGCATGGTTCAGATCCAGGATCTCGCAAGCGGGAAGACCGCAACCGTGTCGGCTGGCCATTACGGAGTAGTTTCTCCCGGCGGCCTGGAGTCGGGGCGTACACAGGTCGTGAAAGAGCGAATCGCGTTTCAGGACGGTGTGTTCCCCTCTGGAGACTATGACGGTACCACTGATGCTCTGATCGCCCAGGGTCAGCCGGATGCGAACTTCGGCGAAAGTGAGACGCTTATCGTTGATGGGAAGGACCCGAAAGGCCATGAGAAATCAGGCCTCGTGAGATGGGATGTCTCCGATATTCCCGCCGACTCAAGAGTCACAGAAGCGACAGTTGAGTTTGTCATTGTTGATAAGATGACGAAGAAGCACCCTCCCTTTCAGATATATGCCATTCCTCAAAGCTGGCATGAGAACGAGGTGAGCTGGAACCATTCGAAATCATCTCAGCAATGGCAGGCGCCCGGAGCAAAGGGGCGTAGCGAGGACGCTGGAGCCATCCTGGGAACCGTAGCCGCGCATGGTACGGATCTGCACAGTGTATCCCTGAACGCTTCGGGCGTATCACAGGTTCAAGCGTGGGTCGAAAACCCCGAGGCGAATCACGGGTTGCTCTTCACCGGCGATTCAAGAGCCATAGACGGATTCAACTTTCTGTCTCGCGAAGTCACGGATCGCATGAATCGCCCCAAGCTCATTATCGAGTACACTCGTGAGAACCCGTAAGAACGCCATTTCCCGCCATTCGTGTCTTCCGCACGGGATTCTCCAAGAAACCCGCAACAAAACACCCGACTCCCCATATAGATAATATCGGATCGGAACCGGAACGGAAAAACTGAGAACTGTCGGGCTGGGTCAGCTATGGGGGGGGAGTCCCATCAGACTAAAGGTGACAAAATGATGAACAAACCATGCCAAGCAATAATTACTGTGTTTTGTGGGGCTTTTCTGTTGTTGGGTGCTCATCTTGCAGCGGTTGGCGCAACAGTCACTCTTCAAGAAGGATTGGACGGTTATTATGGTTGTGCAGACACCTATATCGCTACGGGAGGTTATCTGGAGAATGTCGATGATAACTTCGGAGACAGCGATATAGTATTCTTCAATTCCGAACAATACAGAGGCAATTGAGGCTCCTGCTGGTTGACTGCGCGTTGCGCAGTCAAGTATGATCTATCGCTGATCCCGCCAGGAAGTGTTGTCAGTAACGCAACTCTGCATTTCTATATCACGAGCACGGCAGGAACCCTTGAGTCGAATGTGAACGTTTGTGTTCTGACCTCGGCCTGGGAAGAATATGTAGCCACCTGGGAGAGGCGAACCGATCTCAGATGCTGGTCGATGAGAGGCGGGGATTATACAGCGCCTGTTACCAGTTTTGCGTTTGTAGATCTGCCGACTGGGGGTTGGCACTCGGTTTCAATTCCTGCCTCTACGGTTCAGGCATGGATAGATGATGCGAGCAGTAATCACGGCCTGATCTTCAGGCCTGATAGCGATACCGGTCCTGAGCCATGGAGAAAATACCAGTGGAGTTTTGTGTCTTCTGACAACAGCTCGACAACATTGCGTCCCAAGCTTGAGATCGATTATAGCGGGCCGCAGAATATGTTTCCGATGCTTTCTCTGGAAGAGAAAGACTTGATTATAAGACCCGCCCAGCCGGTTCAGTTTGATGCCTCCGCATACGATCTGGACGGTTTCATAACCCGCGTTGACTTCTACGTGGACGGTTCCCTTGCCGCCATGGACTACGATGAACCCTATTCGTATACTAATTCATTCAATCTCGGCCTTCATACAGTAGCGGCCGCCGCTTATGACAACGACGGGGCAGCAACTACTTCCGGAGTATGCAAGGTCAGAGTCAATGATGTTATATATGAAGTCGATATGAGCAGCAATCCTGGATGGACTTTCGATCCTGGCTGGGCCTACGGTCCGGCAACAGGTCGAGATTGTACTTATGGTGGGCCGAATCCGTCCAGCGGGTACACGGGACGCCAGATCATAGGATATAACTTGAATGGCCCATATGAGCATTTAATGCCTGAACGTTATGCCACAACACCAGCAATTGACTGCACGGATTATGCAAATGTAAGGCTGACGTTCTGGGCTTGGCTTGGCGTGGATAGATCACGTTGGGATCATGCATATGTTAGAGTCTCAACAGACGGGAATACGTGGACTACAGTTTGGGAGAATCCTGCCTGGACTCTCTGGGGCTGCCACTGGGGATTCCGGGAGTTTGACATATCGTCCGTGGCGGACCACGAGCCCATCGTCTATATTCGATGGGTTATGGGGGAAAGTAGCGAGGTCTTTAATTTCTGTGGATGGAGCATAGATGATGTGGCTGTTTTGGGCGAGGAAGAAATATTGCCGTCTTTGACGCTTTCAATTGAGCTTGCTGCAATAGGCGAGAACGGCGGGGAGAGCACTGTGACGGTCACACGCGTCAACTCCGGCATCAGCGGCGACCTGTTGGTGACGCTGTCCAGCAGTGACACCAACGGAGCGACAGTGCCTCCGAACGTACTCATCTCTAACGGTCAGGATTCTGCGGCATTTACGGTAACCGCTGTGGATGATGCGATAACCGACGGCTCGCAGACGGTCACCATATTGGCTACGGCAGACGGTCATATTCCCGGTGAGGACACGATCACGGTGTATGACGACGA
>CAZKRK010000581.1:0-4072 GCA_964555035.1 uncultured Victivallales bacterium | reverse complement strand
TAAGGCTGTGTTGTCTAACCCGTTACGGAGAAACCGCGCGAAACGTGCATTGGCAACAATCACATGAGGATATATTCGGCAAACGGCTAGCTCAGCGTAGGGAACTCCGTACAGGCCATGCAACCGATTGATCTCCAAGAGCACCCGGAGGGCGGCCGATTCCTTGAGGTCTTCCGATCGGGCACAGTTGTCACCAGATCTGATGGCCAGGCAAGGTCGGCCCTGACACACATCTACTTCTCACTGGATGATGGTGAGGTCAGCAGATTCCATCGGGTGCGGTCAGATGAGGTTTGGAGCCTTTACAAAGGCGATGGCCTCTACCTCTACACTTGGGATGGCTCGCATTCACCGCCGGTGCGACACGAACTCTCAGATACCTCCAGCTCGTACTGCCACATCGTCCCTGCCGGCAATTGGCAAGCAGCAGAACCGATCGGTGACTCGGTTCTCGTCGGGTGCTCGGTTGGTCCCGGGTTTGAGTTCGAGGACTTCGAGCTCATTGATCCCAACTCGGATCAGGCCGGACTGATCCAATCCATTGCCCCAAACATGTCACGATTCATCGTCCCCCTTCAACGCACCGTGTCCGGCGAAGCTTGACGGTTGCCAAAAAGACGCGCCAACCTCTGACTTGGCCGCTCCAACCTGCTTTTCACTCGGTGTTTTCGGGGAAAGCGCATGGTCCGGCCCCGGAATCCCTTGACGGCAGCAAATGCGTAGGCGAAAGTCAGGCCGGACCGAAGGAGAGGAATGACTCATGAATGCACGGCTCTTTCTTGCGATCATGGCCGCGATGGTGATAGGTTGCCTGCAGGCGTGGGGACCGCCCGTCGATCCTGACGATCCTGATGGGGACGGGGACCTCGGTTGGGGTGAGTGGCGTGCCGGCACAGACCCTACCAATTCGTCTCCCGTCTTCGAGATTCAGATGGAAGCAGTGCGTGTTCACCAGAACACGATGACTGCCGAGGTCGACATGAGTTTCCGCACGCAGCCCGCACGCCACTACTCTCTGGTTTCCGCGGAAGGCATGCGCACGAACAACGCGACGGGAGTATGGAGCCTTGTCGGCACGACGCAGACCGTCAGTAACCGCGTGACGTTCACGGACACATGGTCAGGCGGCCTGAACACAAATGGCCGTACCTACGCGGGGATGGTCACAATGAATGCGCCATCTCAGCCGGGATCGCAGATTGCGGCGAGCGGCCAAGTTATGTCGGCCAATGCAGTCTATCTGCCGTATCCGTTCCTCTCGCCCACGGGCACCGTCCTGGTTGTCGACGCGGCGGCGTCCAATGGCCTTGCTTTTCACTACCGCGTGGGCGGTGCGTACCGGGTACTGCTGGGCGAGACCAATGTCGGAGCCAACAGCCGTGGGTTCTTTCGGCTGTTCTCGGCGGACACGGACCCCACCAATGCCACAATCCAATCCATGGAACTGCGCTAGGCTGACCGGCGATACGGTCCGACTTTCAGTGGTTACCGCCTCGTTGCATTCGTCTCAACGGAGGATGCACAAGCGCAAAGTCCCACATTTCACGCCAGATGCCTCGAACCGCGCTGCAAGTCAGGCGCGTGCCCCCCGTTTGTAGTGAGCAACGTAGCCCGAGACGCAGAGCGGATCGGCGCGGAGTTGCGTGGGCGCGCACGGCACTCCGCACCGGGCGCATCGGCCCCCGGTACTGCGAGCCTCACTACAAACCCAACGCACGGCGGATGGCGCGGCAAGATGTGTAGAACCGCTGGGTCGGACACCCATGCCGCGGGCGCAAGATGCATCCTCCCCGCATCTCACGTCACACATCCCGCATCCATTCATCATCGCTGCCCTCACTATGCCACGCTTGTGTTTGTCAACGCCTCCGCCCGGTACGAAGCCGACCTTTGAGCAAGCTCTCCCGAATTGTCTTCTCCGGGAAGGACACGCCTTGACGCCGTCCCCTGTTCCTGCTAAAGATCCCGTCCTTTTTGCCCGGGACCCGACGGATCATCCCATGACATACGCGCAAGACAAAATCCGGAACATCGCGATTATCGCCCACGTCGATCACGGCAAGACGACGTTGGTCGACGAGCTGTTCAAGCAGAGCGGCATGTTCCGGCGAAACCAGTCCGTGACCGAACGCATCATGGACTCAATGGATCTGGAACGGGAACGCGGAATCACGATCGCATCCAAGAACGGCTCGTTCCACTACCGTGGCCACCTGGTCAACGTCATCGACACGCCCGGACACGCCGATTTCGGGGGCCAGGTCGAACGTGTTCTCCAGATGGCCGACGGTGCGCTCCTGCTTGTTGATGCCCAGGAAGGCCCCATGCCCCAGACCTTCTTCGTCCTGAAGAAGGCACTGGCCCGCGACATCCCCGTCCTCGTCGTGCTCAACAAGATCGACAAGCCCGCGGCGCGGCCCGACTGGGCCATCGACCAGGTCTTCGACCTGTTCGTCAAACTCGGAGCCCCCGACGACATCCTCGACTTCCACACGCTCTATGCCTCGGCTACCGGAGGCTATGCTTCCGACGATCCGGGCCGCAGGGATGGGGACATGCGGCCCCTACTCGATGCCATCCTCGACCACGTTCCCGCGCCTTCCGGCTGCCCGAAGGAGCCGCTTCAGCTACAGGTCAGCACGATCGAGCACTCGCCGTTCCTGGGACGACTGGGCATAGGCAAGATCACCGCCGGCGGCGTGCACACGGGGATGCCCGTGCTGGTCGCGAACCGCAACGGCAAACAAGAGGCAACGCGCATCACCAAGATCTACCGTTTCGACTGCAACAAGAAGGTCGAAACCGGCGCGGCGTCACTGGGCGAGATTGTCGCCCTGGCCGGCATGGACAGCGTCACCATCGGTGACACCTATACGTGCCCGGAGAATCCGCGGCCGCTCGAGTCGACCGAAGTCGACCCGCCGACGCTTTCCATGAACTTCGTGGCGAACAACTCGCCTTTCGCCGGCACCGAGGGCACCTACGTGACCTCGACGCATCTCGCGGAACGCCTGCGGCGCGAGGCCCTGGCCGACGTTGCGCTACTCGTCGAGGAATTGCCCGACGGTTCCGGCTTCAAGGTCTCCGGTCGCGGGGAGTTGCACCTGTCCATTCTCATCGAGAAAATGCGGCGCGAGGGCTACGAGTTCCAGGTGACGGCCCCGAAGGTGATCCTCCACAACGAAAACGGCAAGATGCTGGAGCCTTACGAGGAACTGACCGTCGACGTCGGCCAGGAGTACATGGGCACGGTCATCGAGAAGCTCGGCGCACGCAAGGGCCGGTTGCTGCACATGGATACCGACCAATCCATGGCACGCCTCAAGTACAAGATCCCTACGCGAGGCATGCTTGGCTTCAAATCGGAGTTCCTGTCACTAACCAAAGGCATGGGCGTGCTCTCCTATATCTTCATGGACTACGACCGCTTTGCGGGTGAGATGCGCAACCGGAAGAACGGCGTCCTTGTCTCGCAGGCGACGTGTACCACCGTGGCATACGCCCTGTTCAACCTGCAACGCCGCGGCAAGCTCTTCCTCGGTCCCGGGACCAGGGTCTACGAGGGCCAGGTCATCGGCGAACACAGCCGAGAAAACGACCTGACCGTCAACCCCGCCAAGGGCAAGCAGCTCACCAACATCCGCGCCGCCGGATCCGACGAGAACGTCATCCTCACCCCGCCGCTGCAGATGAGCCTCGAGGAGTCAATTGCCTATCTCAATGACGACGAGCTCGTCGAGGTCACCCCCGAGAGCATCCGCATCCGCAAAGCCAACACAACGAAGCGCACTTCGTCCAACGGTTGACCCTGGAAGGAGCAGTTGCCGGGGGCGCCCTATTGCATTGCGCCCTCTACCACTACGAGAGCTTTTCCGGATTGCCCTTTACGGAAAAGGGTGCGACTTTATGTCTGTCCCCGATTCCCTCACTTACTTCTCTATCGTGACGCGTGACGGCATCCGCGTTGTACCGGCTTGACTCTCGGAACATTACACAGTGCGTGCACGTTGACGCGTCGTTCCAGCGACCGGAAAATGGGAATGACAGCGTGCCGGCAGCGGTAGCCCCGGAG
>CAZKRK010000580.1:0-4078 GCA_964555035.1 uncultured Victivallales bacterium | reverse complement strand
TTTCAGCATTTCAGCATTTCAGCCTTTCAGCATTTCAGCATTTCAGCCTTTCAGCATTTCAGCTTTTCAGCTTTTCAGCTTTTCAGCTTTTCAGCATTTCTGGACACCCCCCCCGCCCGTCAACTATCGTACGTCCAATCGCAGGAGCATGCATGGAAGTTCGAGAATGGCAGAGCGCTGACTATCGCGGTTTATGGGAAACAGCCTCCCGGCGCTATCTTGACCGGATCGAGCGCATGGTCCTCAGACGTTTCGTCGGCACGGGACGACGCGAACTTCTCTGCCGCATCCTCCCCTGCCCCGAGCTGGTCGACCGTCTCCTGGGCAGGTACTTCGGGCGGCGCGCAATCACACACCAGCTATTCCTCGACCTCCTTTCGACCGAACCGGCCGAAAACGCGCCTCCCCCCGTGCCCGCGGACGACCCGCTACGCATCTTCAAATGCACGCGCTGTCCCGACTCGAGCCTGGCCGGCGACGACGGATGCGTCGTCTGCAACTCCTGCGGCGCCGTCCTCCCTGTCCACGGCAAAATCTACGACTTCCGATGATCACCCAAAGAAAGCAGGGCGCCATGAGACATTGCAGAGCAACCGAACTGACCACGATCGTTTCCACTGTCCTCGCTGTCGCCCTGGGCAACACCAATGCCGCGACTGACGCCCGGGCAACCGCCAGGACAATTCTCGATGCCTCAAACATCCGCGGCGGACTCGTCGTCCACCTGGGCTGCGGCGACGGCGCGGTGACCGCGGCATTGCGGGCAAACGAGCGGTTCATCGTGCACGGGCTCGACACCGACCCGGCCAACGTCGAGAAGGCGCGCCGGACCGTAACCGCAAAGCGCCTCTACGGCCCGGTTTGGATCTCACGGCTGACCGGTACCCGCCTCCCGTACGCCGACAACATGGTGAAACTGGCGGTAGTGTCGGGCGGCGACTGTCGCGTGGGGAGGGAAGAGATCGAGAGGGTCCTCGCCCCGCGCGGCGTTGCAGTTCACCTCGACACACGACACGCGACACGCGACACGTTCCGCAAGCCCGTTCCCGAAGACATCGACGAGTGGACCCACTGGCTGCACGGCCCCGACGGCAACGCCGTGGCCGCCGACCGCCGCGTTGGCCCGCCGCGCCGCATGCAGTGGATCGCGGGACCCCTGTGGTCCCGTCACCACAACCTCATGCCCAGCGTCAGCGCAATGGTCTCGGCGAACGGACGCATATTCTACATCGCCGACGAAGCCCCGGCCGCAATGACGGGTGACTCCCCCGACAAATGGGTATTGATTGCGCGTGACGCCTATAGCGGTGTCCCGTTGTGGCGCATCCCAATCGCCGACTGGGGATGGAGCGCGTGGTCATGGCGCTGGGAGGGCCGCTTCAACCAACCCAACCAGGTAGCCAAGCGTCTCGTCGCCGTCGGCGACAAGGTCTACGTAACCCTCGGCTTCAACGCTCCGCTCACGGTCCTTGACGCCGCAACCGGCAACGTCCTCAAGACATACGCAGGCACACGCTTCACCGACGAAATCCTCTACCAGGACGGCATCCTCATCCTCTCGATCAACCACGAAGCCCAGCGGGCGGCCGGGACGCACAAGGACCCGAAGAGCGGCAAAGAAGTCTGCGCCTCGCTCGAAGAAGATCCGCCGATCGAAAAGTCCGTCGCCGCAATCGACGCCGCCACGGGCAAGCTGCTCTGGAAGAGCGGTCGCTTTGTCGGCAACAGCACCAAGACCGCCGGGATGGAACGCGTCACGCATCTCCTGCTCGCCGCGCGGGGAAAGCGCGTCTACCTCCTCGACCGCAACCGCGTTGTCGCACTCGACCTGGCATCCGGAACGCAGCTCTGGGAGGCGCCCCGCCCGGAAAGCAAACGCTACACCAGCCGCTACTTCCATCTGATGTCCGACATGTGCACGCTCGTGGCCACGGACGAAGCCGTGCTGCTCTGCCAGCTCGAACCCATCCAGAAACGCATCGGCTGGCGCGTCATCAAGGCTCGCGTGAGAGCCTACGCCCCCGAAACCGGCGCTACGCTGTGGACCCATCCCTGCGGCAACTGGGGGCATTTCTGCGTGCCCGACACCTTCGTGACCGGCGGCCTGGTCTGGGTGCACGACAGCACGGAAATGGCCGTGCTCGGACTCGACCCCGTCACCGGCGCCGAAAAACGGCGCTTCTCCTCTCAGCTCGCCTTCGACAACGGCCACCACCATCGCTGCTACCGTAACAAGGCCACCGAACGCTACCTCGTGACCAGCTACCGCGGCTACGAGTTTCTCGACTGGGAAGGGCAGGCGGCAGACCTCAACCACTGGGTGCGCGGCGCATGCCGGTTCGGCGCAATGCCGTGCAACGGACTGCTCTACACCACCCCCCACCCCTGCGACTGCTACATCAGCGCCAAGCTCAACGGCGTGATTGCACTGGCGCCCGAAGGTCTGAAGGCACGCCGGGCAAGGGACGCGGACGACCGACGACTCGTCAAAGGGCCGGCCTACGGGCAACCACCAACCGCCAGGCCTCAAGCTGCAGCATCTCGGCATTTCAGCTTTTCAGCATCTCGGCATTTCAGCTTTTCAGCATCTCAGCATTTCAGCTTTTCAGAATCCTGGCCGACGTACCGCCACGATCCCGGGCGAAGCGGCGCCTCTCCCGCGAAAGTGCCGTCCGAACTCCGGCAGCGTTGGGTCACAAAAATCCCCGGACAGCTCAGTGCTCCCGTCGTCGATAACGGTCGCGTCGTTGTCGCCTCGGTCGACACTCACGGCGTCTATGCCCTCGATGCCGCAACCGGCAAGACCGTGTGGCAGTTCACCGCCGAAGGACGGGTAGACACCCCGCCTACGCTCCACAAGGGACAGGCGCTCTTCGGCTGCCGCAACGGATGGGTGTACGCCGTGCGCATAGACGACGGCAAACTCGCCTGGCGCTTTCAGGCCGCTCCGGAAGAACGCCTCGTGGGCGCCTTCGGCACGCTGGAATCCGCCTGGCCCGTCCACGGCAGCGTCCTGGTCCAAAACGAATCCGTCTATGCCGTGGCCGGTCGCAGTTCCTACCTCGACGGCGGAATGGTTGCCTGGCGCCTCGACCCCGCCACCGGGAAAGTGCTGGAACGCGAAACCCTCGCAAACGAACAGAGCACGCTTGTCGACATCGGACGCAAACGCGAAGAGGAATACGGCATCCTGGCCGACCTGTTGATCGGCGACGGCGAAGGCGTCTACCTGCGCCAAAGACGTCTCTTCGACGACGACAGCAAACCCGCCTGGAGCAACCGCCTGGGCGCCACGGCCGGCATGCTGGATGACTCCTGGTTCAATCGGACCTACTGGATCCTCGACGGCAAACTGCACGGCGAAACGCTTGTCCACGACAGCGAGACCGTCTATGCCGTGCGCGGCTACAACGAGCGCGGCCACGGCGGGTTCGTGCAAGCCGGACAGGCCGGCCACAGACTCGTCGCTACCGACAGAGATGCCGCGCATCCGGCCGGAAAGAAAAGGCGGAAGGCCAAATCCAATGTCTGGCCGCCACCGGGGGAGGCAAAATGGTCGCGCCCGGTTCCCGTGCGCCCGCGCGCAATGGCCCTGGCCGGCAAGACCCTGCTCTGTGCCGGCACCCCCGACCTCGTCGATCCCGAGGACGCCTGGGCGGCATACGAAGGACGTCGCGGCGGCACTCTGCTGGCCGTCGCCACAAGCGACGGCAAAACGCTCTCGGAACACAAGCTCAACGCCGGCCCGGCCAAAGACGGCCTCGCCGTAGCCGGCGGATGCGTGTTCGTCACAACCGTCGACGGGAGCGTGCACTGCTTCGGGAAAGAGCGAATGAGGCAGTAGATGTAGAGTTCCCTACCGAATTGTTCCAGGAAGCAGGCACGCCTTGGGGCTCTGCCGGCCGGAAATCTCAATTGCCACCCTGTCATCCCGGGGGCCGTCACGGGCGAATCCCGTTGGCTCGTGGGAAAGAACAGCCCCTACTCTCTCCCCACAACCTCGCACATGTCTTGCGCCTCTCAGCAGACGACCTGTCATCCCGAGCGCAGCGCAGCGGAGTCGAGGGATCTCAGGAAC
>CAZKRK010000579.1:0-4086 GCA_964555035.1 uncultured Victivallales bacterium | reverse complement strand
CGCCGGGCTTGCCGTCCCGGGTGACTTTGCGGTAGTGTTCCCGGCCGAACGAACCGACCGTTGACGGTCCGCCAGGATGGTAACCGCAAAACGCGGGAAGCGAGCACGAAATGAGCGATAGTCAAAGCATATCGATGGATGACTTCAGCGAGTTGCTGGACTCACAGCTGGAGTCATACAGCAAGGGTTTCGATCCCGGACAGAAAGTATCGGGGATCGTGGTCGAAACCGGGCCGGAGTTTGTGGTCATCGACCTCAATGCCAAGCGCGAAGGCGTTGTGGCGCGGAACGAACTCCTGGACGACAACGGCGAGTTGACGGTTGCGGAGGGCGACGAGCTGGAGGCCTACTTCGTAGCCATGCGCGATGGCGCCTTCCTGGTATCAACCACGCTCTCGGGAGCCGCGGCAGAACAGGGGCTGCGGGACGCCGTTGCCAACGACATGCCGGTCGAGGGTTTCGTGAAGGCGGAAATCAATGGCGGATACGAAATCACCGTGGAAGGACAACGGGCCTTCTGTCCCTACTCACAAATGGACATCCATCGCAAAGAAGCGGCGGAGTACGTGGGCACGAAGCTGCAGTTCATGGTCAGCGAGTTCGACGAGCAGGAACACAACATCGTGCTCAGCCGGCGGGAGTTCCTCGAACGGGAGCGCCGCGAAGAACGCGAAGCCCTGAAGGAATCGCTGGCGGAAGGCGATCTGCGTGAGGGCGTCGTCGTCCGTATCGTGGATTTCGGCGCATTTGTGGATCTGGGCGGCATCGACGGGCTCGTTCCGTTGCGGGAGCTCACGTGGGACCGTAACGCCAAGCCCGGCGACGTGGTCCAGGAGGGGGAGCGCGTGACGGTCCTGGTGCAGAAAATCGATTGGGAGGAGGAACGCGTAACGTTGAGCCTCAGGTATGCCCAGGGCAATCCCTGGGACGACGTAGCCGCGCGCTATCCCGCGGGAATGACTTGTCGCGCCACGATAACGAAGCTCATGGCTTTCGGAGCGTTCGCCGAGCTGGAACCCGGCGTTGAAGGTTTGATCCACATATCCAAACTGGGCGCGGGCCGGCGACTGAACCATGCCCGCGAGGCAGTTGCCGAGGGCGACGTGCTCGACGTCGAGGTGGAGTCTGTCGACGCCGAAGAACAGCGGATCGGCCTCAAGCCTGTCGACATGCGCATGCGCGAACTCAGCGCGGCGAACAGGATCGAGACCGGCGCGCACTTGACCGGCATCGTGGAAGGCCATCGTGAATTCGGAGTTTTCGTGCGTCTGACGGACGAGAAGACCGGCCTGCTGCATATCGGCGAAATTCGCAACGCGCGCGACGGCAAAGCCCCCCGCGGCCTGGACCTGGCCTACCCCGGCGGCAGTGAGCTGGACGTGATCGTCAAGGCGATCGAAGGCGACCGCGTCTCTCTTACGCTGCCCGACGCCTGGGAGAAGCAGCGGGAGCAGGACGCCGACGACACCGATGTCAAAGCCTTCGTCGCCCGCAAACCCTCCGCCGGCCTCGGCTCGCTGGGGGATGCGCTGGACGGGCTGAAACTGGGGTAGAGGCGCCGGGGAACCCTACCCCCACCCCACCCGCCTGGCGGAGCGAGCCGGGTGATGCCAATCTCGGACGCCTACCGCTATCAAACGCGCCCACATGGAGCCGGCGGTCCTCCGCCGGTAAGGGCGCTACAGAGGCCCACCGGTTCGAAACGGCCGAGGACGGCCGTCTCCACTCTCTCTCCCGCTCACTTTCCTCGTATTGTCAAATATCGAACAGAAGGAACAGGCGAACAGAAGAAATGTCGAAGGGATTCTCTCGTCTCCTTCAACGTTCCTTCTGTTCGCCTGTTCCTTCTGTTCATCATTCGTCTCCCCGCACTTTCACAAGGCGGGCCGGGGCCCACAACCCAACTTGCACTGTGAGACGCAGTTTCGTTCTCGGCCCCGGCCCGCGTCGCAGGTCGCAGGTCGCAAGTCGCAGGTGGAGAGTCCCGCGCCCCGCTCCTCCGCGGTAGAGCAGACGGACTTGACCTGCGACTTGCGACCTGCGACCTGCGACTGTGGCTTATCCGGGCGATCCAGCCGCGAAAACTTCTTGTTCTTTGCGGCTGGATCGCCCGGATAAGCCACTAACTCTACCGCGAAGGAGTAGGAGAGAGAGCAGGGGACGGATTGAGATCTCCGGTCAGCCCACCCGCTCCAGCAACCACACCGCGGCCGCCTTGTCCGGTATGCGTCCGCGAACGGCGGAGTCGAGGTCGGTCATGGCCGAAGCAGGGATGGCGGCGCCGACGCAGGAGGGGCAGCCGTCTTCGCAGCTGCACTTCAAGATCACCTCGGCGATCGTCTTGAGGATGTCGTCGAAGCACTTCAGGCAGCGCTCGGCATAGCCCATACCGCCCGGATACTTGTCATGCAGGAACAGGGCGTCGCACCCCAGGTTCTTCGCGTCGACTACAGTGCCGATGTCCTGGGTGTCGCACATGACAAAGAACGGGGCGACTTCGACCAGAACGTTGGCCATACCGATCAGCGCTTCGCCGACGATCATCTTCTTTTCCGTCATCTCGCGTACGAGCTCGGCCGGCGGCGCGTACCACAACGCGACCGTTTCCATCTCCTGCGGCGGCAATTCGAGTTTCTCGAACCCGAGACTGTCGCGGGAATGAAACTTGATCTTCTTGAACATCGGGATCGAGGTAGTCACGGTTACGTCGCCGTACCCGAGCAGGCCGCCCCGGAAGTCCTCCTCGATTTCCCTCTCGTCGATCCTGATCTCCGAGCCCTGTACAGCCTGCGTGTAATAGTCGAGGTCGCGCCGCTCGACAAAGGCGATCTTCTGGTCCAGGTCGAGCCGGTTGACAAAGTACGTCTCCGCGCCATGAATGTAGACGGCATGCGTGTGGAGTTGGGACAGGGCCGAGATTTCGTCCATTGTGCCGATCACACGTTCGCCTTCGGCTTCGTCTTGAATAGTGTAGACCGGCCCGGCGATGTTGCGCAGGCTGACGCCGGCGGCCGGGTACTCGGAACTGGACCAATACCAGTTCTCGTCGATGTGCCGAACGGACTCGTCTTCCTCGAGGATCTCCAGCAGGGGCTCGGCGTACGGCCCCAGCAGCTCCGCTTCCGCGCCACTGAGAGGCAGTTCGTTCGTGGCGCACTTGAGGTGGCCGACGATGATGTGCGGGTTGTCCGGATCGACCACCGCCTGCTCCGGGTCCTGGCCGAAGATGTAATCGGCATGCGCCATGAGGTACTGGTCCATCGGCGCGTTCTGCCCCACCAGGAACACCACGGATTCGTCCTGACCGCGTCCCGCGCGACCGGATTGCTGCCACAGGCTGGCGATTGTCCCCGGATAGCCCACCAGGATGCACGCGTCGAGACTGCCGATGTCTATGCCCAGCTCCAACGCGTTCGTGCTGGCGACGCCCATGATGTCGCCTTCCGCCAGGCGCCGCTCGATTTCACGCCGCTCTTCGGGCAGATAGCCGCCTCGATAGGCATGGATCGAGTCCGCCAGTTTGCGCGAGACATGGCGCAACTTGTCGCGGCAATCCTTGAAAATCAGTTCCGCCGCCAGGCGCGTGCGCACAAACGCGATGGTCTGAATGCCCTCCTGCACGAGCGACGTCATCAACTCCACCGCCTCCCGGCGCGGGCTGCGGCGGTCGCCGCCGATGCGCCAGTTGTCGGCGCTCCCACTGGCGGCCGTCTCCAGTGGCGGCGGGTTCCAGAAAACAAACTCCTTGCGGCCGCGGGGAGAACCGTCGTTGTCGACCAACTCCATGTCCCTGCCGGTCACGCGTTCGGCGTGTTCCTTCGGATTGCCGATCGTGGCGGACGAGCAGATGAACCGCGGCGACGAGCCGTAGTGGCGACAGATGCGCTCCAACCGCCGCATGACGTTTGCCAGGTGCGACCCGAACACGCCACGGTAGGCGTGGACCTCGTCGATCACCACGTACTTCAGGTGCGTGAAAAAACGGTTCCAGCGGGCATGGTGCGGCAGGATGCCCTGGTGCAGCATGTCGGGATTCGTCAGGATGATGTTGCCGGCGTCGCGCAGTTTGCGACGCAGGTTGGCGGG
>CAZKRK010000578.1:0-4103 GCA_964555035.1 uncultured Victivallales bacterium | reverse complement strand
GCACGGACGATGGCACCGGGAAACGCCCGTTGCAGCACGAACTTCTGGAAGGCTACGTCGTAGAGGTACTTCTTCCAGTCGCTGCGTGGGCGGCCTGTTCTGGAGCTGAGGAAGTCGTCTTCCGGGTCGCACGACTTGGCCTTGACCTCAATCAGGTCGAAGCAGGCGCCGTCCTTGACGAGGATATCGGCCCGGACGAAGAGGGTGTCGTGCGCGATGGCCGCCTCGAAAAGGGTGGCCCGATCTCGCGAGAGCCATGACTCCGTCTCGGCGAGGGCCGCCGTCGGCTCGAGCGTATCGACAAGATGCCCGTCCGGGAAATAGCACTGCGCCAAAGCGCCTACCTGGAATCCGCCTTCTGCGAGGGATTCCAGAAAGTCGTCCTCAATGGAATTGTCGGGATAGGAACGCGGCTTCTTGACGTAGTACAGCTTCGTCGGGCACCGCAGTGCACGAACAAAGAGGCTTTTTGTAAGATAGCGCATCACTCCGGCTTCCCGAACATCTCCCAGAACAACCGTTCCGCTTCGTGGCAACCGGTTTCGGTCAGGCGCACGGATTTTGCCTTGCTCTTGGGATCTGAGATGAAGCCCTTCTCGTGAAGGCGGTTCATGGTTTCCCAGTCGAATCCCTTCCAGGCCCGTGCGCCAAGTCCCTCTTCCCTATCGTGCAATCCCATGAACAGAAGGGCAAGGGTTGCCTCGTCGATTATGTCAGTGTCGTATTCCACGTACGTCTCCCATCATCGCACGTAGGCCGGGCACACACGGTTGCTGTCCGAGATGTCGGTCACGCCGAAATCGGCCTGTGTTTCCCGTGCAGCGCCGGTCCGCCGTCGCGGTTCCGGTGGCCGGTTGGACTCCATGAATGCCGCCAGGTCGCGCTTCAACTCGTCGAGGACCGTTGTCGACGCCGCGTGCTCCTTTGTGGCGTCACCGGGGGCCTCGTGTCCGCCGTAGTGCTCTGCAGTCTCGTCGAGTATGCCGGCAAACACGTCCTCCGGCAGTCTCTCTCTGGCGATCTCGACGAAGACTGACGCGAAACTCTCGCTGACCCGTCCGTTCCGTGCGCGTCGTAGTTCCTTGAGCGCGGCGTTCACGGAGCCGATCTGCTCGCGTAGACGGCAACGCCGCCGGTAGAGCCACTCGCCCTGCTTCTTCATGAGCGTGATCTGCCTGCCTCGTTCCCGCTCCCCGTGCCACTTCTTGCGGGTCTCCGAGAAGCAGAAACGCGATAGCCGTTTGCGTTCGGCATCAATCCAGTCCATCGCTTCCACGATCTCAGCCCGCTGTCGTTCGAGATCTTTCTCCTGTGTCATTGCGCCTTCTCCATTCGTTCTTTCACCCGGAAAGAGTACCAGATTCGGGTTGTTCTTGCCAGTAGCAGGCCACACCGGGGGTGCCGCGGTGCCGCAATTGCCTTGGGCGGCGCAATGCGGTATGTTGCCGTTAATGAAATGGCCGTTTCCCAGAAAGAAGCGCGCAAGGGCGGATGCGGAGATCCTCTTTGACGAAGGAAGACGCTGTCACCGGCTCACGATCAGAGACGGGGACACAGTGAGCCGGTACTCCGTCGAGCTGCACGTCTGTCCGAATCCCTGCTGTCACTGCCGAACCGTCGAGCTGAGGTGTGTTGCGGAGGCGGACGAAGGGGCGGAAGCGGAGCAGCGCAGGCGGGTTGTGGCCCTTGACTGCCGCGAGCACCGAGCGACGAAGCCCGGGCGGGAGGAACCCGGCCACGCCGCCGCATTTTCGGAGGTGGTTGCGGAGGGCTTGAGTGACGAGGGGTGGGCTCTGCTTGTGTCGCACCTCTACGGAGCAAAACGCGAGCAGATGGAATCCATGGACCTCGACACGTTGGACGTGCAGTTCCCGCCTCAAATCATGGATGGGGACGGCTCCATGGCGGGCTATGCCGAGATATTCCCGTTCGCCGATTGGTTCCCCTTCTCGACGGAGAACGCCGCTTGGGTGGTGGACGACCAGTATTGCGTGAGCCCGAAATGTAAGTGTCACGACGTGGTTCTGACCTTCTTTCCATCGCTGCCGAATCGGGCGGCGGCGGAGGCATTCGTGGAACAAGGCGACATGCCGGCCATTCATTACGACTACCGCAATGGATCGTTCAAGGTGCTCATGGAGCCGAGCATTCCCTCGCCGCCGTTCTCCAAACTGGTGGCGGCCCTGAAAAGGGCACACCCGGAGCTCGCCACGACGCTGAAGGAACGGCACGGCCAACTGCGTTACCTGTTTGGCCGGGTGAAGCGCGAGCGTCATGCCGAAATGCAGGCGGAGAGAGGTCCCGGGGAGAAGGTCGGGCGCAACGATCCCTGTCCGTGCGGCAGCGGAAGGAAGTACAAGCGGTGTTGCGGAAGATGACGAGCAACGACAAGCGCACCTTGCGTGTGATAGTGGATGCGGGCGTGGGCAGTGACGGCTTGCTCATGCGGCAGGCGAAGGCATGGCTCGGGCCGCGCCGCGTGGAGTACTGCCTGCTGGACGAGAAGCACAAGGGCATCCCTGATGTGGAGATTCTGGACAAAGTGCTGGGGAAGGACACGGTTCTCGTCACCAAGGATCGTGTACTTCACAACCGGGCGTTGCGCAAGGGGTTTCAGTCTCTGACCCTGGACAAGAAGGGTCGGCTCACGCGCCGGGCGCTGCCGGGAATCCGGTTGCCGAGACAGGAAGCCGCGAGTACCGAGAAGGAACTGCGGGCGGACTACATTCGCGAACCGTCGGTCCTGGCCCTCAAGCTGAAGGACCGTTTCTCCGAAAAGCAGTTTCAGAAGTACCGCCGCCGCCGGCGAATCCGGAGCTATTTCGGGTCAGCCGACAACATCGCCAAAGCTTCGGTCACGATCGCTACTCGACGGGGCCGGCAAGGCGATCTGCACGGCTACATCCTGCACCTGGCCGGGAGGTCCGGCGTGAAGGGTTTGAGAGCAAGCGAGGGCTACTGCCGGGCGGCCGACAGGGATACTGATCCCTGTTTCTGCGTGATGCATGCGTTGGCCGATCTCTACCTGCTCGAACTGGACGATACGTCCGTGGAGCTGTTTGTGATGCCGCCGGACGCGCTAAGCCTTGTTCGTCGGTTGCTGAGTGGAAGTGGCGAGAGGCAGGCCGGTAGCGGTCAGGCGTTGGGAATGCTGCTGGATGGTTTGGCGGAAGTCAGCGCGTATCCCTGCGCGAAAGGTCGTTTCTACGAGATGGCGGAGAAGAAGCTCACCCAGCTCATGCGATCACACACGAACGAGATTGTGACGATGGACTTCGCGGAGATGGTCCGGCGTATTTCCGGACCGCTGCCGGTCAATGCAGATCCCGTTGGGTCGGGCGGCTGAGAACATGCACACGCTGGGATCTCGGCCGGGAGCAGAACGTTCGCGAGGCGTGCTCGGCCGACGCAAGAACGTATCGGGAAGGAAGAAAACGACCGCGGAGCCAGGAGGTCGCCGCAACGCGGCGGATCTCCCGGCGACCCCAGTGCGGACAAGCTTGCGCGGCCCGCACGTCCGATGGACGCAAAGCGGACAGCGGGGCTCTTGGACGCCTGCCGCCCTGAGTGACGGTGGGCAAACGGAAGAACGGCCAGACATGGGCAATGACGCTTGCGGCGGATGGCGGCGGCGGCAGGCTTCGCGCGCGCAATAAGAGGGTCGGGGGAAACTCCCCCGCCTTGTTTTGCAGGCGCTCCCCCGCGCGCGCCGCCGCGCCGCAGCAAAACGAACGGACCCGCCCCCTATAGTTGCGCCATATGGCATTGGACGGGTATGGTCCCGTACGGAAGCCGTGGAGGTGCTGGCTGGCAGGCTCCGGGAGGGCCGGAACGTGGAATGGCAACAGGGCCACGAGGCCGGTGGCACGATCGACGCAGACGGCTTGCGGCCGCCAAACGAGTCGCACGTAGCGACAAGCCGGATGACTGCCACAGCTTGCGAGGACAGACATCCGGCTTCTGACTGCGTGCCTTCCTTTCGGGGGCCGACAGGCCGGGGCTGTCTTCGGGGACAGCTTGTGGGGTGGCAATGTGTCCAGTGGTCTGGTTGTCCCCGGCACAGTGTGCCGAGGCATCCAGATCCTCTGGCTCGCGGTGATGCT
>CAZKRK010000577.1:0-4111 GCA_964555035.1 uncultured Victivallales bacterium | reverse complement strand
GGAACGATTTGTTGCCGTTGAGGAAGAGCGCCACCTCATTGCCATAACGGTCTCTCAGGTAGAGATTCCCCGCACTGCTAAGCAGATAGAAGTCCTCATTCAGCGGCCAGGGAGTGGCATGCGATGCCTTTAGTGATCGGATCCTGACCGGGTCTGCTTCAGGGAGGGAATACTCTGGCGTGACACGCTTGACCTGAGACATCACACCGTCATCAGGGAGTGCGGTGTCGATCATGATAAGGGAGCCGAAGCTCTGGCCATGATGACGGCAGGCAGTGGCCATGTACTTATGCGAGCCCGGGATGGCACGAATGTTAAACTCACACATCGGACGCAGAGTGAGGCCGTTTGTCCATGGGCCGTCCCCCTTGGGTTGGTGTGGCAGCGGATAGTTGCCGTGCGGCGCACGGGGATCGCGGCCATCCGGGAAGCACGTCCACAGATGGTGCGCAATCATGTCTGAGCGATCTACATAGTCCCAGCGGGTATAGACTATCATGCCGTCATTGTTGACGCTCGGATGCCACTCATTTGTCTCATGGAAGCTCAACGGGTAGATATCACTCCCATCGGGCTTCATGGAAAACAGCACGAAAGTAGGGTAGATGGTCCGAGGGCCCGCTCCAGGGGCACAACGAAGATACCCCCCGCGTCTGGTTGACATGAACGCAAGCCGACCGCTGGGCAGCCAGCACGGATCCACATCATCCTCACCGACGTCGGTCAATCTGCGCAAATCTGTGCCGTCCAGGTTGATTCTGAAGATGTTCATCCGCTCTTCGCGTTTCAGCCAGGACGCGATCCTCTCAGGCGTTACGAGGTGTGTCGGACACTTGTAATCTCTGGGATACTGGGTGGTGACACCGGATGCCCAGGAGAAGACAATGGTCTTGCCGTCCCACGAAAGATCGGGGGAAAGCGACACCCCGTCCGTCAGGAGCGCGCCTTTGTTTGTGCCGCCTGGAACACGCTTCCCTTCCAGGATGCTGCTCAAGCCGGGACGATCTGATTTGAAGTCGCGAAGTATGAACAAGCCGCTCCTGTCATCGATACCGAGCTGGCTGGCATTCTCGGTCATCCGGCCCATATACTGGTTACACATGTGCGGCCCGGACGAATGCCAGGTGACGAATAGAATGTCATTGAAATCCAGCAGTGGATTCTTCAATGCAGCCTTACGAGTAATGCCCCGCAACCTGTAGTAGAGATCTTGCACACTCCCACTACTGTCTTCCGCGTCAGCCAGTGCCTTCGTTTCCCGTTCTATGCCGGCCAGTTCCGCCTCTAGGGCGCTGATATCAGGCATGCCGGAAAGGGTCTTGAGCTTGCCGAACAGGGCCCTGGAGCGCCGCAATTGAACATCCAACGGGGTTTTGTCGCTATCCCAGTACATCAACTGCTTGTCCAGGATCTGCTCTTCGGGCCATTGCGCCTCGTTGGAGTAGTGCGCAATCAGCATTTCGTGGACGCGATAGGCGCGTCCCCAGTCGTCATGGATGGACTGGCTCCAATCTGCTAGCTTGTCGTCTAAAGGAGACAGACTTCCTGCGGGTGCCTGCATTGACACGCAAGCCAAGGCGACAATGACACTTCCGATATGGCGGTGGGTATTCTCCATTACACTTCTCCCCTTCTCAGTCCAAAGGCGGCCTTCGGCCGCAACCGAAATGATCAGTCATCACTCGCGCCCATGGAAACAAGTGAGCCGTCGCTGCAACTTATGTACAGCCTCCCGGCGGCAGCGGCCATGCCATCAAAGATCGGCGGTCTGGGCAACGCAAGTTGCGACACGTCCTCACCGTCTGTCGCAGAAACCACCTTGATAACGCCGCCCAGCCTTCCTCGAAGAGCACCCAAGGGGTCGTCGCTGTCAACGACATCAGGCGGGCCTGCCACGAAAACGACGTCTCGCGCAACAAGCATCGCTCGCACCAAAATCGGGACGCTTTGAGACCACGTATACTCCGTCGTATTCATGCCTGGAAAGAACTCCTCGAAGGTCTTTCTTTCGATCTTTCCTTCCCCCTTCCAGCCCGCGGTTGCTGCCGCGTATACCAGGCAGCCGGTCGTGGCGGGGTCGAAGCGGGGACTCCAACGCATACGCGCGTTATAGACCCTAGTGCCGTACGTGGTTTTGGAATCGAATGCCAGCAAGCTACCGAAATTCTCGCCAACGGCCCAATAGGTTCTATGGTGCATGTCGGTGTCCGTGAATCCGGCCGATGCATACAACCTCAGACCGGTATTCAGAAGGTGCCGCACAGCGGTTGGCGGGATGTGATTGTCCGGCCTCTTGACCAACTCCCGGTCGAACTTGCGGTGGCGCAGATAGACATGCTCTCCATCGCCCACGAGAATATCCCCCAGCACGCCAGCCGTGTAATATGCCGTCGCGCCGCCCTCCGGATCGATGATTCCAGGATCGGTCTCCACGGTGTGGTGCAAAACACGTCCGTCGACCGGATTGAATGCATACAGATAGATGCCGCCGTCAACCATGGAACATCGTCCCGCGGCTGCATAGGCGATATCATTCTGAACGAGGATACTGCCCGAGACGGGCCATAGCGACTCCAGTTGCTCATTGGCGCCCATCAGCCGCTCTTCGGGCGCGCATCGGTAACGCCACCTCAAGACGCCCTGGTCTGCCGTGATCGAGTAGACCCAGCCGTCGGTGGAGCCAAACAGCAGCGTGCCTCGATAGTAAGTTGGCGGGCTGTCGATGCGTGCGCCGGCAGTGTGCTCCCAGAGTTTCTTGCCGCTGCGGGAATCCAGGCACACAACCGCGTGTCGTTCGGGAAAACTGAGATACACTCGGCTTCCGACAGCCACGGGCGGCGTGATCCTGGTGCCCAGCGAAACCGTCCAAGTGTTCGTCAGGTCGGTCTGTAATTCCGTCCCCGCAATGCCACTGCGTTTGGCGTCGTTTCGATAGGTTGGCCAATCGTCGGTCGCGGCCTCGACTCCCAGGGGTTGGTCGAAAGCGGGCCCCTGCTCGAGTCTCTTGCGCGTTGAACCGGCGTTGGCGTTGTTAGCCGGTTGCCTTTGCGAGGCTATCGCCAAGAACCCGTGCATCTGGGCCTCGATGAAGCACTTGCATGAATTTGGCGGTAGATAGAGCAGTCCGTTGCACGGGACAACGCCCAGTCTGCAGCTTCCGCGAAACGTGTTGCAAATCTGCGAGGGCTTTTTCCCCTGGACGTCGAAAAACTCGATGCCGTTTTGCGAACCCAGAATGTACTTCGTTGTGGCCTTGCGCAGATGACAACGATGATGATGACCGCCAATCACACGCCTGTCGGTCGTGCGTGCTTTCTCACCGGTGAGCAGATCGTAGCCGACCCCCCGAAGACTCGGCCAAACCAAACCGTCGACGATGAAGGCATCCTGGGGGGAAGCGAAGATCTCGGATTTTGCCGCCTTGAACTCTTGTTCCCACAACCGCTCTCCTGATTCCGCCGAGAGTGCGGTGATCAATCCCGTTTTGAGCATCACGACGACGTCTTCGCCGGCAAGGATGATTCCCATGGCGTTAGGGAAATGGCCCTGACGGGCAAAGGAAAAGGGCACACGCCAACGTTCCTTCCCGTCACGCAAGCCCACACAGGTGGCATGATCATCCAGCACGAAGTAGACGCTGTCGGACTTGCTGGCAAGCGAAAGAGCTTGGGGAATACCGCCTCTCTCCCACAAGAGCCTGTTGGTTTTTACATCGATTGCAGATATCGCACCTGCGGTCGGCTCCATCCTTCTCGCTACGACAGGCGGCTTTCTTAGGACCACCATAACCCCATCGTTGTAGAGAATCTCGCTGGTGTCTTCGGTGTTCTCAAGTGCCCCAAGAGTCTCCCCGGTTGCAGCGTCCAACATGGAGACACGTTCCCCGATCCCCATCGTGACGAACAGCCGATCTCCAATGGCTACCAAACGCATGTTCAATTGCTGAGGGACCCTCTGCCAATGTACGCCGGTGTCGTACCACGAATTCATGTTGCGTTTCCACAGCATGACGCCATTGAAGGCGTCCCTGGCATTCAGCGAGAAGCTACCGGGAAACCGCTTATCGACGATACCGATAGGGCCTTCATCCTGAACGTAGAAGAGACGCCCC
>CAZKRK010000576.1:0-4114 GCA_964555035.1 uncultured Victivallales bacterium | reverse complement strand
GCACTCACATTTGCTCGTAACGGCGGAGGACCGCCGTCTCCAGGGGCTTTTCGGGCGGGGTCTAGCTAGTTGAGCCCCCGGTGCGCTACGCTTCCAAGGCAATTCGAGGCGGAAACTTCAGGATGAGCCCCGTGGATGAATGAACAACGCGGATGGAAGGACTCGAATTCGCCATCAGCGTTGTTCATTCATCCGTGGAATACTCACATGGCGCAAAGTTCCCGGTCAGCTCACCGCACTCAATCCGCCCTGCAGGACGGCGACCTGGTATCCCATTTGAGAGAGCAGAAATGCCGCCGTGGCGCTGAGGCGGGCGTGGTCGCAGTAGCAGACGTAGAGCGTTTCCCGGTCCAGCATGTCGACCTTGTCGCGCAGCTTCTCGATCGGAACGCGGACTGCGTTCGGAAGCGATCCGCCGCCGGTGCTCTGGCCGCTGCGGACGTCAAGCCAACGGGCGCCTTCCCTCACGCGGGCCGCGGCGTCCGCGGGAGACAGCCACTTCAGGCGAGGCTCCTTCAGCAATTCCCCAAAGTCCTTCTTCGCAAGCCGCATCAGAACGCCGGACGTCATCATGGTCACGGTTGCGTTCCGTTTTGCCAGCGAAATCAGGGCCTCCTCGCCGAACCCGTCCCCCACGTCGAGGTCGGCAACCTTGATTTCGTGACAGATTTCCTCCTCGTCTTCCTCTTGCGTCTGACGGCGGTCGGCGGCACGGGTGACGACCGCTGTCCCTTCGACAACCACGTAGTAGTAATCGCCCTCGTCACCCTCTCGAATGACCACCTCGCCGGCATCCGCACTCACCGGCTCCATGCGCGCGCACATCTCGTTCAGGCTGTTCTCCGGGAGATTGGCAAACAGCTCCATCTCGTGCAGCTTTGCGCACCAGTCCCGCATACCGCCGTCACACTGCTTGAATGCGGCAACCTTATCGAGAAAGTGTTTCAGCCACGTCATGATCTCTCCTCCGCACAGAAAACCGCCACAGTCCCCATCTCCTGTCAATGTCCAGCACTTTCCCAAAAACGAGTGCGATTGGCGACAAAAAAGAGCCGGGGCCACGCATCACCCCGCACACGTTCCGCAGGAGCTGCACGTCGGAGATGATCAAGAGCAACGCCAACCCCTACCACGTCAAAGAACTCCTCGGCCACAAGAGCTTCGACACCCTCAACCACTACGACAGACTCGACATCACCGACCTGCGCAAGAGGCATGCGCGTTGCCATCCCAGGGAAAAGGACGACGGCTAAAAGATAGAACTTTCCTGTTGCATCCGGTGGCAGATAGGCGTACATTAGCGGTGTGGGATATCCCACCTGTTCAGATTAGGGTTACATGGAAGTACAGGATGTACGTCCGCAGAGCACCAGTGGCCCAAGAGCCAGAGTTCCGAGAATGCCCAGCGACCCGATGGAAGGTCCGGAGGCCAACGGGAACCAGAGCCGGAGAGGCCCAGAGCGTGGTACTGTCAAGAAAGCTATGAAAAGGGCAAGCGGATGGCAATGCACACGAGAGGGGAAGATTAAGGAGAAAGATTAGGGCAAAAGATAAAGGTCCTTGCTCTTGAACCCTAATCTTTCGCCTTAATCTTTCGCCCTAATCTCTGGTTGCGGGGTCGTGGCGGGTAAGGAAAAACAGGGGAGAAGACCGAGAGACGGCTGACGCCCTGCAACAAGGACAGTTACGCAGGAGAACTTATTGTCAATACTGACAGTACGAAAGGACGGAAGTATGAATACCGCAGTTATTAAGGAATACGATGCGCACCTCGATATGAAGAAGCGCATCACCCTGCGAGGCGCAGGGGCGGAATACTACGCCGTTCGGATGTTCGATGACGGTCATATCTTGCTTGAGCCTCGGGTGCTGGTTCCACCAGAAACGGTGTCGAAGAAAACCCTGCGCATGCTGGATCGCGCCGCGAAGAACTTCAAGAAAGGCAAAGTGTCCGCACCTATCGACCTCGACAAATATCTCTAGGGAGGTCTTAGATGCGTACGATCAGGATGGGTGTTCCGGAGATGGAAGATCTCTGGAATGACCTGACAGCCAAAGCCGACCGGAACAAGCTCAAAGGCGAAGAGAAGAAGCTCTTCAAGAAACTCACGAAGGCGCTCGGCCTTCTTCGTCATGACCCAAGATACCGCGGCCTTGCCTCGCATGAGATCAAGCCCATGTCGAAGCGCTTCGGCTTCAAGGTGTGGCAATCCAACCTGGAAAGCAACACGCCTGCGGCCGGGCGCATCTACTGGGCTCACGGTCCGGGACGTGGGGAGATCTCCATACTCGGTATCGAGCCGCATCCCGAGGACAAGAAGCGTGGTGCATACGATCGCATCAAGCTCTCCGAAATGCCGGCAGACCTTGGCGGCGAAACAACCGGACAGAAGACCCTTGCGTCGGCAGGCCCCGCGAAGCTACAGTGCGCACCGTCACGGAACTTAAGGACGGGGTATCCGGATAGGGGAAAGTGAATGCGTAGTCAGGCACTTATGGTCCTGGGCATGGTAGCACTGTCGGTCCAGCCCTGCAGCCACGGGGCCAGCGCGCGGGAACTGCGGACGATCTACGACCTGGTTTGTACGCAGGCAAAGCAGGGCAACCCGGAACGAGGGCAGGCCTTCCTTGTGAAGGACGACCACTGGCAAGAGGGCAGCATCGCTTGGCAGAATCGTCCTCCACAGGGGAAGCTCGTGGCGAGCTGGCCTCATCCCAACGAGGGCGACACGGTTCTCTTTGATGTGACGGCGATCGTCAAGGCGGAACTGAGGGACAAGAAGCTGTCCCTTTGCCTGTACGAGAAAGGGTGGCATCACGCTTCCTACGCGTCACGGGAACACCCCAGAGAAGACTTTCGCCCCACGCTTCTCGTGCAGAGGCCCTGAGACTGACTGCATGGCCTCCGCTCCGCACAGCGGTCATTTCCTCGTGACTGCCCGCAACGAGTTGGGACAAATGGTCGCTCCGCAAGGTCGCAGACCATCAGTCAGTACCGTGGGACTCCCCCGTTCCGGGCATACACGGGAACGAGGCCATCCGAGGCGTTCTTCATGGAATGGGACGACATTGATTTTGAAAATGAACGCATCCATTTCTTCACGATTGCCAAGTGGGTCGGTCATCGGAATACGAAGATGATTGAGGAGGTCTACGGCCATTTGAACCCTGAGTTTCGCAGGGAGCAGATGGCGATGTTGAGGGTGGTGTAGCTCGCCGCTCGGTTTCCTCATCGCAGGCTTGTCGCGGCCGGTGCAAGTCCGTATTGTTCTGTGCGGAGGAAGACATGCACACAATCGCCGTCATCACTATGGTCTCACTGACTGCCCTGCCCGTCCTGCTCCACGCCGCCGAGCCCCGTCTCGATTCCTTCAAGCAGACCTACGAAACCGAAGTGCAGAAGATTCGGGATCGGCATGTAGCCAAGGAGGAACAATTACTGGGGTCATATGGCAAGTCGCTGGACAGGGCCATTGAAATCCTGAAAAGGCAGGGCGACCCGGACAAAGTGCTCCAAGCCATCACGGAGAGAAGACGGTTTGAGGAAGAGAGAACGATTCCGAAAACACCCGACACAAACCTGCCGACAGAGATTCAAGACATACGGGCAGGCTACCATGACGCCACAAGAAAGGCCGAGATAGAAAAGGGCAGGAGTTTCGTCAGTCTGACCCAGAAGTACATGGCGGCTCTGGACTCATTGATGAAGACGTTGACTGCGAAAGAAAAACTGGTTCTCGCCCTGAATGTGAAGACTGAGAAGCAAAGAGTCGAGTTTGCGTTGGCGGATGTGGAGACGCAGGTGAAGGCGGCAGAAATGCAGCACCGCAGGTCTCAGCTTCCTCCAGAGGGTAAAGACAGCATTGATTGGCACGGACATTTCTACAAGTTCTTCTCTTCGCCTGTCTCATGGAGAGAGGCAAAGCGACGATGTGAGGCGATGGGTGGACATCTTGCTACGGCAACGAGCGAACAAGAGAACGAGTTTCTTGGGTCGCTGCCGAGAGGGGTCAGAACCACGTGGATTGGAGCAAGCGACGAGAAGCGTGAAGGTAACTGGACTCTATAGGAAATTGTATTTTCTGAGAATCCGGCTTTTGGGAAGGCCGGAGGT
>CAZKRK010000575.1:0-4127 GCA_964555035.1 uncultured Victivallales bacterium | reverse complement strand
ACGGAACCGCGAAGGGCCGGGCAACTTGGGTTGTGGGCCCCGGCCCGCCTTGTTCGAAGTGGATAGACCATAGCAGGGAGGCGGGCACGGATGCACCCCCTTTTTCGAGTTGCAGTGTTCCCCTGTGTCGCGACGGCGACGCGCCAAGAGGCTCGTAACCGCGGAGGACGGCCGTCTCCAGGTTGAATCGGCGGGTGTTTCGCGAACGTATGCCATTCCCGGATGGCGGCTACTTGGTTCGCCAGAACTCCACGCAGAGCATCGCGTGGCCGTGCAAGATGGGGAGGGTCGCCGATGTGCGACCGTCTTGTGTCGACGCGTCAAGAATGTCCCCCTCCGGTGCGCGGACGATGCGCTTCACGGGACCGGATGCCCTCACGCTCACCCTGACGTCGCGCAGCGGGATGACGTCTTCGATGATGTCGAAGGCCTGCCCGCGGCGTTCGGGGATGTAGTGGAGCAGGTGGATCACCCAGCGGTTACGGTCCGGCTGCCTGTTGATTGTCGCGAGAAGCGTAGAGGGGCCTTCAACCCGCAGAACCGGGTCCGGCAGCAGTATGTCGAGTGCGTTGGCGACGAGCTGACGACACCAGCGGGGTGCGTTCTCCTGGTACTGGGCGAAAACGGGATGGGCGAGATAGACCGTGCGCCCGTTCCGGACTGCTCCGGGATAGGCGGCTTTCCGGCTCGACGGGGTGTGACGATGCGAGCACCAGTGGCGCCAGTCACGATTGAAGAACGGGACGTTGATCTCCGCGAGGACCTCAGCATCCTCTTGCGCCTGAACCTCGAGTCCGCGTTGGTACATGACCATTTCGTCTGCCGGCATGCCGTCCGCGAAGTCCCCCCGAGGCACGATGAAGTCCGGACTGAACGGCGCCTCGCCCGCGAGTCCCACACCCAGGGCATCGAGCGCAAACGCGTTGCCCTCCGGATTGAGGCCCGAACGGTGAGAAGCGAGAATCGAGCCACCTTCTTCGATATACGTTTCGAGCTTCGCTGCCAGCTCCGGACCGACAGGGATGTCGTCCGGCAGGACCAGGACACGGTAGCTGTCCAAGTCGGACTCCGAGTCGATGATGTCGAATTGGTGGTGCAGCTCCTGCAGCATGCGTACGGCGCCAAAGGCAGCATCGGGCAGGCGGTTGTGATGGGAGCTTGCCTGGAACCCTTCGGGTGTCAGTACGCCGATGTCGGTAACCGCTTCCGCGTCAACGCACCAGGGCTCCCTGGCCTCGACCGATTCGTAGACGGAGCCGATGAGCTCGTATGTGTGCGGACAGATGCGGCCGTGGGGGTGAAGCTGGTCGCCGACCGAGCAACGCGCGTTGAGGGCCAACATCTGGAAACACTCGAACTCGAGGGCGGCCCGGTTCTTGAATGAGTGAAAATCGCCCCACGTGGTGTGGAACTTGCCGGTCATGCCGAGGATGTCGACATCCAGGTTGCGGGCATAGCGCGCGGTGAGCGGGAAGTGCAGGTAGCCCCATCCGCCGCTGGGCAGCGATTCGAGCTCCAGGTGGGTGTAGGCGTCAATCACGCGCCGGTGGGCGGGGCCGACGTGGCCGGCATTGTAGAAGACCGTACAGTCCTTGTTGAACCCGCGCACGAATGCGGTCATGTCGCGCTTGAATTCATGGATGGTCTTCAGCCCGTAGCGCACGCGTGCTTCCCGGCATGAAGGATCGAGTCCTTCGGCTGCCATGCCGGCACGGGCCCACTTTGAGGAGTCGTCTTTGCCTTGGACGATGTCGAAGAAGATGCCGTCGACGGGCAGCGTTTCCAGCACTTCGCGCGTCTGCTCCTTCAGAAAGTCAAGGTACGGGGAGTTCACGCAAAGAGAACGGTAGAAGCCGGCTTCGAAGGGTGGCGTGCCCGCGACTCGGCCGTCGGCATCGAGCACGAGCCACTCCGGGTGTTCGTTGGCCGTGAACTCGTCCCATTGGACCGTGATGTATATCGGGACGCGGATGTCGCGCTTGTGGCAGGCCTCGATCTGCTCGCCCAGCAGGTTCGGCCGAACCAGATGCGGATGGATGCGTTCGGCAAAGGCCTGCGAGGGGTAGTACAGGTATCCGTGATGGCACCGTGCGAAACAGGTCACCGAGTCAACGTGGGCCCGTTTCAGTGTGTCGGCAAACTCGTCCGGATCGAAATCGCGCCCGATGTCGGGAATGTTCTCGCCGGTGTGAAAATCGAGATGAATCTGTCGGTATCGCATAGTAGTCGCCCCCTGGGAATCGCCATTTGATGCAAGCAGAATACGCTATGTCGCAACCGCGATGCAATCGGAACTGTTAAAAGTTTTGCGAAAGGTGTGAAAGTGGAGTCAGGCCGACAGTCAAGGTCTGGTGAAGTTTTTAGTGGCACGCTTGACCGTGCATTCCACCGTTGCCATTAATCGAATACGCTCAATAGATCTGCCTAAGCCTTGACTTGCAGCGGTTTAGCGATGATGCGAGTTGGTTGGGTGCACTCGAGTAAGGGTGGCGCTCAAGAGCGCGAGTAAGCGTCTCGACTCTTCGTTATTCTCCGATAGCTGGCAGGCTTTCGCCTGTCAGGCGTCAATATTTGGACGACATTCGTCAGTTGTGTCAGACCGGCCCGCGCAGCGTTTTCACCAATATCCCGCCATCGTCCACGTCTTGTAGCGCATGCAGCCGTGTTGGGCAAGTGCCGGGAGTCTCGTCTGACTTCTGATTTGATTCCCCCGGCCTCAATACGGTATCACTGGAGTGACACGATCCCGGAGAGTATCTGTGCATTTGTCCCCCGCACCTCGAATCGATGGCAGTCGCTGCGCTGTGCTGAAAGACACCGCGGCGCGGCTAGAGGCAGCTCTCGCCAACGTCTGTGCCTTTGACTATGTCGAGGAGCGCGTCAGCGGCTCCCTTTACTGGGGCGCGCTGCACACGGATGTGCTCGGCTTTCCGCCCATGGGGAAGGGCGCGTCATCCCTTCAGTGTCGGGTCAGTACCCTGGCCGAGGCCGCGGAGTGGCTGGCGCTGCGGAGACGGCGCGAGCTGCCGGGGCATCTGCGCGCACACCAGGACGACGTGCACAATCCACTGTGCATCGAGGCCTTTCTCGTCCACATCGCTTCAGCGACTCCGGAGTTCCTGGTCGACATCAAGGACACGGAGCCGGCCCGGCATTGGGTCGACGGCTTTTCGCTCACCGAAGAGTGCGATGTCAGCGTTCCCCTGGAGTACGTGAACGGCATCAGCGGCACAAACGGCGTTGCGGCCGGCAATTGCATCGAGGAAGCCATTGTCCAGGGCATATGCGAGGTGTTCGAACGACGGGCGGCGGTCACGGCCGTCAGGAACAGGATGGTTCTGCCGACAATCAACACCGAGACGATCGAGGATGCCGTACTTCGGGAGCAGATCGCTTTCCTGCGGGACCAGGGCGTGGACGTGTTCGTCAAGGATCTGTCATTTGGTGGGGCGCTGCCCTGTGTCGGCGCGTATTTCATCAACCATGCTGTCGATGACCGGTACCAGGCCCATCACGTCTTTAAGGCGGCCGCGTCCTATGACCGTGTCGCCGCCCTCCGAAGCTGCCTGACCGAGTATGCTCAGGTCTGCCAGCTCGGACGTCACGGTCCCCAAGACGACAAGGCCTATGAACGCCTCCTGTGCCGCGGTGACGAGGCCGACAACTTCCTGCCGTTGTTCTGGTTCGGGTACGTTCCATTCGGCACTGCCGGCTTCCTGACGCAGGGGAACGTTGTGCCTTTCGACGCCGGCGAACGGCTTGGGGATTGTCTCGAGGATATCGAACGCGCCAAGGCGTTGTGCTGTCAGCTCGGGTTGGACCTCGTGGTCGTAGACCTTACCGATCCGGCGGTTGGTTTCCCGGTCGTCCAGGTCGTGGTTCCGGGTTATTCCGACATCCTGCCGTACCATCCCCCGAGCAGTCCCGTTCTCCTGAACGGTTGGACTCGCGATCTGCCGATGGGGAACTGTCGCGAGGGTGATGCGGTGGTCCCCTGCACGGCGGAAGCGTTGTTCCCCGCGTGGTGAGGATGCACCGAATCGCGGATACACCGCTTCCTCCCCGGCCTCCCGCAGCAATTCTCATTATGGCCACGCCCCCTGCGACCTTGTGTCGCAGGAGCGGGA
>CAZKRK010000574.1:0-4140 GCA_964555035.1 uncultured Victivallales bacterium | reverse complement strand
AAGCCCTGGAGCGGAGCGGAAGGGCAAGGGCGAGCGGAGAGTGAGCAAGCCCGGCCCGACAGCGTCGCGTGTTTGACTTTGGCTTTGCGACAACGCACTATCCCTGAGCACACAGCAATCGTGAGCCCGTTTCGGCAAGATCCGACACCAAGAACCATGGGGACAACGACATGAGCGACCCGTACGCAGTCCGTACGCTGGGTGAGTGCAAGGTCCATTCGCCCTTGGACAGTCACTTTTTCATCGAAGACGACGCGGGCATTCTGGTGGATGCCACGGTTTCGGCGTGCCGCCAGTGTGACGGCTCGCCCCCGACACTCGAGAAAGCCGGCCCGCGCCGCAAGCTCTACTTCGACCCCGGAACCGTCACCGCCGGGATTGTAACCTGTGGAGGTCTGTGTCCGGGACTGAACGATGTCGTTCGCGCCCTGACCATGGTCCTGCGCCATCGCTACGGTGTTCCCCGGATTCTCGGTTTTCGTTATGGCTACGAGGGCCTGGTCGGCAAGTACAACCACGCGCCCCTGGAGTTGACTCCCGAGGTCGTCGAGGACATTCACAACGACGGCGGCACGATCCTCGGATCGTCGCGCGGCCCGCAGGACACGAACGACATCGTCGACTACCTGGTCGAGCGGAACGTGCAGGTGCTTTTCACGATCGGTGGCGACGGTACGCAACGGGGCAGCCGCGACATCATGCAGGAGGTCGAGCGCCGCGGCCTCGACATTGCCGTGATCGGGATTCCCAAGACGATCGACAACGACGTCAACTTCACCCAGCGCACGTTCGGCTTCGAAACGGCCGTGGCCATGAGCCGTGTGCCGATCCAGGGCATTCATCGCGAGGCAAAGGCCGTGCGCAACGGGGTCGGACTGGTCAAGCTCATGGGACGCGACTCCGGCTTCGTCGCCGCCTACGCAACGCTGGCGTCCAGCGACGTCAACCTGGTTCTAGTTCCCGAAGTGTCCTTTACGCTCGAGGGGCTCTACGCTTTTCTAGAGGAACGGCTGGCGCGCAAGTCGCACGCGGTCATCGTTGTGGCCGAAGGCGCGGGACAGGAGCTTGTTGCCGTGGATGGCGCGGACGCCTCCGGCAACCGCAAACTGGGCGACATCGGGACGTTTCTCAAGGCTGCCATCTCCCGCCATTTCAAATCTGAAGGCAAGCCGGTTGCGGTCAAGTACGTCGACCCTTCCTACATCATTCGCAGCGCACCGGCGACGCCCGACGATTCGGTCTTCTGCTTCCAGCTCGGCGGCAATGCCGTGCACGCCGCAATGGCCGGCCGCACGGGCATCGTCGTCGGTCTCTGGAACGGCCACTTCGTGCATGTCCCGGTCGAAAAGGCGGTCGAGGTACGCAAGAAGATCGACCCCAAGGGCTTCCTGTGGCAAACCGTTCTCGACAACACCGGCCAGCCGGCGGTGTTGGGGTGAAGCGGTTGATTGATGATTGTTGATTTGCGGACTTCAAGAATCGCGAATCATCAACCTGAAAGGAGCCGTTACCGGTAATCCGTGATCGGTAATCGGTGTGGCACAAGGACTTCCGGTGTTCACTCGCCGCACCCATTCCCGCGCGTCGCATCGCGACAAGTCGTTGGTTGTCACCGATTGCCGATCACCGGCTACCGGTAACTGCCGTTTCTGGGATCAATCGTTCGGCAGCGCCCACACAATGTCGCCTTCCCTGGGCTTCTCACCCGGCGTGCCGCCGTCGTCTTTGGCGTTTATGCCCACGCTGTAGAGAAGCGTGCCGTCGGCGGTTGTGCGATAGACGAACGGCTTGCCGGTGAAGGGGTCCGTCGGCCACTCCGGGAGCAGGTCTTTGTCGATCGCCGCCGGGCTCTCGGGGTACGCGCCGTGGCGGGCTTTGTGACGGATGAGGGCGATGCCCGCCTCGGTCACGGCCAATTGCGCCTCGTTGGCGGCGTTCCGCCTTGAAGCCGCGTCCAACGCCGGAACCAGCAAACGCGTCAGGATGCAGTAACGGGGCGTTGCCACGACCAGCTCGTCGATCGGCTCGGCCGCATGGGGCGGCTTGGCGCCCTCGCGGGTCATGGCGTGCATCAGGCCCAGGTAGGCGGCGTGATCGGCCTGCCAGAGAGGGCGCAGCAGACCGCCGCCGTAGAAGACGGCGACCGGGGCGCCGGTTCCCTCCACAATCGCTTTCAGGTCAGCCGGGCGCTTGCCGGCCATGAACAGGTCAAAAGCCCATTCGCCCAGCAGCAACCGTTCCCCGTCCAGGCTTCTTACGAAACCGTCACTGTTGCGCATGGAAGCAACTTGTAACGCCAGCCGCGCTGAATCGGCATCGGTAACCGGAATGCTCCCGTATACGTTCTGAGCCGTCTTCGACATCATGCTGACTATGGCTATTCGTACGAGCTGGCAGATCAGGATCGGGTCGGGCTCCACCGCGTCGGCCATCTTCAGACCCAGGATGAGACGCGACACCGCCTGCGATCCGTCGCCGGCGACGACGGCGCTCAACTTCACGATCCGGGCGGCATTGCGCATCTTCGCAATGTCAGGCAGGACCATGTTGACGCCGGCGGCGTAGTCCCGATCGAAGCGGCATGCCGGTTTGGCCGCGGCTTCATCCAGCAGACGGAGCATCTGCCGCACTTCGGGTTTGGCAATGCTCTCTTTGACCGTGGCCAGCTCGTTGGTGGAGAGCTGCTCCCTCTTGTCGGCCAACTCCGCAAGTGTGTCGGACCACTCCTCCCCCTCCATCGCGTCGAGCACCTTGAATGCTCCGGCGTAGAGAGGCGCGGCATTGTCGGCCTCCGGAATTTCGGGCGGTATGATCTCCGCCGCGGTCAGCGGACGGCCCGCGTCTTCGAGTGCCTTGTAGGCCGCTCGAATCTGTCTGCCGGTAACCGCGGTCAGGATGGCGTGGGTGCCAACCAGAACCGCGGCGATAGCGCCGATCCAAATGAGGGTCCACTTTGCGATCCGTTTCATGTCTAGCCTCCGTTGTCGATGAACTTGTCGAGCCTGTCTGGAAAGTGTGGGAGCATGAGGGACGCGCAACTTCGCCTGTCCACGCGCAGCATGTGACGATAAATGGGATGGTCGATTCCAAGCTGCGCGAGCCACTGTTCCGACTCGGAGGGGGGCGTGACGCGCGCAACCGGGGTTACTTCGCCGGGCCGGACCGATGCCGTCAACCTGCTGTCTACCGTGAGCGTGACGTAGGCCGCGATCGCCGTGGCCGCTACGGCCGCCACGGTCCGTACAAACGTCGGCCACAGCAGGACTTCTTCTCCACGCGAAGCACTCCATGCGGCGCGGGCGGTGCCGAGAGTGCGCTCACGAAGCGCGGTGTCTGTCGGCGGCATGGCGTAGTGCGCCAGACGTTCCTCTACCTGCGTCCTGTCGCGGTCGTTCATCGAATCGTCTCCAGCATTCCGCCGAGTTTCTCGAGTGCGTAGCGATAGCGGCTGGCCGTCGTATTCAAAGACGTGCCCACGGCCGCCGCGATTTCGCGGAAGGTCATGTCGCGATAGATCTTCAGAATGACGACCTCCCGCTGCTCGGCGGGCAGCCGGGCCAGCGCCGCGGCGACGGCCTGCTTCTCGTCGGCATCCGGCATCGCCTCCGCCTCCTCGGCCACTAGTCCAAAATCAACGGAGTCGAGGGGAACTCCCGGTTTGGCCTTGCGGCGGTAGTCAATGGCTGCATTGCGGGCAGCCGTGAAGAGATAGGCGCGCACATTTCCGGCACGGCCCAGGCGGCGACGATCGCGGGCAATCTTGACGAACAGGTTCTGGAGCACCTCTTCGCCGTCATGGCGGGACCGCAAGTTGGCGGTCAGAAAGGCAAGCAGGTCGTCGCTGTAGCATTCCCAGATCATCTCGAGCGCCTTCGGGTCGTCGCGTTTGATAGCCGCGCGGATTTTCCCATCCCTGTCTGGCTTGTCTGTCACCGCGCGTTTCTCATCAATGGTCCTCATATACTACGACGCGGGATGGTGTCGGTTTTGTCTGAAAAAAGGTTCGGGAGGGAACGGGACGCCATCCCGCGGACACCGGCCGCCGGCCCCTCACCCGGTCCTCCTGCGTCGGCCCGACCTCTCCCCCGAGGGGAGAGGTGGGAGCGCGCCATCCACCTCTCCCCTCGGGGGAGAGGTCGG
>CAZKRK010000573.1:0-4145 GCA_964555035.1 uncultured Victivallales bacterium | reverse complement strand
CTGGGCGCAGATCGCGGGCTTCATCGAACGACGCGAGGAAATCCGGGCGACGTATATCTTCTCTCAATTGGAGTTACTGCCGAGCAAATATCAGCCATACGGGCCCAGCTCATTGAAGAAGAAAGCAACGATCAGGATGCGGCTAACAGCTGATTGACCTGAATAGTAATCCGAGCCCCTATCCCTTTCGACAAACACTCAGTAACTGTCGTAGATTTCTTGGGTAAGTCTCTTCCAATAATTAGAGCATGCAGCTAGAGCTAAGAGAGTAATGTCCCCATATCTGCTGGGTTTATGAGGTGGAGACAAGAACCAGAAAGGGCATGAAGTGACAAGAAATGCGATCTGGCTGATATTGCTTCTGGCTACCCCCATTTGGGCACATGCGGGACCACGCCAAGAGGCAATGGAGATGGTCAAAAAAGATCCGAAGAAGGCGCTGGCTTTCGCACATGCGATCAAGGATAAGGAACAGCGTTCCTACACGCTAGATGGAATGGTCCTTGAGTGCTCGAAAACCGATCCTGCCTTGGCGGAATCAATCTGGCGGTCAATGAAGGAAACCGATGTACGAAAGACGACCACCCTTTCTTATGTTATTTGGGGTTGGGCCAGTAAAGGAGATGCGGATAAGGCTGTAGACTTAGCTCGGTCGGTCGAGGATGCAAAGACGCAGTCGAAACTCCTGGGTGATGCGGTAGGTGGGCTAACGGGCGGGAAGAAACCCTGTTCGCAAAAGCGCCTTCACATGGCTGAAAAAGTAGCCCGCTCCATCGAAGACAAGGCCGTCCGTAATAAACAGCTGAAGTACCTGGCCAACTGCTGGACTGGCCTAAGTCCAGTAAAGGCAACGAGCGTGGCGCGTTCAATAGAAGACGCGGATGAGCGCCTTAATGCTCTTTACCAAGTTGCCTATAACCTGTCGGCTCATAATGCACCGAAGGCTGCCGAGCTGACCGCCTCTATATACAAGTCACTAAAGGACCAGAAGCGACGACAATCCCTACTGCGACGACTGTACCTGGACTACAACGACAAGAAGGCCTTCTGGCGATGGGCTGCGAGGACTTCCCCGGAGGATCAGAAGTTCCTGAAGCAGGTTGAAGAGAGCCAGAAGCCCATTTGGGAAAGATAACAGGGTATTCGCTAATGTGCTGATACAGATCGCACGCCCCCGCTCATAATCAAAAAAGTTACTTTTTCCGTTGACGGTTCGATACTCTTAAGTTTAGAGTATTCTCATGATGAGAGTAAATGAAGACACGCCTATTGATTTCTCGAGCCTTGATACTGCCGTTCATGGACCGGTCCGGCTGGGGGTGCTCACTGCCCTGCAGGCTGATGGTGATCTCGATTTCACGACTCTCCGGAAGCGCCTGAAGGTAGCTGACGGAGCTATCGGAACTCACCTGCAGAAGCTGGAAGCAATCAAGTACATTTCTTGTACAAAGGAGTTCGTTGGCCGACGGCCAAAATCAACTTATGCGATTACCGATGAAGGAAGCAAGGCGCTGCTCAACTACCTCGAGACGATGCAGCAGCTGATCAACTCAATTTCAAAGAAATGAATAATAACGAACATCAAGGAGTAGAATAGATGAAAGCCGATACAGCAGAAGCAAGTCCAAGCGGAGAAATGAACGCAGACCAGCTGCAGTCAGATATGGCAACAATCAAGGAAGTCCTCTCGACGTCCGAAAGCCAACGCAACCCGCACCGGAAGATCATTAAGATAGCCAACCTCGTGTTCGGCATCCTGACATTGATTGCCACTCCATTCTCTGCACTGGCATACAAGAACGCGCAGGAGTCGTTCGTGGAGCTGGCGCATTATTTTGGTAATATGGTTCACATCTCCATAGCACTTGGCTTCGTCTTCGCGGCTATCTACCTCCTGGCAGCGTGGGGTGTCCACAAAAAGAAGCAATGGGGTGTAAAGATGGCCGTTGTCTCAGGCGTCCTGAGCATCCCTAGCGTACCGATCGGAACCGCCCTTGGCATATACACTTTCTGGGCAGCTGCAAAGCGGAAACTTGCATAGACACAGCTTGCCCCTAATTAAGAATCTTCATTCTTAAATCAGCAAGCCTACTTGTATCCGTCGGGATGGGCCTGATGCCACTGCCAGGCGCTTTCCACGATATCCTTGAGGTCCGGATACTCGGGCTTCCAGCCAAGAACATTGCGCGCCTTGTCAGCGCCTGCGATTAGCCTTGGAGGATCGCCTGGACGCCTCTCGGCCTTAATTGCCGGAATATCATGGCCGGTAACCTCGCGGCATACATCGATCACTTCTTTGACCGAGAAGCCTGTGCCGTTTCCAAGGTTGTACGGCCCGTCCTTCTCAGTCTCAAGCGCCAGGATATGCGCCTGCGCCAGATCAACTATGTGAATGTAGTCCCGTATGCAGCTGCCGTCAGGAGTGTCGTAGTCTTCACCAAAAATCTTAACGTTCTCCCGCTTGCCAAGGGGAACCTGCAAGACGAGCGGAATGAGGTGCGTTTCGGGATCATGGTCTTCGCCGAACTTCTCTGTAGCCCCGCACGCATTGAAATAGCGAAGGAAGATGGCTTTCATACCGTGAAGCTCGCGATACCAGTTGAGCACCTTCTCGAACTGAAGCTTTGACTCGCCGTAAGGATTCTCCGGCTTCTGCTTCTCGTCCTCAGTAATCGGAACTGTTTCCGGCTGACCGTATGTTGCACAAGTTGAAGAGAACACTATGCGCCCAACATCAGCTTTCAGCATCGCCTCTGAAAGGTTAACGCCACCGTCCAGATTGTTGCGAAAATAGATCTCTGGCTTCTCCATGGATTCGGGAACAAGAGCATAGGCAGCAAAGTGCATAACTGCGTCAGGCTTTACGTCCATCATTGCGGAAAGGATGCCTTCCTTGTCCCTTAGATCTCCCTCAATAAACCGGGCGCGCTCATCAAGAGCCTGCCTGTGGCCGCGCTCAAGGTTGTCAAAGACCACGATCTCGTGACCTGCATCGAGCATCTTCTCAGTGGTCACACTTCCAATGTAGCCGGCTCCACCGGTTACCAGAACTTTCATTGTTCGCCTCCCGCCTCCGTAGAATCTTCAAGATCTTTCATCTTCTTTTCAATCTCAGCTATCTTCTGCTTCAGAGCGGGTATCCTCAGCGCATTCGCATGCATCCTCATGGTGTCACGATGCGGAAGCGCCGGAAGACCAGACACAAACTTGTTGGCATCAACGTCCTTGGTGACCCCCGACTGTCCGCCAACGATCGTATTGTCTCCCACCCTGACATGACCTGAAACACCAGCCTGACCACCGAGCTGTACGTTCTTTCCGACAACGGCACTGCCTGCGATACCCACCTGAGCAGCCATAGCTGCGTTTTCGCCTACATTGACGTTATGCGCGATCTGAACGAGGTTGTCGATCTTGGCGCCATTCCCAATCACCGTCTTGCCGAACCGGGCCCGGTCGATAGTGACGTTAGCGCCTATCTCAACATCGTCACCAAGAACAACTATGCCGACCTGAGGGATCTTCTTCCATGCCTCGCCCTCTTTTACATACCCAAACCCGTCGCTGCCAATCACCGCACCGCAATGAATAATCGTTCTGTCACCGACCTGAACCCGCTCACGTACAGATACGTTAGCGTGCAGAAAACAGTTCGAGCCGAGCTGCGCTTCGCGCCCAACATAGCACCCGGCAACCAGCACCGTTCCGCTCCCAATCTTTGCGCCTTCTTCAATGACGCAGAGCGGGCCGACCGTTGCACCGGGATCTACTTCAGCCTTGTCGTTAACCACAGCAGAGGGGTCGATGCCGGGAACCGGATCAGGGTCAGCAGGCGCAAAAGACTGCGCCGCCAACATGAATGCCTTGTCAGGATTCTCGACCCTGACCAGAGCGCAGGGCGCATCACCTTCCCAGTCTGACGCCACGATGACGGCAGACGCACCGGTACTCTCAACAGCCTTGGCGTAGCGCTTATTCGTTAGAAATGAGATATCACCTGACCCTGCATCGGAAAGCCCAGCAAGCCGCCAATAGGAGTTTGCTTTTCCAAGCCCCCGGCCAACACGTCTGCTGGGCCACGTGAAGTGCCCGATTTCTGACTGAACCATACGAGAAACCCGGCCCCCGGGTCAAGAATTGTGCCG
>CAZKRK010000572.1:0-4170 GCA_964555035.1 uncultured Victivallales bacterium | reverse complement strand
GGTCGGAGCGCAACGGAACTTCTGACCTTTTGATACAGCCCCATCGCCGCGGCGTGAACTCTGAACGCCGAACCCCTGAACACTGAACACTCAGCACGTTGCCACCTCACGGAACGATCGCACAAGTCGTTGACTCATCTACTCAAAGAATCCACGATTAAGGAGCCGATAATTGCGGTGGTGTGACTCAGCACTCGACTTCGCCCGAGCAGCGGTGCGATTGTGATAGGAAAGGAGATCGTTAGAAGCATGAAGTCCCCAACGAACACCTACGAAACAAACGACCCCTTCCGGGAATTGCAGTACCGTCTCGAACCGGACTACTCCCTGCCCCCGGTGGAAATCCCCGAGAGCAAACGCCGTTCGATGACGCAGCGGCTGGCCCTGCTGTATGGAGAAGACGCGGCCGACGGACTGTACGGCGAGCTCCGCCGGATAGTGCAGGTACACCATGCCCACGGGACACCCGAGATGCACGCCGCCGAGGACGCGGTCCAACCTGCAAACCGTTTCACCGAACAGGACGTCGTCCTGATCACGTACGGCGATCTTGTTGTCTCGGAAACACGCACCCCGCTCCGCACGCTGACCGACTTCGCGGAAGTCTTCTTCCGGGGCTTGATCTCCACGATCCACGTGCTGCCGTTCTTCCCGTATTCCTCCGACCGCGGCTTCTCGGTCGTGTCGTACACCGAAGTCGATCCCGAGCTGGGAACATGGCAGGACATCGCGGAACTGGGGAAGTCATTCAAACTGATGTTCGACGGGGTCTTCAATCACTGTTCAGCCAAGAGCGAATGGTTCCGCCGCTTCCTGGCAGGCGATCCGGCGTACCAGGATTTCTTCATCAACTTCCAATCCCGCGAAGAAATCGAGCAGGACGAGCTCGCCGCGATTCTCCGCCCGCGGACGTCGGACCTCCTCACGGAGTTCGCTACCATCAACGGGCCGCGCCACGTGTGGACCACATTCTCGCCCGACCAGATCGACCTGAACTTCAAGAACCCGGCCGTCATGCTGAGAATCGCCGAAACGTTGCTCGAATACGTGCGGCGAGGCGCCGACATTGTGCGCCTGGATGCCGTCACCTACCTCTGGTACGAAATGGGCACGTCCTGCGCGCACCTTGAAGAGACGCATGAGATCGTAAAGCTCTTTCGTGATCTCCTCGATGTAGCGGCGCCGCACGTGGCGATCATCACCGAAACCAACGTGCCTCACAGCGACAACGTGACCTACTTCGGGGACGGCACGGACGAGGCCCAGATGGTCTACAACTTCGCGTTGCCGCCCCTCGTCCTGCACGCGTTCCTGACGGGCAGCGCCGAGAGGTTGACGAGCTGGGCGCGGGACCTGGTGCCTCCTTCAACGACAACGGCGTTCTTCAACTTCCTGGACTCCCACGACGGCATCGGCGTCATGGGTGCGCGGGGCATCCTGAACGAAGAGGACATTGCCCTCATGTGCGACGCCATCAGGGCCTGCGGCGGCCGGGTTTCGATGAAGTCGAACGGCGACGGCTCACGGAGCCCGTACGAGCTGAACGCAACCTGGCTCAGCGCCTTGTCGGGAGACGCAACCGACGAAGCCGTCGAAAGCCAGGTTGCGCGGTTCATTGCCTCCCGCGCCATTGCCCTTGTTCTGCGCGGCGTGCCCGGCATCTACCTGCCCAGCATGTTCGGCTCGCACAACGACACCGATGCCGTCTGCCGGGGCGAGACCTTCCGCGGCATCAACCGAACCGCCGTCGAAGAAGAGAAGTTGTTCGAGGCCTTCGCCGATCCCGACTCGATTCACACCCCCATTGCAAAACGCTACATCGATCTGCTCGAGGTCCGCACCACGACCCCCGCCTTCCACCCCAACGCCGCCCAGGACGTGTTGAGTATCGATCCACGCGTATTCGCGGTCCGGCGGACGGCCGTGGACGGGAAGACCGCCGTGCTCTGCCTCGTCAGTGTCTCCGCTGACGAGGTTGCGCTTTCAATCCCTCTATCCGCCGCAAACCTGGGCGAAGGCGCCTACACCGATCTCGCCTCCGAACAGGAGTTCACAATCACGGGAGACACCTGGACCGTGACTCTTGCCCCGTACCAGGTCGTATGGGCAACCGCCAACTAGCCCGACTTTCGCCGTTCGCAGCCGCGAACGGCGAAAGTCGGGTCAGGCGAGATCCCACGCCCTTGCGGCGTGGAGTTTCAGGGCGCGAAACCGCTACCAGGCCACCGCCTTCGGGGAGGAGAGGTCGTAGTCTTCGAGGATCCTGCCGCGGGCCGAGTTCCACCTGTCTTCGGAAACGACGGTATGGATCCTGTCCCCAGCGGCGCGAAGGTGTTTGAGCGCCCAGCGTGCCGAGCCCTGTTGCTTCGCCCAGCAGACTGAGTCGCGGGCGTCGAGCTCCTTCAAGTGCCGTCCCAGCAAGGCGGCAACTCCCTCGCGGACCATTCGCTGCCGGACCGCGTCGCCGTCGTCGCGCTCGTAGTCGAGCAGCGCGACGAGCGGCGGCAAGGCCTCGGGAGAAAGCCTCTTCAGAAACACGGGACGAAGCGCGCGCGGCTTGTGTTCCATGATTTTCTTCACGTTGTAGCTCGCACAGACCCACTCGTTCGGCGTGAGCGCCAGGATCGTCAACGCCATGCAGAAAGCCAGCACGTAGCGTCGCACCAGCCAGATGAAACCGCGGTTGGTGCGCACCTTGTAGACCATGATTGCCAAACCGGCGGCGACAAGCAGGGAACCGTAGATGCCGGTGATGCGCAGGTGGGTCAGGCCACTGAAATCGATGTACATCTGCAGCCGCCGCATGGAGCCAATCGCCAGAAGTCCGTTCTGCGCCGCCCAGACGTAGGAGAGTTTCTTGAGTCCACGCGCCCGCGGATGGAAGTTCAGCCCGCCACGGAAGATCGATCCGATGACGACGCTACTGACCAGAAGCCCAAGCGTCAGCCATCCGCAGCCGCGATGGGTGTAATCGGTCCACGTGATCCCCGCGGGCAAAGTGGCTTTGAGGTAGAGATAGACGGAATCCATGGCGTTATAGGCCAGGAAGAGGACGTTGACCGAAACCAGCGTCCAGAACGCGCTCGCGAAAGTGTCATGCGCAAGTGCGGCGGACCTGTCCTGCTTGAGTTCCTCGCCGTATGTCTCCAGCCATCTCGCGAGGCGTGACTTGACCGCCGGTCGGATCAGCGCCGCAAAGAGCATCAGCCACAGAAGCCACAACATCACCCGTCCAATTGTGACATACTCACCGATGTGGCAGAAGAAATCGCTGACGTGGGCGCCGATCGTTTCGAACACCCTGGTCACGACGGGATTGGCGGCGGCGAAGATGAGCAGAAACAACGCGCAGACAGCGACGGGTATTGCCACGACACGCACGCCGGCTCCCTTGCGGGGCGCCGGACCGCCGTCGCCGTCGGCCGAAGCCGGGGTTTCCTGTCCCCGACGTTGGAAATGCCCGGCAAGACGCACGGGCGCCTGCACGATCGTTTGAAGAGCGCCCCACAATGCCTCGAGCAGGGGCCAGTCAGGACGTTGCCTCTTTGCGGCAAAGACGAGGAGCGACGACCAACCGACGACGTACAGGAGCCACCAGTGCCGCCATGCCATCAGCACGGCGGCGAGCATAACCACGACCGCGAGCAGGCAGTTGGCGCGCGTGGTCCTTCCGCGTTGTGCCATGACGAGACCCGCCAACGCCGCCAGCAACAGACAGGACGCCCCCGTACCACCCGGCCTTGCATAGAGACAAAGATCGGCGGCCGCGGCCAGCAAGACGATGATGCCCGTGTCCGCCCGGCCGACGGGCAACCCCATCAGTGACGGGAGGACCGGCGCACGCTTCGGAGATTTCGGCGATGCCGCCTCGGACGCGGCGGCCTGTTTGGCGGCGGGAACGGGGGGAGGCGACGTATGTGCCGCCTGCTCCTCGTTGCTTTCGGCTTGTTCCGGCATCTGTTCCAACTGGCGTTCCCTCCCGTAATCTCGCCCTTCTTACCCCGGTCAAACGGCCACGTCAATGGTTCGTCACGATTTCGCTCTTGGAGACATCTGGTCGGCAACACCCCGGGCGCGTGGCGTCTTGGACAATTCGGTAGGGAAACCGCAACCCCGCCCTGTCATCCCGAGGGCGCCAACGGCCAACCCCTCACCCGCCTCCGCTGCGCT
>CAZKRK010000571.1:0-4174 GCA_964555035.1 uncultured Victivallales bacterium | reverse complement strand
CCGGCCCCGCGCGATTGCGCGTGGCCTCCGGCGAGTCTACGAAGGTGGGGCGCAGAGGGACGTGCGGCGTCGGCGCCAACGCGAGGCACTACTTCTTCTTGCCCCAGTTGGGATTTGGCGCGGGGATCCGTTCGGTTGTGCGCTCGAGGTGCGCCGTCAGTTTTTCGTCAAGCTCTTTGACCCGTTGCGGCATGCTCGCAGACAGGTCCTTTGACTCGCCGAGGTCGTCTTTCAGGTTGAAGAGCGCGACCGGGCCTTCGTACCACTTGATCAGTTTCCAGTCGCCGTCGCGGATGATGCTGTAGGGACCGGGCTTGTGGCGGTAGTGGGGGAAATGCCAGTAGAGCGTGTCGCGTTCGAAATCCCCTTTGCCGGTCAGGAGCGGGCGCAGGTCTCTGCCGTCGATCTCGGTGTTGGCCGGCAGGTCCGCGCCGGTTGCGGCCGCGATGGTCGCAAAGATGTCCATGCTTATGACCGGTTCGTCAACGGTTATCCCCTCGCGGGCGACCCCGGGCCACCTGACGATGAAAGGCACCCGGATCCCTCCTTCGAACGGATAGCCCTTTCCCGAGCGCAGCGGCGCGTTGTGGGTCGGCCCCAGGAGTCCGCCGTTGTCGGAGGTGAAGACGATGATGGTCTTGTCGTCGAGCGTCAGTTCGTCGAGCGTGTTCATGATCTTGCCGACGGCATCGTCAACGCTCTCGACCATGGCGGCGTACTTGGCGTTCTTCTGATTTGTCTTGGGCTTCTGCTCATACTTGGCCGTCACTTCCTTCTTGGCCTGGATGGGCGTGTGCACGGCGTAGTTGGCGAGCATGAGAAAGAAAGGGGCATCTTTGTGTTTGCGGATGAAGCCGTCGGCCTCGTCGGCTTCGCGGTCGGTGAGGTACTCGCCCGGCTTGCGCCCCGGCAGATTGAAGATGCCCTTGCGCAGGCTTTCGTGCCTTCCCTTGGGTTGGTTGTACGGATCGAAGTAGCTGGGGGGCTGCCCGTAGTCGCACCCGCCGAAGTTGAAGTCGTAGCCCTGTTCCGTCGGGTACCAGGAATCCGTGCCCAGGTGCCATTTGCCGATGTAGCAACTCCGGTATCCCGAGGGTTTCAGCAGCTCGGCGATGGTAACCTCTCTGCTCTCCATCCAGAGCGCGTTCGGGGGGACGAGGATCTTCCGCTTGCGCCCCCATTGCGACTTCGGGCGCCAGCAGGGGTTCTTCCTGTCCGCCGGGATGCTGCCGCCCTGGAAGCGTGAGCGGATCCAGTCGGTCACGCCTGTGCGGTGCGGGTAGCGGCCGGTCTGGACGGCTGCGCGCGTGGGCGAGCAGACGGCGCATGCGGCGTAGCCGTTGCTGAAGCGCACACCGGAGGCGGCCAGGCGGTCGATGTTGGGGGTCTCGTAGTATCCGGAGCCCTGGCAGCCCAGGTCGGTCCACCCGAGGTCATCCACCAGCACCAGCACTACGTTCGGCTTGTCGGCAGCATGCAGAAAGGACATGCCGAGAGATGTTGCCACGAGAGCAAATACGGTCAGTCTGCTCATTTTCTTCTCCTTGTGTTGACCCTCTCCTCATCCTCTTTCGACGCTTGAGCGAGATCCCACGCCGCAAGGGCGTGGGATCTCGTCTAGGCAAGTGCCATTCCAACGTGATCCCCCTTACGCCTTGAACGGGCCGCACATGCGGTAGATTTCGCCGATGTTGTCCGCGTTGTAGTCGGTCAGGCCCCAGAGGTTGGCAAGTACGGCGGTTCTCTCGGTGATCTTGTCGATGTCGGATTCCGGGATGCCGGCATCTTCGAAGGCGGTGTAGGTGCCGATCTTCTTGAGCCAGGCCTTGAACAACCGGATGCCTTCCATGGCCGCGGCTTCGTCGTCCTCGAGCGCCACGCCGAAGACCTCGCGTGCGAAACGCGCGATCTTCTTGTTGCCGTTGCGGACGGCATAGGTCATCCAGGCGGGCATCACCATCGACAGGCCGCCGCCGTGGGCGATGTCGTAGATCGCGCTGAGCGGATGCTCGAGCAGGTGGTTGGGGAAGCCGATCGGGCCGACCCCGGCCGAGGACAAGTCGTTGAAGGCCATCGTCGCGGCCCACATCATGGTGGCGCGGCCCTGGGCGTCGTTGGGGTCGGCGACGATCTTGTCGGTAGCTTCCATGATCGACTTGACGAGCCCTTCCACGTACCGGTCCTGAATGGGCGCCCACTCGTCCTGGTGGGTCATGTAGCCCTCGAGCTGATGAGATATGGCGTCGGCGGCCGAGAAGGCCACGTAGCTGGCCGGGATCGTGTGGGTGACGGACGGGTCGAGAATGGATACCTTCGGATAGACGGGACTGCCGGACCCGCCGGCGGCCCACTTGTCCGAGGTCTCTTCGTTCGTGATCACCATCCCGCCGTTCATCTCCGACCCGGCCGCGGGAATCGTCAGGACGGTCAGGAGCGGCAAGGCGTCCTTCATCGACTCCTCGAAGGTGAAGAACTTCCAGACATCCGTGTCCGTCACCGCGCCGGCCGCAATCGTCTTCGATTCATCGATGACGCTGCCGCCACCCACGGCCACGATCGCGTCGACACCGGTCTCCTTCGCGAGCGCGACGCCTTTCCTGGCGTGCGAAAGCACGGGGTTCGGTTGTACGCCGGGGAACTCGACGATCTCGATTCCCGCTTCTCCCAGGGACGCGACCACCTGGTCGTAGACGCCGTTGCGCTTGACGCTGCCCATGCCGTACACCAGCAGGACCTTGTTGCCGTACGCCTTGGCCTCTTCGCCCAGCCCGGAGATCGTGCCTTCGCCGAAAACGATCTTGGTCGGATTGTGAAATACAAAGTCCTTCATTGGTCTCTTCCTTTCTAACTCTTCTTCCTATTCATATTGCACTGTGGCGACTTGATTTGCCTGTTGCGATTCCAACGCCGCCGTGAACACGGCGTGGCAATCCGCCGTCTCCGCCGGTGTGACGCAGCCGAAGCGAGGTTCGTTTCCCGCCAGCTCATCCATGTATGCGGCCCACATCTGCAGAAAAGAGTCGGGGAAACCAAACTCGAAAATGCCGGCGGTGATCGTCGGATATGCCGGCGTATAGTTCACGTTCTGCTTACGCCAGAGCTGCGTTCCCCCGGCCTCGTACGGCAGCGACCAGAGGGTGTCGGGCTCAGCCGTCGAATAACGCATGGAGAGCTTCGTCCCCTTGACGCTTATGCACCAGGTGTTGATCTCACCCGGATCGATCCGCCACGCCTTTACCGTCATGGGGAAAGCATCGTCCGCGCTCTTGACGTTGCAGTGCAGCGTGGCGTTGTCCCAGGTCTTGCACGGCACGCGGCCGCCCTGCCCGTCGGGTCGCTCGGTGACGATCTGCGTCAGCTGCGCGTAGACGGTTTCCGGCTTCCAACCGAGGCGGATCGGGATGTGCATCGTGTGGAGTCCTAGGTCCCCCAGGGACCCGTACGCGCCGTTGACCTCGGTCATGCGCTTCCAGTTGATGGGCTTGTCCGGATTGAGGTCGCTGCAATGCAGATAGCCGACGTCGATCTGAATGATCTTGCCCAGCTCACCGTTCTTCCACGCCTCGACTATGCGCTGGGGGCCGGGACAGAACGGGTACTCCGAGGAACAGCGCACCACGAGCTCCGGGTGCCGCGCGATCTCTTCCCGAATGGCCGCGTTGGCCGCGCGGTCGATGCCGAACGGTTTCTCTCCCAGCAGGTGTTTGCCCGCTTTCAGAATGTCGGTGTAGAAAGGCTGGTGCAGGTCGTGCGGCACGGCACAGTACACGGCGGCGAGTCCGGGAACGTCGAGCAGCTCGCGGTAGTCCGACGTGAAGGTCTTCACACTGGGAATCGACTCCCGGAACCACGCCATACTCTCGGGAACGCTGTCGCACACCGCGACGATCTCAGGCCCCGGGGGCGCACCCAGCAGGTTGCACCAGCGCGCCGCCACGCCGGCAAACTCCCGTCCCATCAATCCACACCCGATGATGCCGAATGGTACCGTTTCTCGACTCATAGTCAGCTCTCTCTTCATCCGTAGATCGTGCCCCGTTCCCATTCAGTAGTCCGGTGATGTGGACTCGCTTCTGCCCGAACGTGTACGCACGACTTCGGCAACCGAACAACCTCTATCTAGACCCCGTCCGAAAAGGTCTACGTTTGCGAAACGCCCGTCAATTCAACCTGG
>CAZKRK010000570.1:0-4193 GCA_964555035.1 uncultured Victivallales bacterium | reverse complement strand
GAGAAGACGGGGACAGACCTGAACATGGAAACGCACACCCACGGGCATGAACACGACGTTAAGCCTGCGCAACCTCTTGCACCACTTGAGTTTGAGTGGCGTCTAGCCCCCAGTGTCGAGCGCGACCCCGCCAGGATGGAGCACGCGCTCGGGGAGCGCATCAAGGAATTGAACTGTCTTTATGCCGTGGCACAGCTTGCCGAGCGCCATCCAGGCTCGATGGACGATCTCCTGCGCGGCGTCGTCAACATCCTGCCCCCCTCCTGGCAGTACCCCGAAATCACGTGCGGACGGATCGTGTTCAAGGGACAGACCTTCACAACCCGGAGCTTCCGCGTGACGCGCTGGCGCCAACAGGCCGGCATCGACATGCACGGCGAAGTCGTTGGAAAGGTCGAGGTCTTCTACACGGAGCAAATGCCGGAGTCCTACGAAGGCCCATTTCTCCAGGAGGAACGGGCCCTCATCGAGGCCGTGGCCGAGCATATCGGCCTGATAGCCGCCCGGATGGCCACGGAACACGAACTCAAGGAGACCAACCGTCAGCTCACCATCGAACGCGAGGCCATCCGTGAGACCAACGCGGCGCTACGCACCGTCCTCAACCGCATCGAGGACGAGAAACGGGAGATCCGCAAAGACATCGAAGCCAACGTCGAGAAGGTTCTGCTGCCGATCCTGCACGCCCTTGCCATTCGCGTCCCGAAACCGCAACGCAAGTATGTAGACCTCCTGCGCGACAACCTCGAGGACATTGCCTCGCCCTTTGTCAGCGAGCTTGCACGAAAGTACCGCTCGCTGACGCCCACGGAGATCCGCATCTGCAAGATGGTTCGCGACGGCATGCCGACCAAGGAGATCGCCGAAATCCGCGGCATCGCCCCCGCCACCATCAGCCGCCACCGCGAACATATCCGCAGGAAGCTGGGCATCGCCAACCAGGCCATCAACCTGACGACCTACCTGCAGGCGACGATGTAGGGCAACGATTCTCAAGCAGAACTGGAGCCGGCGGTCCTCCGCCGTTACAAGCCCCCGCAAGACACCAAGACCCGCCCCTCACCCGCCTCCGCTGCGCTGCGGCGACGGGGCTGTATCAAGAGGTCAGAAGCTGTGTTGCGCTCCGACCGGTCCACGGCACTCCGTTCGCTCCGCTCACTGCGAGCCTAACTAGACCCCATCCGAAAAGGGTCGGCAACCGATTCTGGCCGGAAATGCGCGCAAAAAGGGGACGCCAGGAGATTAGGGCCAAAGATTAAGGCGAAAGATTAGGGTGCGACGGCGAGACCGTAATCTTTTGCCCTAATCTTTCGCCCTAATCTGCTCCTGAATACGCCGCGGAATCCGCGCGAACCCTTTTCGGACACCCTCTAACTACAAACCCAACGCACGCGCCCTGCTCGTAGTGAGCCACGCAGCCCGAGACGCAACGCGGATCGGCGCGGAGTGGCGTGGACCGGCCGGAGCGCAACGGAACTTCTGACCTTTTGATACGGCCCCGTGGGAGCGCGCGAATCACCTCTCCCCTCGGGGAAGAGGTCGCCGCAGCGCAGCGGAGGCGGGTGAGGGGCGGGCCTTGGTGTCCTCGGAATGCCGGACCGGGGCAACCACGTCGCTGTCTCTGTCCCAACGCCCGCGTGCTAGTCGTTTTCCCCTTGTTTCGGCCGCGGCCCGAGGCGATAATCGCCGCTCTCACTCACAATCTCAACCTCAACCGTGGAGCCTTCCGATGATGAAACCGCATTCTCTCGCCCTGTTGCTGTGCACGGCTACGTTCTCCGCGCAGTTCTTGAACGCCGACGACGCACCGCCGTCCGATGCCGACCCGGGACGACGCGCTACCGCACAAGGTCTGACCGCGTACGGGTTCGACAAGATCGTGTTCGTCAAACGCTTCACCTACTCGGCCAACCACTACTACACCGAGTTCATCAACAGCAAATGGATGCCCGGCGGCAACCTGTGTGTGCTGGACGTCAAGACCGACAAAGTGTGGGAACTCGTACCGGAGCTCGAAGGTGGCGTTTTCGAACGCTTCGACGTCAACTGGGAGGCCGACAAGATCGTCTTCGCCTGGAAAGGCGAGGCCCAGCAGGGATACCGCATCTACGAGATCGGCATCGATCCTGACAGCGGCAAACGCGTCGGCGGGCTCAGGCAGCTGACCTTTCCCGCCGACAATGAAGCCGAGCTCCAGCGACTCTATCGCGCTCGCCCGCACTACCACCACGGCACTGACGATATGCACCCCTGCTACCTGCCCGACGGCGATATCGTCTTTATCTCGACGCGCTGCCAGTACGGCATCCTCTGCGACTCGCCGGACGATTTCACGACCACCGTCCTCTACCGCATGAAGCCCGACGGCAGCGGCATGCTGCGCCTCAGCAACAGCTCGGTCAGCGAAGCGTCGCCGGCAATCCTCCCCGACGGCCGCGTCATGTACACGCGGTGGGAGTACCTCGACAAAGGGGCGGTCAGCGTCAAGTGCCTCTGGTCCATGTACCCCGACGGCAGCAGCTCAGCCGAGGTGTATGCCAACGACATCTCGCTGCCGCCGACCTTCATCTACGGCCGTCACATCCCCGACGCGGAGAACAAGTACGTCGTCATGGGCACACCCCACTGCCCGCAAAACGGTGTCGGCACGGTGATCCGCCTGGACATGTCAAAACCAATCCGCACGCGCGAGCCGATGACCTACATCACGCCCTACGTCGACATCCGTTCGGAACCGGGTTTTCACTTCCGCAAGAACGAAAACGACGAATGGCGCGGCGACCGCTCCGGCAAGGGCCCGCTGTTCAAGGATCCCTACCCGCTGTCCGAACGGCTCTTCCTCGTCGCTCACAAACCGGCCGGGCGGGAATGGAAGGACCCCACGGGTTACGGTCTCTATGTTCTCGATGACCTCGGGCGCCCCTCTCTCGTCTACGACGACAGAGGTATCTCCTGCTGGCTCCCCTACCCTCTCAAACGGCGCGCCCGGCCACCCGTGCTGGCCACGACGCGCGACAAGAACATGGCGGCCCGGGAGCTGGCCACGTGCGTTGTCACCGACGTCTACCACGGCATGGAGGATGTCGAACGCGGAACGATCAAGCACATCCGCGTGCTCGAGCAGGTCCCACGCCCCTGGGCCACGCGGCGACGCTGGGGCGGCGACTGCTACGACCAGCAGCATGCCTGCATCACGAAGGACACGCACCTCGGACTAAAAGCCCAGCATGGTGTCGTCCCCGTCGAATCGGACGGATCGGCCCACTTCGTTGTGCCGGCACGCCGCAATATCTTCTTCCAGGCGCTGGACGAAAACTACATGGCGGTGCAGACGGAACGCACCTACGTCAATTACATGCCGGGCGAGACACGCAGTTGTATCGGCTGCCATGAGACGCCGCACGACGCTGTCAAGACCGGCGAAGACAGGTCCGTGATCGCGCTCAACCGCGCGCCGTCCGTACCCGGTCCACAGCCCGGCGAAGCCCGCGGGCAGCGCCCCCTCGACTACGAAACCGATGTGCAGCCCGTTCTGAACAAGCACTGCTTGAAGTGCCACTCCGGCGAGAAGCCCAAAGGGGGCTTAAACCTGTCCGGCGAGCGCACCCAGCTCTTCTGTGTCTCCTATGAACGGCTCATTCCCGAACGCCGGCGCGGAAAGGGTCGCAGCCGCGGCAAGTACGACCTCGTCGGCCCCACGATCGGCGAGAATCATCCCAAGACCGGCAACGTGCACTATCTGCCCGCACGCTCGCTCGGGTCGCACGCCAGCGTGCTCGCCGGCATTCTGGCGCCCGGCAAGGTCCACATGCGCGACAACAAGCTGGCCGAGATCGCAGCCAGGTTGGCTGCAAAGCACGACCACCTGAAGCTGAAGCGCGAAGAGGTCCTGCGCATCACGAACTGGATCGACACCAACTCCCAGTACTACGGTATGTACTGGGGCCGCAAGAATCTGCGCTACAAAGACCACCCCAACTTCCGCCCCAAGCCAACCTTTGAACGCGCCGTCAGTATGGTGTCGCAGATTCCGGAGGAGGAGCGGTAGGGGGGGCCATCCCGAGAACACCGTGGGCCGGCCCCTCACCCGCCTCCGCTGCGCTGCGGCGACGGGGCTGTATCGAAAGGTCATGGGCCACTTGCGAGTGTCGGCGCGTAGCGTGCTCCAACCGGTCCACGCCACTCCGCGCCGA
>CAZKRK010000569.1:0-4198 GCA_964555035.1 uncultured Victivallales bacterium | reverse complement strand
TCTTCCCTCCATTGAAGTGGAGGGCGAGGTTGGCGTCTGAACAGACCAGTGCGGCACCGTTGCCCTCGATGACGAGATCGAAGGAATCCTCCATGACGAAGGTGTGCCAGGCCTCGGGGTTGCCGCCCAGGAGGTATTGTCTCTCCCGGAACACCACCACGGCCGTCCCGGCGCATGTTTCTGCCGCATCGAAGGCCCTTTGAATCGCCGGGCCGTCATCGGTTCTTCCGTCGCCCACCGCACCGTAGTCAGCAACATGGAATCGTGTCACAGCATTCTCGCCCCTTGAACCAGATGCAAACACGGCAATCAACAAAGCAACCAATAGATTCTCACGTGGTGCTAATCCCATAGGGACTCCTCCTCAGAGCAGGTCTACTTCTCCGTTGCAACGAGATTGCCGTCGAGCACGGTGGTGCGGCCGGCGTTCACCGGGACCTCGACCACCTTTTCTCCATAGCGAACCGTGGATGGAGCCTGTCCCTATCGCGCCACTAAGAGCGCTTCCCTCAAATCCAGTAGTACGTGGTCGCGCGTCCCTTGCCTCTCGGCTGCAGATACCCCAGGCGCACGAGATCTTTCAAGCGAGATCGGGCGGTGTTGATGGAAACGCCCAGAATCTCTCTGGCTTCGCCGGTCTTGATCGGGCGGTTGCTGTCCCGGTAGGGTTGTAGCGCCTGCGCATCTTCAGGAAGGCCGTCTGTGTCCTCTTCTCTCCCCCTGAAGAGGGTCACTTTCACGTAATCCCCTCCCTCTACAATCACCGGACGACGGTTCTGGTTCTCCTGGCAGGAATCGAGGATCAGGCGGAAGCCCAGCCCGCGCTTCTCTACTAGACCGGCTTTGCGGGCCAGGTGGCGCAGTCTGGGGTTGCGCGCGTACGAGACGCCGTTGCCGAGATGCTCCAGATCGATCGGCCCCGGGAAGTTCCCCGGGCTGAACACTTCGAGCCGATCAGGAAAGAGGGCGACCTTTACGGAGGAAGAAATCGCATACATCCGATGGATCAGAGCATTCAGCAGAACTTCTCGCACGGCGCGCTCCGGAATGGCCCACTGTGACTGCCTGCGAACGACTCCTGTGACCTCTTCCTTTTCAATGAGATGGGCCTTTAGCAATTCCACTACGCGATTGACGGTAACGGGAAGTGGAGCGGAAATATCAATGGTGCGGACAGGGTCGGTCGGTGTCTCGCCGTCAAACTCACTGTATAGAAGTTCGCACTGTGGCAGGACGTCAGATGGGCGCGGGTGAAAGAAGACGACGCCGGCATGGGTGACTCTGAGCTGGGCAGACGGTTGGGTCAGTGCGACGACATGGTCGGACTGAAGCGATGAGGAGTCCGGCGGACCGTTGTAGTAGGTGCGAAGAAGGGTTTGATCCAGTTCCGACACGCCGATATCGGCCGCCTCTTCATCCCAACTTCGTCGCGCCCCCTGTCTCAACAGGTCTTCATAAAGCTCAGGAGTCGCCCGGCGGGAATGCGCACCTATGCGTACGTAGACGCCTTTGGGTGTGCCCTCGGATTTGATGAGATAGGGCTTTCGTTCGCCTGGATGCACCCGGATTCGTATGAGACATTTCTCTCCGATCCATTGCGTCGTGAGTTCCGGTACGCAATAGGGCGTGATTGCGTCAAAGGCAGCTTTGGGAATGTCCTCCAGGTATTGCTCGACCCGCTCTTCCGAAAGCCCCACCAGGGAACGGTCCGCGTCCCGGACGCCAACGAGGATCTCGCCGCCGATATCATTGCTGAATGCGACAATCGTCTTGCAGACCGAGCGATAATCGCTGAGCATTTCTTTGTATTCGAGTTGACGCCCCTCTCGCTTGACTTCGTCACTCATGATACGGCCCCGCTGCTAGTACGTCGAATCTGCTCGGTTTCTTAGCTCAATACGCCCCGAGAATCGCACAAAACCCACAATCTGTCAACGGGTTTAGTGGTGGATTTGTGCGATTTGTGGGTTTTTGCTTGAGTGTTTGCCAGGCGTGACGCAACGCTTTCCGCAGATTCTCACGTGGTGCTAGTCCCATAGGGACTCCTCCTCAGAGCAGACCTACTTCTCCGCTGCAACGAGATTGCCGTCGAGCACGGTGGTGCGGCCGGCGTTCACCCGGACCTCGACCACCTCTTCGCCATAGCGAACCGGGCAGGTGCCCGTGGTTTTTGAGCGAATAGCCGCGCGGGAGAGTTTCCCGTTTTTCCACTCCACATAGCCATATCCCTCACCGTAATCAAGGCGGCGAATTTCGTTCCGTCGTCTGCCGCTTGACCGGTAAACCCGATGGTGCTGTCATCATACACTTCCGGCGTAACCGGATCGACATACCGCGAGGCGCCCTCCTTAATCATTCGGTCTACCATCGATAACCACGGACCGGCGTAGAGATCGGTGGGGCGACTCAGCCGGGCGTTGAATGTAATTCTTCCCTTTTCGGAGGCAGTAATCTTAACCACGGTAACACCGTCGGGATATGAGCAGAATGCCGTGTGCGTGTACGTCACCTCGCCAACTTTGAACGTGGTCGTCGCCGTTGCGGTATTCAGGTCGAGCATCCGCGCCGCCGTGCCGCCGCTGCGATAAATACTGTGCTCACTGAGTTGCAGCCGCTCGCGAGCCACTCCCCCGAACACGGTGATTCCCAAGTGACCATTTTGCCGATTCGATTCTCTTACCGCACTGCACCACACCGAGGAATTCCTTCAGATCGCTGTAGGGTTTGCTCCGTGAGTCCACGTGGGGTAAGGTCAGTCAGCCGCTCCTGAGAGGGGCGAGGGTTGTGACGTTGAGGGCACAGTCAGCCCAACAGGTCATCCTTTCTCTGATCTCTGCCCTGCAAGAAGCCTTGCGTCCCCGTCACTGAAAAGAAAGAATTCTTTACTTGCGAGGCCCGTTGGTAAAGTATCCCTTCATAGCGATGGAGGCGGCAATGCAGCGCACAACAGGCGAGTACGAGCACACGGCGGTCGGCGGTGAAAAGGTAGCGGCTTTCATCCCCTATCCACTCCCTCCAGCGAACCCGCCCCTCACTCTGGGCACTGAGCATGGGGGACTGCTGCAAACAGCCGAGGAAGGACTGCGCCGGCTGGAGTTGGCGGCAGCGATGGTGCCGTCACTTGAGTGGTTCATCTATGGTTTCGTGCGAAAGGAGGCCGTTGTCTCCTCGCAGATCGAGGGCACGCAAGCCACCCTCATCGATCTACTGGCACACGAAGCCGCCGGTGAAGATGCAGCTGGCGACAGCGGTGACGTGCAGGAGGTCTGCAACTACCTGGATGCCCTCACTTTCGCTCGTTCTGAACTGGCGAGGGAAGGCGGGCTCCCCCTGTCCATGCGACTGCTGAACCAGGCACATGCGCGGCTGATGGCCGGAGCGCGTGGGGCAGACCGGCTACCGGGCGAGATCAGACGCAGCCAGAACTGGATCGGAGGAACGCGTCCGGGTAATGCGGCATTCGTACCGCCTCCTCCTCATCGGGTCCAGGAGACCCTCTCGGGGTTGGAGAAGTACATCCATACCCCGGATGATCTCGCGCCGCTGATTCGCGCCGGCCTGCTGCACGTGCAATTCGAGAGTATCCATCCCTATCTCGACGGCAACGGCCGGGTTGGCCGTCTGTTGATTGCTCTCCTCCTTGAGCACTGGGGACTCCTGTCTGCGCCGCTGCTCTACCTGAGCCTGTTCTTCAAGCGGCATCGGGATGAATATTACCGTCGGCTCTCCTCCGTACGCACCGAAGGCGACTGGGAGGGTTGGATTGCCTACTTCCTTGAGGGCGTGGGGACGATCGCCGAAGAAGCCGTTGACAGTGCCCGCGAGCTGTTCGACCTTGTCACACGCGACCGCTCAGCTGTACTGGCGGCGCGTGCGGGCTCGATGATGGCAGCGCGCCTGTTTGAGTTGCTTCCCGGGCACCCAATGCTGACCATCGCGCGTGCCGTTGAGCTCCTCCAGACAACTCGCCCGACGGCGACAAAGGCGATCCAGACGCTGGTGGATGCCGGAGTGTTAACCGAAAGCTCGGGGAAGAAACGCGATCGTACCTTCGTCTACGCCACCTATCTCGATGTGTTGAAGACAGGCACGGAGTTGTAGCTGCACGAGCCATCCCATGGATGGACCCGACTTGGAGGAATGAGAACCATGGGCACTGATCCTGTATTGCGCTGTGAGATCCGCAGAGCCAGAAACG
>CAZKRK010000568.1:0-4204 GCA_964555035.1 uncultured Victivallales bacterium | reverse complement strand
GCAGCGCAGCGGAGGCGGGTGAGGGGCAGGCCCGCGGTGTCCTCGGAATGATGACAGGACGTATGCTCCGCAGCCTGTGCCAAGTGTGGTTAGGGTCAAGAAACGCCGGACGCAACAGACCCATCTTTCGACCCTTCTCCCTCCCCACACCACATCCCTGTCACCGATCACCGATCACCGGTAACTGCCGCCGCCGATACAGCTCCCGGTGCACGCGCCGGGCGGCGTGGCGCATTTCGGGGTAGGGATCGTCGGTGACGTCAACGAAACCGATGTTGTAGTTCTCGCCGTCGCCCCGTCCGGTCAATGCCTGGTCGACATACTGGAACCAGTGGGCGCCGACGCACCACGGAGCCGCGGCGGCTTCACGAACATAGGCGGCGTAACTTGCGGCGCGTTCGGACTGGTCTTTCGTCCGCTGCAGGCCAGGATCGAACATGCCGCGGTCGAGCGCGCCGAAATGGAACTCTCCGATCGCGACCGGGAAATCCAGCTCCATCGCGAGCTCGTCGACCGTGCGGTCACAAGGCGAATAGGCGTAGATGTTGAAGCAAACCACGTCGCAGTACTGTTTGGCGATCCCCACGGTATGCCGGTTGTAGTTGCTGAACCGGCAGCCGAGATAGAGCACGCCGGGCAGATGCTTGTCCAGCGACTCGCGGCATACGCGGAAATACTGAGTCGCAATCAGCTTGTCGAGCTCGGTCAGGTCCGGCAGGGCCTTTCTCCGTTGAGCACCGGTCAGTTCAAACGGCGCCTCCACGGTCTGCCAGTCCGCGAAGGACGTGTTCCACGCGCGGTTGAGGGCCGCGACCGACTCGTGCTTCTTCTTGAGCCACTCGATTAGCTTCCGCTTGGCCAGAAAGGTGGCGTCGTTCTTCTGGAGGCAGAGCACGCCAATCCCGCGCGGCGCAGGCGCGGAGGGACGCCACGACGCACCCAGCGTCCACGGCAGCTCGTTGTGAATGAACACACCCAGAAGCCACGGATCGTCTTTGAGCTCGGACCTGGCGGCCAACTGCTCTTCCAGGATCTGCCGGAACCGGGGGTCAAACGGGTCGGGGAACCACTTCTTCTTCTCCAGGCCGGCCTTCGTATGGCTGGTCGCAACAAAACTCGGCGCGCGCGGCACGTTGATCGGGACGGTATAGGGCACGCGTTTGAACCGCCACGCCTCGGGAGCGCTCCAATTGGCAATGGTGTTGATACCCCACGATTGGAACCGCTTCATCGTCACGTCGTAGAACCTCTCAACATAGTCTTCGCCGTACTTGCGGAACGCGTTGGCCTCGAAGAAATCGAACATGCGGTTCTTGCGCCATCCCGAGTAGAACCGCGAGAGGAGATCGTCCTTTTGCGGCAACCACTCGTAGTACTTCTCACGTCCGGCGACGATGGTCTCGCCGTTGAACCGTACACAGGTGATGCCGCTGGACCAGAACAGCCTGCCCAGCGGATCGACAAACCACCACTTGCCGTCGTGCTTGCACACGCGGAAACGTCCGCTGGCGCGGAACCGGGGGCCGTCCTGCCACCCGCCATACGTGTCGCGGTCGGGCAGGGGCGGATTGGCCGCGAAGTACGCCTCCTCCGCGCGCAGACGTTGCGCGAGCTGATCTTCGCCGTACAACTTTCCCTGCCAGTCAGCGCCGTTGAACTGGCCAAAGCGATCGACAAACGCCGCCTTGCCGGGCACGTCCGCGCGGATCAACTCAACCCGGTGCAGCCGGACCGTGCGGCCCATGCCGGGATGTCCCATGAAGATCTGAAACTGGAGAATCCGCTGCCAGTCGGCCGACCCGCCGCCGAGCGACACCTTGATGTCGTGCGGACTATCGGCGTAAACGACGGGCGGCTGCCCGCGCATCCCGATGATGGGGGCGCGCTTGCCGACCGGACAGAGCATCCGGATCCTGCGTCCCGGCTGAAGCTCGACGCCGCCCTGCCGGCAACGAATCCTCCCCCGGGCCGAATCGATTCGCGTGTTGACTTTGACCGGCGCATCCGTCGGGTTGCTGACGGTGAGTGCCAGGAACGCGAAGTCCGACCAGTTGGTCGGATACCCGAGGCGATCCGGCAGAAACTGCAGGCGCGGCCAGTCCGTCCTATGACCGAACGCTAACTCCAGCACCGTCTCCTCCCGGACCGGTACCAACCGCAGGCGGCAATCCGTGGGGGCATACTTCGGGATGTTGCTCGAGTCGGAGACATCGAACAACACACGCGGCGCTGTCGCGGCAGGAACGCCGCCGGTCCCGAGCAAAAGAACGAGTGCGGACAGAACGACGCTGCCGGCACACTTCTCCCGGGAATCGTACTCCCGGGGCGACATCTGGCTTTGAGGCTTGACCGGTTTCATGGTTGCGGGTACCAGAAGTACGACAAGGTGAGAGTACCAACAAGAACTTCTTTGAGGTTGCATGACATGTGTGAGCACCGAGCCCCTCAAACCACCCGCGACATGTGGCGCGAGGCAGTGCGAGCTGCGCCTGACCGGTTGGCGATCGTGGACGGCGACCGACGCATGACCTATGCCGAGGCTGACGAACGCGCGGCGGCTCTCGCCGCGGCGTTTTGTGAGCTGACGAAACAGGCATCGCCGAAGGTGGCCGCATTCCTGCCGAACTGCCTCGACTACTACCTGCTGTACTGGGCCGTGGTGCGGTTGGGCGGCACCATCGTGCCCCTCAACACCTGGCTCAAGCAGTACGAGCTGACACCGATTCTGGACAACGTTGCACCTGATATCGTCGTTGTTCGCTCGGCAAACGACGAGGCTTGCATTGCGGCTGGTAGCAGTTGTGCTCAGAGTCGCGGGGGGGGGGGGCCGCGCGGGCCGGGGGCGCGGGGGGGGGGGGGGGCCCCCCCACCCCCCCCCCCCCCCCCGGGGGGGGGCGGGGGGGGCGGGGGCCGCGACGACAACCACAATTGCACGGCGGCCGAATCGTCCGGGATTGCGACGGTCACCATCGCCGATTTGCTCGCGTCGCACGCAAAGACGACGGAAGACATGCCACCCAGCGCTCCCGAGGCGCTCGCCATCATAATGCATACGTCGGGCACGACGGGCACGCCCAAGGGCGCAGTCATGCGCCACTGCGACCTGATGTTCAACGTGGCTACCGCCATCAACGCGCACGACTTCTGCTCCACCGATGTTCACCTGGTCACAAGCCCGATGTTCCACTGCGGGCCTTTCTACACTTCGCTCCCCACGGCCGCTCACACGAAGACTCCCGTCGTCCTCGCCGCGCCGACCCGCCCGGATGAGCTGCTGCGTCTCGTCGAACGTGAACGCATCACGACGTTCATGAGCGCTCCCTCGGTGTTTCGCCAGCTGCTCAAGGTGAAGGACCTTGGCGACTACGATGTCTCGTCCCTGCGGATCGTCGCCTACGCCGGCAGCCCGATGGACAGCGAGACGATCCGCCGCCTGCGCGAGAGCTTCCCCGGCGTGGCGCTGCACAACTTCTTCGGACTGACCGAGACGATCGGCATGACCCACGTCCTGCGCGATGCCGACGCCGACACGCGCACGCAGTCGATCGGGCGCCTGTTGCCGGACGTCGAAGCAATTGTCGTAGACGACGATTTGAAGGAAGTCGCGCCGGGAGAAATCGGCGAACTGCTCTTCGGGCGCAGGGTCGTCGTTCAGGGCTACTATAATCAGCCCGGCCGCCTCGAGCAGGCGATCGTGACGTTGAACAACCGGGAGTGGTTCAGAACCGGCGACTACGCGAGCGTCGATGCCGATGGCTACTTCACGCTGAAAGGGCGCAAGAAGGACATGATTATCGTCGGCGGGGAGAACGTCTATGCCGGCGAGCTGGAGACGTTCCTGATGGCGCACCCGGACGTGCGCGAAGCGGCAGTCAAGGGCGTGCCGGCAACCGGGGCGCGCGCTTTCCTGGGCGAACAGGTCATTGCCTACGTGGTAAAAACCGGCGAGGCGATCGGCGAACGCGAGCTGCGCGCCTACTGTTTCGAGCGGCTGCCCAGCTACAAGGTCCCCCAACGGGTGCTCTTCCTGGACGAGCTCCCCCGCAACCCGTCCGGGAAAGTAATGAAGGCGGAACTGCCGGAACCATGACGGGGAACTGTTCTCACCTGCGACTCCGACTCCCGCCCGTCATCCCGCGGACACCGGCCGCCGGCCCCTCACCCGGTCCTCCTGCGTCGGACCGACCTCTCCCCCGAGGGGAGA
>CAZKRK010000567.1:0-4206 GCA_964555035.1 uncultured Victivallales bacterium | reverse complement strand
ATCTACGGCAGCTTCTACAACGCCAAGCAGGATCCGGCAAACGCGACACGCGACCTGTACTGGATGGCCTACATTGCCGGCAAACGCGAGTCGCGGCGGCTGATGGGCGATCACATCCTGACCGAGAACGACGTGCGCAACAGCGTGTTCTTCGAGGATTCCGTGGCGTCGGAGATCAGGGACATCGATTTGCACTATCCGAGAACCAGCCCGCTCTTCTATACGTACGCCGACTTCTTCGACGTCAATGAGTATTTCATCCCCTTCCGCTGTCTCTACTCGCGTGACGTGCCCAACCTCATGATGGCCGGGCGCTGCTTCAGTTGCACGCGGGTGGGACTCGGCAGCCCGCGTGTCATGAATACGTGCGGGCAGATGGGCGTGGCCTGCGGGTACGCGGCGTGGCTCTGCAAGAAGTACGGCATCGAACCCCGCGACATCTATCGCGACGAGGACCGCATGCTCGAGCTGCAGGCGCTCATTGGCGGCGTCTGGCCGGAACCGCCCGTGCCCGGTGGCGCGGTCCTGGACAACGAGGATGCCGGCAAGGGCGTGGCGTTCACGGGAAGCTGGACACTGAGCACGAGCTCCGCTGAACGCTATGGCGCGAACTACCGCCATGACGAGAAGGCAGGCAAGGGGGACAAGGTCGCCAGCTATACCCTCACGGTTGAGACCGAAGGGGAGTACGAGCTCGCGATGTGGTGGCCGTCCGGCAGCAACCGGGCGACCAATGTTCCGGTAGAGGTCGCTACCAGCATCCGGCAGATCGACATCGTGGCAGCGGACGCTCCCTACATCCGCAACACGCAGACCAACACTGCGTTCGATACAAACGAAACGCTGGTGGGACGGTTCAGGAAGAACGACTACGTTCGAGGCTTGCTCGACTTCGACTTGTCTGGTCTGCCGAGCAACGCTGTCATCGTCGAGGCTTCTCTCACTATCACCGCCGCGGTCCGGGACGGTGAATCGCAGGGCGGCCAGATCGGCGACGCCGGCATCCGTATCTATCGCGTGACGGAGTCGTTCGCACCGGCCGATGTCACCTGGAACGATCGCGATGCGGGTGAGGCATGGGCGACGGCTGGCGGGACGTTTGACAGCCAACCCCTCGCGATCTACAAAGGCCCGCCGTATCCCGATGGGATCGATGCAGGAGACTGCATCGATTTCGAGAACACCAGCGCGCTCGTGACGGCCCTGAGGAACTCGATGGCGGACGGCCGCATCGGGATCATGGTGCGCACACCCACGATCGAGTCGGACTTTGACATGCGAAAGCTCTACCGTTTCGCATCCGAGACACATACCAACGTGGCCTGGTGGCCCAAGCTCTCCGTGACCTACCACCCGCCGGGGGTCAACGTTGTTGCCGTGGACCAGAGCGAGAACGGCGCCCGCTGGAACCACATCGGGACCTATTCGTTCACGACCGGGCAGACGGTTTCCGTCATCATCCGCAACGACGGTACGGCGGGCAAGTACGTCATGGCCGATGCGGTACGGTTCCGGCTGGAGGGCGTCGACATGAGCGACAGGGACAACGACGGTCTGCCGAACTGGTGGGAACGCTGGTACTTTCTCGACGAGATTGCGGCCGACGCCGGCGCCGACGACGATTTCGACGGGCGCAACAACTACGCCGAGTACCGCTGCGGCACCGATCCCACGGACCCGGCCTCCGTGCTGACAGTGCGGGATCTGTTGAGGGTGGGGGGAAGTGAAGGTTGCGTTCTCAGGTGGCCGAGCAGTTCCAACCGCTTCTATACGGTCAGCGCGACCACGAATCTGTCCGAGCCGTTCGTTCCGATCGCCGGCAGCATCCCCGCCACCCCGCCGGGAAACGCATACACGGTGACAGTCGACCGCGTGTCGCGGTTCTACCGGATTGAAGTGGAGTGAGTGCAGCGCCGCGCATAGGCCCGGAGGGCCGTCATAGTAGAGCCTGGGGTGAAGCGTAGCGGAACCCCAGGATCCGTCTTAATCTGCTCTTTCACGCGCCGAGAAATCCGCGCGACCCTTTTCGGATGGGGTCTACCTATGCCACACTTGGGTTGCGCGCGCCACTCGCGTCCGATCTCCGCCGCGTCCTACCGCACAATCCCAAAGCGCACGGACGGCGTTCCGATTTGCCCTGTCCAGGCCGGGGCGCCGACCGCTTCTTCCATGTTCTTGACGTTGCCGGTCTCACCGTCTTTCGCCGTCAGGAAGAAGCGGTCCGCGCCGCGTCGCGTGAAGTAGGCGGCGAAAATGCCCGTGCGCACACGATAGGCGTGAAACGCGCCCGCCCTTAGCAGGAGAACGGGGCGGGGGTCGTTGCCCTTGTCGGGGCGTCTGACAATGCCGATCAGCCCCGTGGTCGAAACCGTCTGGCCCGGCGCTACCACGCAGTAGTTGCCCGGGCGTGACTTGCCCGGCATGCCCTCGCCGGTCCACTCCCGCATCAGGATGGCGCTGCGCTTGAGCGAGTTGTCGATCTCGAAGCTGCCGAAGTCGCTCCCGGCGTTTCCCTTGGGAATGGCCAGCGGTCGCGCGGAGTCGTTGCGAACGGTGACGCGCGCGTACAGGTTGTCTCCCTTCGAAACGCTGAGAATGGCGGGAAAGAACGTGACCTGCATGGCGATGCCGTTGGTGGCGATCCAATCCGTCGTGATGGTGTTGTCGGGATCGATGCCGGCATGGCGCGGGCCGCGGCAGGAGCAGAGGCATAACGCCAGTAGACAACAGATTGCCAAACGTTCGATCACAGCCATGCCAAAACCCAGTGCAGAATTGCCGGCAAGAGCCCAATGTAGCCGCCTGCCATGTGCAGGCGCAGGAACCGGCGACCCATTTTCTTGCGGAAGATACCGACCAACTCAACCACCGCGACCACTGCGAATGCTGCCAAGCCATACCAGTACCAGGCAACGGGTGGGCCGCCATAGCGCATCAGGAACTGGAGCATATCGAAGTCTTCCAGCAGGTTCGAGTTCGTTTTTCGGGAATCGGAGAGAGTATACGAAGCAGCCTGGCGAGGGTCAATAGCCCGGTGGACCGGTAAAGACGGCCGCCGCGTCAAATGGGAGTTTGTCAACTCCTGCCTGTCATCCCGAGCGCAGCGGAGCGGAGTCGAGGGATCTCGAGAACTGCCAAGCACGTCCGGCCTGGCTGCCAACTCCTGAGATCCCTCGACTCCGCTCCGCTGCGCTCGGGATGACAGGGCGGGTTTACAGTTTCCCTGCCGAATTGTTCAAGGCCCTGGCGCCTTGGGGCAGGGCCAGCCCGGAATGGTACTTGGCAACGTGCTGCCGGTCTCTACGTCCGATCCGAAGAAAACCCCGGTCCGCGCTCGCCGTCGAACGCTCTCCGCAGGCGTGAGTCCGACGAACTCTGCTTGCGGCGAACGACGGGCGGCCCCACGCGCCTTGCGGCGCTCCGTCGCGCCTCGCGGCTCTGCTGCCACTCTTCCCACGTCCAGGACGTCTTAAGAGGTTTCTTGAAGTTCACGCTTGACCTCTTTCTTCAAGGCGTCCAGTTCCTCGGTAATGCGGAAATCGTCCAGCGCCGCCAAGCGGTCGACTTCGTCCCAATCGACTGGTGTGGCTCCGCTCATGCACACGGCGAGGATCTTCTTGGCCACGTCCCTCGCTTCTTTCGTCGGCGACGGGTAGAACGCCAGGAGTGCACGTTCCACCAAGGCGAGCTCCAACGGCATGAGACGCACCCGTCCGAACGGCGTCTCAAGCTCGCGGCAAGGGGTGGTCGCCTCGTTTTCAAGCAGTCCGAGCAGGTCGACATACAGTCCGGCAATGCGCCAGCTCCTCGGGCCGCCGACACCACCAAGCTGGGCCATCAGGTCCTGGGCCAGCCGCGGAGGAACAGGCTTCAACTGGCGGCGACAGAAGTCAATGTCGCCGGACATGTAGGCACCCTCGGTGTAGAATTCCACCGCGGAACCACCGACGACGACCAGGTCCCACCCTGCTTCGGCGAATAGCTGCGTGACCAGGCCGGCCAGCTTGAGAGCGCGTTCGAGCAGGTCGGGGATGGCCTCGACTTCCCGGAGCGTTGACTCATCAATCTTCATGGCCCGATGCTAGCACCGGTCCGGCGTGGTTTCAAGTGCGGGGGCGTGACCCCGTTCCGCGGACTGGCCTTCGGACGTTGTGCTCTCATCGCGGTTTCGTCTCGTCCACGACGGCTCGCGAGGACGCTCGCCCT
>CAZKRK010000566.1:0-4221 GCA_964555035.1 uncultured Victivallales bacterium | reverse complement strand
TGGCTCCGGCGGCTGGATTCGAACCAGCGACCAAGTGGTTAACAGCCACCTACTCTACCGCTGAGCTACGCCGGAATGCTGTTTGGTTCTCAAAAAAGTCGCGTAAGGATACCAATCTCCCTGTACGTGTCAACACGGTTTCGGAGAAAAAACGCGCTGTGTTGCGGTCTTTGCAGCTGGACGGAATCGCGACCCTGTCCGCCATTTCCAAGCCGCCCACGGCCGGCCCCTCACCAAGGACCCTACCTCTCGGAATTATCAGTGACACCCATTCGCCCTCGTCACAGCCTGGCATGCATCTGCCAACGATTCCGGTGGTCGAAATGCAGCGCCGTGCATAGGCCCGGAGGGCCGCCATATTACAACGCGCATGACGTCACGCGTCACGATGGAGAGGTAAGTCTGAGCCCGGCGAAGGCGGGACAAAACGGATTTCCGCGCCAGAGGCGCGGAAATCCCGTCTCTTAGTCTTTGCATATACGTGACTTACGAAGATTAATGCTTGACAAGCCCCATTTGTGCGGCTACCTTCGGCCTTTTCATCGAAAGGAAACGGACATGTGCGGTATTGTTGGCTATGTCGGGCCTCGTCAAGCTCCCCAGATCTGTCTCGACGGCCTCAGACGGCTGGAGTATCGCGGCTACGATTCCGCCGGCGTGTGCGTCGTAGAGGGAGGTCAACTGCAGGTCCGCAAAGTCGTCGGCAAACTGGAATCGCTTACCGGTGCGCTCTCGGCCAACCCCCTCACCGGCCATATCGGCATCGGCCACACGCGCTGGGCCACGCACGGCAAGCCTTCGGTTGAGAACTCGCATCCGCACCTCAGTCAGGACGGTCGCCTGGCCGTCGTCCACAACGGCATCATCGAGAACTACCAGGAGCTGCGGCGCCAGCTCACAGCCAACGGCATCGAGTTCCGCAGCCAGACTGACACGGAAGTCGTCGCCCACCTGCTCGCGAAGCACTACGCCGGAGATCTGCGCCAGGCCCTGCGCCGCACGGTGCACGAGCTGGAAGGCGCCTTCGCCCTCGGCGTCATCGCCGCCGATCACCCGGACGAGCTGCTCGCCGTACGCCGCTTCTCGCCCCTGGTAGTCGGCATCGGCGACGGCGAGAACTTCATCGCCTCCGACATGGGCGCCATCCGCGCCGAGACCGATCGCGTCTACGTCATCAACGACAACGAAATCTGCCGCATCACGGCCGACAGCATTGAGATCACGGACCAGAACCTCTACCCCGTTCAGCCTGACGTCTACACGATCCCCTGGCCGGCCGAGGCGGCTGAAAAGGGCGGGCATGACAAGTTCATGCACAAGGAGATTCACGAGCAACCGCACGCGATCCAGGCCTGCCTCGCCGGCCGCCTGCGCTCGGCGGACGAACCGATCACGTTCGAGAACCTCGGGCTGACGGAGGAGGATATCAAGAGCTGCAGCCGGGTCGTTTTCACGGCCTGCGGCACGGCCTACCATGCCGGGCTGGTGGGCCGCTTTCTCATGGAACGTCTCGCCCGCATCCCCGCCGACGCGGAGCTCGCGGCAGAGCTCCAGGTCCTCGACCCCACGGCGCACGAGAACACGCTGTGCGTGGTCGTCAGCCAGTCGGGCGAGACGGCGGACACCCTCGAAGCTCTGCGAGTCATGCGGAGCAAAGGCGCCAAGATCACGGGCGTCATCAATGTTGTCGACAGCACGGTCGCGCGCGAGAGCGACGGCGTTGCCTACATCCAGGCCGGTCCCGAGATCGCCGTGGCGTCCACCAAGGCCTACACGCTCCAGGTCCTGACGATAACGCTGCTCGCGCTGCACTTTGCCGAAGTGCGCGGCACCTATTCGCCAGAGGGCATCCGCAAACTCAAGGCCGATATCCTGAGGCTCCCCGAGCTGGCGAAGGAACTCCTCAAACGCGAGGAGCATCTCGTGAGTCTCGCGGCAAAGCACTACGCCAAAAACGACGCGCTCTACCTGGCCCGCGGCGTCAACCTGCCGTCGGCCATGGAAGGCGCGCTGAAGTTGAAGGAAATCAGCTACCTGCACGCCGAAGCCTACTCGGCCGGCGAAATGAAACATGGCCCCATCGCCCTTGTGGATCCCTTCATGTTCGTGGTCGTTATCGCAATGGAAGGCAGGACCTACGACGATGTGATCGGCAACATCATGGAAATCAAGGCCAGGTGCGGTCCGGTGATCGCCGTTGCCTTCGACGGCGACGTGAAGATCCCCCAGACGGGCGCGCTGCCAAACCCGGCCGCGAGCGACCTGGCGCATCAGCCCAACGACATGATCTGGATACCGAAGATCGAGGAGTTGCTTTCGCCGATCCTGGTTGCGATCCCGCTCCAGCTCCTGGCCTACCACATCGCCGACATGCGCGGCGAACACATCGACCAGCCGAGGAACCTGGCAAAGACGGTAACGGTCAAGTAGGTTCTCGGCTGACCGGAATCGTCAACTCCTGATCGTCCTTGTTCTGCTCAACTTCGCCGGTTGTGGATTCGGCGCAGACGTAGGTCCGATTTGTAATCGGACCCAACGCCGCTCAGACGTGGCGTCCCCCATCGCTTGAAATGGCGTGCGTGGATTGGGTCCGATTGCAAATCGGACCTACGTTTGCCGTGCATGCCTCAGGAGTTGTATTGCGGTACTTCTCCCGGTACAGTTGCGCCACCATATGAAATCGGCACGCACCATCGGACGTATCGTCAAGCGCGACGGGAGCATTGTGCCCTATGACCGCGGGCGCATCGCCACGGCCATCGGCAAGGCCCTTACCGCCAACGGACGACCGGACCCGTCTCTGTCCGGTGAGCTCGCAATCGGGGTGGAAACCGCACTTCTTGACACGTACGCGGATGACGCCATGCCCAGCGTGGAGGACATCCAGGACATCGTCGAGAACGTGCTCATGGCCAACGGACTGCCCGAAATCGCCAAAAGCTACATCATCTATCGCCACCAACGCGCCATGTCCCGGGCGGCGCGTGCCTTCACTTTTGAGGTCTCCGACAGCGTCCCCTACCGCAAGATCTATGAAGTGCTCCGCTGGAACATGGAGCATTGCTGCGACTCCGTCCAAGCCCTCAACCGCATCGTTTCGTCGGGTCGCCTGCCGGACCTGGTGCGTGCCGCGGATGCGCGCTACAGCGAAGAGGTCGCGGCCGCGGCGTTGCCAATCCTGGAGCGCGCCAAAGAGATCCGCATCGTCGTCGTCGCGGGCCCCTCTTCGTCCGGCAAAACCACCACAACTATCAAGATCGCCGAAAAACTGCGCAGCGTCGGCATGCACCTCAAGGCCATCAACATCGACAACTACTTCTTCGACCTGGAACGACACCCGATCGATGAGTTCGGCGACCATGACTACGAAACGCCGCAGGCGCTCGATCTCGAGCTGATCGACCGCCACCTCGCCAAGCTCCTGGAAGGCAGGACAATCAGGACGCCGCACTACGACTTCAAGACGGGCATACGCACGCTCGATGCCCATGACTTCTGCCTGCGTGACAATGAGATCCTGATGATCGACAGTCTTCACGGCCTCTACGACCGCATGACCACGAGCGTCCCCCACGGGGCGAAGTACAAGGTCTACATCGAAACGCTCGGGCAATTCCGCGGCAAAGACGGTTCCTTCATGCGCTGGGCCGACAACCGGCTGCTGCGGCGCATGATCCGCGACAAGCACCACCGTAACCTGGGACCGATCGAGACCCTGACGCACTGGCACTACGTTCGACGCAGCGAGCTGCAGCACATCATCCCCTTCATCAAGGACGCCGATGCCGTCGTCAACAGCGCCCTGCCCTACGAGCTGCCCTTCCTGAAACACGGGCTGTTCCGCTACGTATCGTCGGCCCGAAACCGCTTCGACGACAACCCCAAACGGCTCGACGCCCACATCCGCGCCAATCGCGTCCACGCCCTGCTCAAACCCATAAAACCCATGCGCGACGATTCCTGCATCCCCCCCGATTCGCTGCTGCGGGAGTTTATTGGGGGGAGCAGGTACAAGTACTGACCGGGAACTTCAACCTCCTGCTTGTCATCCCTCTAGGGCGCCAACGGCCAGCCCCTCACCCGCCTCCGCTGCGCTGCGGCGACCTCTCCCCCAAGGGGCGAGGTGAATCGCGCGCTCCCACGGGGCTGTATCGAAAGGTCAGGAGTTCCGTTGCGCTCCGACCGGTCCACGGCACTCCGCACCGTGGGCATACGCCCCCG
>CAZKRK010000565.1:0-4228 GCA_964555035.1 uncultured Victivallales bacterium | reverse complement strand
CTGGAGCGGAGCGGAAGGGCAAGGGCGGGCGGAGAGTGAGCAAAACGCGCAGAAAACGGTCGGTCGTAATGGCAACGAAGCGCAGGCAATCCTCGGACGGTGATTGCATGCCGCAATACCGTTTGGTAGTGTTCGTGTCAACTCAATGGAGCATGGCGATGATCATTCGCAGAAAGGCTTATCCCCGCGTCGGGCTGATCGGGAACCCGTCCGACGGCTACAACGGCAAGACGATCGCGTTTGCGTTTTCGAACTTCCGGGCCCAGGTAGTGTTGTACGAAACGCCTACGCTTGAGATTCTGCCGAACGAACGCGATCACTCGCGTTTTGCCAGCATTCGCGCCCTGGCGCAGGATGTGAATGCCTATGGCTACTACGGCGGAATCCGGCTGCTCAAGGCTACCGTCAAGCGTTTCTTCGATTACTGCCAGGAAAAGGGCATCGACCTTCATACCCGCAATTTCACGACCCAGTACGAGTCCGACATACCTCACCTGGTGGGCCTGGCGGGATCGAGCGCCATTATCACGGCCTGCATGCGGTGCCTGATGACGTTCTACGGCGTGACGATTCCGAAACCCGAACTGCCCAACCTGATTCTGTCGGTCGAGAAGGACGAGCTGGGCATTTCTGCCGGACTCCAGGACCGGGTGGCGCAGGTGTATCAGGGGCTGGTCTACATGGATTTCGCGCGCGAGCTGATGGAGAAGCAGGGGCACGGGAACTACCGCAACCTCGATGTCGGCGCGTTGCCCCCCCTCTACGTGGCCTATCGCGTCGACCTCTCCGAGGGGTCCGATGTTTTTCACAACAACATCCGGTACCGGTTCGAGAAGGGCGATTCGGAAGTCGTGGGCGCCATGCGGCACTGGGCGGCATTGGCCGACCGCATGGAAGCTTGCCTGAACGAACGCCGCGGTGCCGATGTCGCGGCCCTGACGAACGAGAACTTCGATCTGAGGGCCAAGCTCTATCGTCTGAGCCAGGGCAATCTGCGGATGGTTGAGATCGCACGTTCGGTTGGCGCGAGCGCCAAGTTCACGGGGTCGGGCGGGGCAATTGTCGGTACCTACGAGGGCGAAGAGACGTATGCCGCACTGGCAGAGAAGATGACTGCCGTGGGCATACGCGTACTCAAGCCGGCGGTGGTAGCTACGGATGACGTGGGGGAGTAGTTCGGGGGTATTGTCGCGTGAACACAGGCGGGCGCCGTCGACAGTGAGAGAGAACATCGCGAGAGGTTTGCCATGGTTCGCAAAGCTGTGATTCCCGCCGCCGGTTTTGGAACGCGGTTCCTGCCTGCGACCAAGTCATCGCCCAAGGAGATGCTGCCGGTCGTCGATACGCCGGTGATCCAACACGTGGTCGAAGAAGCTGTTGAATCGGGCATTACGGACATCCTGATGGTCATCGGTCGCGGCAAACGGGCGATCGAAGAGCATTTCGACCGTAACTTCGAGCTTGAGGCCGAGCTGGCGGCCAAGGGCAAGGAAGAGGCCCTGGCCCAGATTCGCCGCGTGTCGGACCTGGCCGAGATTCACTTTGTCTGGCAGAAGCAGATGAACGGACTTGGGGACGCCGTCGCCCGCGCCAGGCATCACGTGGGCGACGAGCCGTTCGCCGTCCTGCTGGGAGACACGGTGATGAACTCCGATGTGCCCGGCAAGCCCGTGACCCGGCAGTTGCTGGACGTATTCGAGCGCTACGGACGGTCCGTTGTCGCGTTGGAAGAGGTCGACAGCGAGAGAGTCAGCCGATACGGCGTCATCGACGGGGCCGACATAGGTGACGGCGTGTACCGGGTCCACGATTTCGTCGAGAAACCGGCGCCGGAAGAGGCGCCGTCAAATCTGGTGATTGCCAGCCGCTACGTACTTGTACCGGAGATCTTCGAGTGCCTGGACAGCACCGAGCGCGGCAAGGGCAATGAGATCCAGCTCACCGACGCCATGCGCCTGCTTGTCAAGGAGCAGGCCATGTACGGGCTGCACTTCAAGGGTTGCCGCTACGATGTCGGCAACAAACTTGATTTCATCAAGACAAACATCGCGTTTGCCTTGAAGCAGGACGACCTCCGCGAAGAGATGGTCCGTGTTATCCGCGAGCTCGCCGTCAAGCTGACCTGAGCATACCTCGTTCATAGTGTTCGTGTCCGAACACATCCTGTGCAGATGGGAACACCACGAACATGAGCCGGGTCGACCGGAGACCAAGGACACCGCGAGAATCGGGTTGGCACGCCTGTTGCTTCTCTTTCACCGTGAGTGTGACATGGTTCAAGCCTTGCTGTTCGCAGGGAATGGGCGGAGAAGAAGAATGGATGCACAAAGCAGTACGGTCGGTCTGGCGATAGCAGTTTTTGTGGTGACGGTTTTCCTTAGTGCACTGATCCTCGTAACTCCCATGTGATGCCGCGTGGTGCAATGCCCGCGGCATCACCCCCCTGCGGATGGCAACGCCGCAACTCCCGGGGAAGCGGTATTTACCGCTTCCCCGTTTTTTGCGGAGGCGCCCGGAAACTCCTCGTTTGACAAACCTGTGGTCAAGCGTGAAGATGCGCCGCATGACACAACCTGTTGCCACAAGCTACGACGACATCCCCTACGCCGGTTCGGCCTATGCCACCACGCATCCCCGTATCCTCGAAGCCGTAGGCACGCTGTTCGGCATGCAGCCGCCGGGACTGGCCGACTGCCGTGTGCTGGAGTTGGGGTGCGGCGCGGGGGACAACCTGATCCCCATGGCGCAGGAGTTTCCGGATGCCGCGTTTCTGGGCATCGACCTCTCTTCCCGTCAGATTGAGGACGGGCGCGGAGTGGTTTCCGATCTTGGCCTGACCAACACGGAACTGCGCGCGGACGACATCATGGCTGTCGACGATACGTGGGGCCGGTTCGACTACGTTATCTGCCACGGCGTCTACTCCTGGGTGCCGGCAAAGGTCCAGGAGAGGATCCTCGAGATATGCTGCCGCAACCTGGAGCCCAACGGCGTTGCCGTCGTTTCCTACAACACCTATCCGGGCTGGCATTTCCGTGAAATCGTGCGGGACATGATGCGCTATCACGTCGGCCAGTTCTCCGATGCGCACGAGCAAGTCGCCCAGGCGCGGGCCGCACTTGACTTCCTGGTCGAAGCATGCGACGCGGACTCCCCGTACGGCCGGCTGCTGAGAGACGAGCTGGTGAACGTGCGCAAGACGGATGAATCGTACATCTACCACGAGCACCTGGAGACCTTCAACCAGCCCGTTTACTTCCACGAGTTTGCGGTCCGCCTTGCCCGGCATAATCTCCAGTACCTGGCGGAATCGAAAGTCAGTCGCATGCTGACCGGCGATCTGCCCGAGGCCACGCAGCAAATCCTCAACCGGACGCCCCTGGTTCGGCGTGAACAGTACCTGGACTTCTTGCGCAATACTGCCTTCCGTTCGACTCTCATCTGCCACAAAGGAATCGACGTCAAACACGAGCTGACCGATGCGAGCCTGGAACGGTTCCACGTGCAGCTTTCAGCCAAGACCGGTCCGCTGGACGCCGATTTCCGCGGCGCCGGCCAGGTGACGTTCGACCTCAAGGGGAGCAAGCTGACCGTGGCGATGCCTCTGATCAAGGCCGCCCTGGTCTACCTCGGACGGACGTGGCCGGTTGCGGTGTCCGTACCGGAACTCTACGCGCAGTCACTGGCGATGCTGGGCAGATCGCAGGAAGACGACAACTCGGACATGCCGCTCGAAGCGCTGCACTACCTGTTGCGGCTCGCACTCGGGGCCGACGCGTTGGAGTTCTATGTCCATCCGCCGCGTTGCGTTTCCGCCGCCGGCGAGCGCCCGCGTGCAACGAGTCTCGCCCGCTACCAGGCATCGCGCCGGGAGTTGGTTGCCACCGCTTGGCACCGTACGGTCAAACCGGATGTCCTGGGCCGGTTCATTCTCGAGCGCGCCGACGGCACGCGCGAAGTCGAAACGCTGAAAGAAGAAGTGGCCCAGGCTCTCCGCGACGGGCAGCTCACCTTTGCCGGCGACGACGCTCCGCGCGAAGTCGACGCCGTCGAGCTCGACAGAATGGTCACGGTCACTCTTGAAGTCCTGGCGGAGGCCGCTTTGCTCGCGGAGTAGTGAGGGTCTGGGAACGGCTCTGAGAGGATCCCGCGACCGGACGTCATCCCCGGCCTGCCCCTCACCCGCCTCCGCTGCGCTGCGGCGACCTCTCCCCCGAGGGGAGAGGTG
>CAZKRK010000564.1:0-4252 GCA_964555035.1 uncultured Victivallales bacterium | reverse complement strand
GAACCGCGAAGGGCCGGGCAACTTGGGTTGTGGGCCCCGGCCCGCCTTGTCCAATCAACCACTCAACACCCCTTTGGCCCCAATGTCCGTCCGGTACTGCGCCTGGTCGAACGATATCCTGGACACGGCCTGGTACGCGCGGTGAATCGCCTCGGGCAACTCCTCGCCCAGCGCCGTAACTCCAAGTACCCGACCGCCCCATGACACGTTCACTCCATCGACCAGCTTCGTTCCAGCGTGAAACACAACAACGCCCTCAAGCGCATTCGCCTCGTCAAGCCCCCGGATTTCCTTGCCCTTCTCGTACGACGCCGGATATCCGCCCGACGCCATCACGACGCAGACCGAGGCCTCGGGTTTCCACCCGATCAAGTCCTCGCTAAGGGTTCCGTCCACGCATGCAACCAGGGCGGGAAGCAGGTCACCGTCAATGCGCGCCAACACCGCCTGAGTCTCCGGATCGCCAAAACGGCAGTTGAACTCGAGCACCTTGATTTCGCCGTCCGCGACCATCAAACCCGCATACAGGACGCCCTTGTACGTGATGCCACGCTTGCGAAGCTCAGCTACGGTGGGTTCGAGCACCTGCGCCCGAATCACGGGGAGGAGCTCATCCGTCACGACCGGCGCCGGCGAGTAGGCGCCCATGCCGCCGGTGTTGGGTCCCAGGTCGTCGTTGAACGCCCGCTTATGATCCTGCGAAGATGCCAGCATGACAATGTTCTCGCCGTCGACCAGTGCCAGGATGGACGCCTCTTCCCCAACCAGGCACTCCTCTACCAGCACACGCGCTCCTGACTCGCCAAACGCCCGCTCGTCCATGGCTTCGCGGATCGCCTGCTCGGCCTGCTCGACCGATTCGCAGACGGTGACGCCCTTTCCCGCGGCCAGACCGTCCGCCTTGATAACGACCGGCGCGCCGACTTCAGCCAGGTAGTCGATCGCCGCCTGCGACTCCGCAAAACTCGCGGCCCGGGCCGTCGGCACGCCGGCAGCGGCCATGATGTCCTTTGCGAAGACCTTGCTGCCTTCCATTTCCGCGGCAGCCCGGCAGGGCCCAAACACCTTGAGTCCTTCCGCCGCCATCCGGTCGGCCAACCCCGCGCACAGGGGAGCCTCCGGTCCCACGACAACGAGGTCGGGCCGGTTCTGCACGGCCCAATCCGTCAGCGCCTCGACATCTTCAGCCCCGATCCCAAGATTGGTGGCGATTTGAGCCGTTCCGGCATTGCCCGGCGCGCAGAACACGTCGGGGTGACAGCTATCGTTGGCGATCTTCCAAGCCAACGTATGTTCACGTCCCCCACCTCCCACAACGAGCACTTTCATCCTGCGGCTAGTCCTCCCCTTCTAGATCAATGCGGGCGCGGCCCGCAACCCAATCGAAATGTTCAATGTTCAATGTTCAATGTTCAATGCTCAAGTCAACTTGAACATTGAGCGTTGAGCATTGAACATTGAGCATTTCCGCGGCCCTCGTCCCTTGCCCGATTTCTTGTTCTTTTCGGCGGCACCCCCGGGATGAGCTACCAATCGTAGTAGAAGGCTGTTAGGATACCGCGTCCTGCCGTCGAGTCAACCCTTCAACGACAAATAACGCAACATTATGTGGTTTCCCCCGGCGAGAAGCCCAACATAGTGGATACGTGGCCCGTTCCCGCGGAATCGCCGCCGCCGACCGGAAGCTCACTCCTCTTCCTTCGTAGAGCGTCCGAAGGTGCGTCTCCGTGAGACGCACTGGAGGGCGCAGGCTGTCCGACCGGCCTCTCGCCTCCGGTCGGCGTGCAACGCCGACCTGCGACGAGTCTACGAAGGACGTGGCCGGAGCAAGGGACGGCTCAGATGGACACGTTGAGGGAGAGGTAGATCCGACGGGCATCCCTGCCTATGTGCCCCGACTGCGGACTGTCCATGTTGAACGTTGGCGGGGGAACATCGTCCTCAATGAGATTCTTGCCGACCAACTTGAGTCTCACGTTTTCGCTCAGTCTATAGCTGATCGCGGCGTCGATGAGGGCGCGCGACTCGTCGTAAACCGGGTGCTGGACGCCGGGCTCGTTGTCAATCCCACCAGGGGTGGCGATGTAGTAGACGTCGCACACGAGTCTATCGGACAGGAACTCCGCCTTCACGTTGAGCTTCACCTGTTGGTCCGGGTAGCGCACCACGTCAAGGTTGTCGATCTCGAGGAGCTCGTAGGCCGCATTCAGGAACAGGTTGCTTGTAACCGCATACGACGCCCCGATCTCACCACCGTAGATGTACTCCTTGCCGTTCACGTTGCAGTAGCTCCCAACCCAGCCGACGGTGTCGACAACGTGATCCCACCCTGCCGGCCGCACGCAGGAACAGGAACAGTTGCGTTGGAACCAGATCCAGGTCAGACGGTCGCGATACGTGTTGTGGAACAGATTGAGGGACAGGTTCAAGCCGTGCTCGGGAAACCTCTTGATGTAGTTGAACTCGATACTGTCAAGCGTCTCGGGCTCGAACTCGGGCAGGGGATCGTAGCCACCCTCCACCAGGACGGTGTTGAAGAGACTGTGCCAACCGTGCATGGCCGGCTCGGGAAAACGGAAACCCCGTTGGTAGGAGGCTTTCACGGTATCGTTCTTCCCCAGCTCATAGACCAGCCCCACGCGTGGCGACCAGTGGTCGAGATCGTCCGGGGTGAACGGCTGCGGAGTCGCCCCGCCGGCGGTGTTGTGGCTCTGGTACGTCGACTGGAATATCCTGTCATACCTGAGCCCGCCGTAGGCCGTCAGTGCGTCCGTCAGCGCAATCCAGTCTTCCGCGAACAATCCCATGGAGATATACCCGCCGGTAGCGTCATTGCCCGGGCCGATCAGGTCCTCGGCACGGAAGAACTGCTCCAGGCTGTTCATCTCGCGATGGGCCGTCACCCCTCCCAGGGCGATGCGGTGCCCGTCGAAGCGCTCAGTCCTGTAGATCAGTTTGCCTTCCACGCCGTATTCGTTGCCGCCGCTCTTGTCGCCGAGGGCAAACGCCGGCAATGTGTTCGCCGACCACTCGTAGTACTCGTCGAAGAACTCGCTCGAGACAATCGACTCAACCGAGTCGGTGTCGTCCAGTTCCCAGAGATACTTAACCTGCGACAGCAGGTACTGGCTGTGCACGTAGCCCTGTTCGTTGAAAGAGAACATGTCCTGGGCGGTACGACCGAAGATAACGTGCGCTTTCAGGTTGTCATGGTTCCAGTATGTTGCCAGCCGGTAGTTGTCCCCCTCGAACCGGAACGGTCTGGCCGTTCGGATCATCCCCTTTGTGTCGAAGTTCCCCAGCTGCGACGCCCAGGCCTGGTTGGCGGCCGAGGTCTCGTAGTCCCACTCGTCGTCCGCCTCGAACCCGTGGGCAATGAAGTAGGCCGCATGCAAGTACACATCCCGCTCGTTGCCGTAGGCAAAACCGTATCCGACCTCCAGTTTGTGGAGGTCCTCCTCAAATCCATACTCGTAGTCGGCCGCGAGTCCGGCGTCATCCGTTCCGTTGCGGGGAATGACGTTGACGAAGCCGTCAAAGGCGCCGCTGCCATGGACTATCGCGCCGGGGCCGGTAATGAGCTCGAGCCGCCTGATGTCTCCCAGGACAGGCGTGTTGACGCTCTCCAGCATTCCGAAGTGGACCCGATGATTGACATTGTGTCCGTCGATCAGGAGCAGTGTCCGCCACGAATTCTCGCTGGTGATGCCACGCCCCTCGATCTGGAGTCCTTCGCGCGGACTTCCACCCGGAGAGAAGGTCGGGCTCTTCAATTCGATGAGGTCACCGAGCGTTCTGATTGGCGACACGTCAAGATCGCGTGCGCTGAATGTCTGGGCGAAGCCCGGGTTCTTTTCGATCTCGATCTCGAAAAAGCCCGCGCCTTCCAGGATCTCGATATCCATCAACTCTTCCAGCGTCTTGTCGAAGATGCTGCCGGTGCGGTCGGCGTCCTCTGCCTGAGCAAGGCCAGTGGAAGTGGCGGCCAACAATACGCCGGCAGCCACGGCCAGGCTGAGGCGCCACGCCGGGGGACGTCGGTGAGTCCACGGTGCCGCGCACTCGCCGGATAGTGATGCGATCGTCTTCATCGCCAGACTCCTCCCATGAGGACCTCTCGTTGTATCGTATTGACGGCACCTTCTACACGTGTGCTAAGTCTACATCCGAAGCGTCCATCCTGCAACCTGTCATTTGGGCAATTCTCATTATGGCCACGCCCCCTGCGACACAAGGTCGCAGGGGGCGTGGC
>CAZKRK010000563.1:0-4270 GCA_964555035.1 uncultured Victivallales bacterium | reverse complement strand
AAGAACAGAACCAAGAATGTCGCCTAACCCACCGCGAAAACCGCGCGGTTCGTCCAAAATCACTTTCCAAAGTGGGCGCGCCCACTTTGGTAAAGTGCATTTTCTTGTTCGGTGTCATTCCTTTTCTCAAACCGTCACAATGCAGTTGTTCATCATACCAATGACAACACCGGCATAGCAGGACAGCACAACCAGTGCTGCTGCAAGATGGTGTTTCCATCTTGCATCATGCCTCTTGGCATGAAGCGCTATCTTGACAAGGTGTATGGGTACGGAAACCCATGCAACAAGAAACCAGAGGAATGCAAGAATGTACATTCCGAGACACGCTCGAGTGGCTCCTGCATACCACGGGGAGTAGTATGCCGCCACCGCCGCAAGCGAGAGCACTGGGACAATGTACAATCTGTAGTTCTTCATTTCTTTCACCGAACGCTTGACCTAACCCTTTTCAAGAGGCCGTCCGCGGCCTTTTGAAATAGGGTGGTTGTTGGCGATCTTCACTGGCAGTGTGAATCTCAGTTTCCCTTCGGGGGTCGTCTCGCACTGTGCATGGAGCTTCTGCCACACACGACGTGATGCGATGTTTGTATCTACAGTTGTGCCGGAGATAGTGGTCATGTGGCACTGCGCAGCAACAGATGCAAGCTGTTGGAGTGCGTCCGTGCAGTGTCCACGGTCTCTATACTCAGAGCCAACCCAGTATCCCACCTTGCCAGAGGTGGGATCATCTGGATCTGGGTGAACGGAAATGATGCCGATTGGGTGTGTGTGCGCAACAACAGCGTATGTAGAGTCATTGCGCCTCTTCTACCACCACTCAACCTTTGCGAGGAAATCGGTAGCAGTTGGGCGTTTGTCACCCGGTATAGATAAATCGCGACGCAGCTGTGTTTCGGCCACAGCATCGCCGCGAGGCGGGGAGCATCATCACGGGTGACTTTGCGGATGCTTGTCTTGTTCATCTTCTACTCGCCAACGTGTAAATCACACTTCGTGTGACGCGCTTTTGCGCGGCACACGATAGTGTGCTTGTTCGAAGACGGTTTCGTCAGATTCGTTCTTGCCAGCGTTTAGGGTTCCGCTTGGCATGAAAGACAGACAGGATGACGATGCGCTCGTCATCTTCCACAAAGAAGACCTCATAAGGAAAGCGTCGCGTCAAGGCGCGATGTACAATTCGGTGTACACGAGGGTACTGCTGTGGGTTGCGAAGAACCGCATGAAGAACAGCATCCACGCAAAGCAGGAAATCAGACCCGAGACCGGGAACGCGTTCTTCATACCAGTCGAACGCGTCTGCCATTTCGTCTTCCGCTTCGGGCCGGACGATGAGCCGACGGCTCATCGTCTGCTCCTGATTCGTTCCCGCACCATCCCCCATGGGGATCCCTCATCGGGATTCTGATGGTACGCATCCAGGCGGCGGTCAAGCTCAGCCTTCTGCTCGCTGGTCAGTCCGACTTCCTCGGGCACTTCTGCAACAGTGTCCCAGATGTCTTCGACGAGCTGGATACGTTCGGTAACGCTCAGGCTCAGTACGTCTGCTTTAGCCAATGTACTCATGATGCCTCCACTGTAGCATCGGTTCTCTGGCTCTTCAATCTCTTGCTTCGAACGTGTGCGGTGAACCTTCGCCGCGCCAGCGGCGATAGGTTCCACCGCCTGGTTCGGCGACCTCCGTTTGTGTGCCGGACAGTCCGGCGGCGCCGCGCTCATGCGTCGAAGAGATCAGCGTGTACGAGTACGTGTAAGAGTACGTGGCCTTCGGTCCAACTGCTGGCCTCCGTACTCGTACACTTACTCGTACACACGAGTCTCCCCATCTTCTCCCCCCGCCGAACGTCACTGTGAGCCGCGTCTTACCCGCCGGTTTGAAAAACCGGCGGGTAAGACGTCGCGCTCCACAGAATTGTTGGGCACGTCTTTCATCGTTGGTGTGGCACGCAAGCCAGTGCGGCAATGTTGACAGCAAGAAGGATTGTTCCTCCGACAATCAACAACTCTGCAATCATCGAGTTGCGCCAGTTGCGCACGAGGTCTGCTTTGTTTCTGGACAGGAGAAAGAAGCCAGGAAGACGGAAGAGAAAGAAAAGCGCAATCCCGAACAGGTACAACGATTCGGCTTTGCGAAGAGCGATGAAGACAGCAGGAAACGCCGACGCAGAAGGGACCCACGGGAGGGCGAGCCAGATCCCGACAAGGCAACGTCTTCCCCGGGAGGAAGCGAAGCTCGAGATTGCTGTATAGGGTTTCATTATTTCTTCATGCCCAACGTGCAAATGACGCTGCGCAGACAGCCGTCCGCGGCTGTTTGTGCTAGCGTCCATTTGTCCTGTTCTCCGCGCTCCGTCAGACGGCAACGGCGGTGAGGGCAAAGACACGGGCGAGAGCACTCGCAGTCTTGAGGTCGCGTCGACGAAGCGCCTCGCGCACATCGTCGAGCTTGTATGCATCATCCAGAGAGAGATACGGAGACCATCCTGTATCCGAGTCAATCAACTCGACATCGACTTCGGCAACGTAGTCTCCCTCGTGAACGAGTTTTGTGTGGTGTCGTGTTGTCATGTCTTTCTACTCCTGAAATCATCTGTCCACTTCGCAGGTTCCGGCCGGTAGGCCGTAACCAGGACGGCAGGACTCGTCTCGCCCCTGGGGATTCCCCAGACTGCATGCACGGGCTTGCCATCACGATCAGACTGCAAGACCAAGATACAAGGCCCCTTCGGAAAGCTGGGGTAGTCCTCGATCAACTCAGCCGCAGGCAGTCCCGTCACGATGTCGCGGACAAGAATGCCGTCTTCGGCAAGTTCATCATACCCATGATCGGATATCTTGATCTCGCCCCGGGCCGCCAAGGCTTTCACCTGTTTCAGCGTTTCACTCATGGGCACAGGTTAGCACGTGGTTACTGACAGAGCAATCTGCCGATTTCTTGATCTTGCGGAGAACGTCGCCGCTGACGCTGCTGGAAACCAGAGCGTAGCGGCGGTTTTCAGCTAGCGTCCAGCGGGCTTGTTGGCCTGCTTTGCCGTGTGCCTTGCCCAGGACACGTTGCTTGCCGCTGGCGAAACCGTTTCCCACGCATATCCGTCCGCGTTGCCCGATGCATCCCAGCTGACAATCACTCGGGAGTACGAAGTCGGTACTCGGAAGGTGGTCTCTTCGTACTCTCCCCCCGCCGTGCGCTTCAGCACAGGGGTCTCCCCTGTGCCTAAGGCGGCGGCAATGTCGGCCAGTGACAGGGTTCGTGCCGCCACGAGCTTATTGTACTGGCGATCGAAGGCGGCTCGCGCCGATTCGCTGACGGTCGCGTGGTGGTCAAATGCCTTTCGCCTCTGCTGTTCGACATCGTCTATCCGGGACGATCGCTCGGACGTACAGCCGAAGAGAACCGACGCGATCAGTCCCAGCGCTACGAGCCGGAGCTTCGGATAACCGTTTTCTTGCATTGCTTTCTCCTTCTGGCCAACGTCTCGGATGAACCGCTCCGGTGAGGACGCCGTCCGCGGCGGCCTTACCGGAGTCGCGTTCGATCCGGTTGTTCGCGTTCCCTCCGATGATCCGCGCATCACATGTGTTCCCTGATCACGTCAAGGTCGGGATCATCCGATATGTCGATCAGTTGCCGCAAAGCGGTCGACTTTTCAAGCCCCAGAGAGCGGATGATCCTATTTAGTCCAGAGGAATCACCATAGCGACTGAAGATTTGCGCTTCCGAGAGGAGCCCGGGCAGCACGTCTTGAAGTTGACCACGTAGGCGATCCTGCCACTCCAAACGCGATAGTCGCTCCTCCTCGGATTCCCCTTTGCGCCTCGTCCGTCGACGTGGGGTAGTTCCAACTGCCCTAAAGGAGTTCAGAGATCCGCTGGCGGCTGGCGCGGTGTTGGGGTCGAGCACAGTGGGGTCCCTTTCTACCGGGCGCCATTCTTTCCCAACGACCAAAGGGGGACCAACGCTGTCCGTTGACCGCGCATCTGCTCTGGTTGCTTCTCTTTCGAGCCTGCGGCGAGTAATGAAAGGGAAAAGACGGCGAAGTACAGCCGTGGCCAAGCGTTCACTACTCGTCACTCCCAGTAGCACCGCCCATGCAGTCCCCCGTTGCACTACTTTAGATTTGAGCGCGAATGACGTGAGTTTGGCCAATGAGGACACAAGAGCACGTCTATCCGCAGAAAGGGGATGACGGCGCATTAATGACTGGGCTGCGTCAAAATAGCTGTCGACGGAATCCACTTTCTGATCCATCGTCGTCCTCCGCGCGAACGC
>CAZKRK010000562.1:0-4272 GCA_964555035.1 uncultured Victivallales bacterium | reverse complement strand
CTCGTAGAAGTGTTTGACTCATCTACTCAAAGAAACGAAATTCAAGGAGCTAGTGCCATTCTGCTCACGCCCCTACTCCTCGCCCTGCTCTCTCACTGAGAACACAGAAACGAGCAGAAAAGGGGCGAGCCCCTTTCCCCAATCAACCAATTAACCAATCAACCAATTGACCAATCGCAATCCTCCCCCCGTTTGTGCATACTTCTCGCAAAAGGAGAACACACCCATGCAACGCAACACCTGGAAAACGATCGCCCTGGCACTGGCCGCCCTGCTTGCAGCGGGGAACACCGCAGAGACTGCACAACACGAAATCCTCGAAACCGCCGGCATCGAAGGCGGCATCATCGTCCACCTCGGCTGCGGCGATGGCTCCCTGGCGGAACAGCTCGCAGCCGGCGACCGGTATCTCGTCCAGGGGCTCGACACCAACCCGGCCACCGTGACCGCCGCACGCAAACGCCTGCTCGACGCCGGACGCTACGGACAGGTGACCGTCGACCGCTGGAACGGCCGCCATCTGCCGTACATCGACAACTTCGTGAACCTCATCGTGGCGGAGGACTCCGCCAACGCCACCACGGAGGAGCTCATGCGCGCCCTCACACCAAACGGCGTGCTCCTCGAGAAACGCGCCTCGAAGTGGGAGAAAACGGTCAAAACCCGACCGGCCGCAATGGACGACTGGACACACTACTTCCACGGCCCCGACGGCAACCCGACGTCAGAAGACACGCTGGTCGCGCCGCCCACCCGCCTGCAGTGGCTCGGAGGGCCGGCCTGGTCGCGCCATCACGACCACATGGCCAGCATGTCCGCCCTCGTCTCCGCCAACGGCCGGCTGTTCTACATCATCGACGAAGGGTCGCGCGCCTCGATCCAGCTTCCCGCCCACTGGCGCCTCGTCGCCCGCGACGCCTTTAACGGCGCCATCCTCTGGAAACGCGAGATCCCAGATTGGGCCAGCAAGGACTTCGGCCTCAAGAGCGGCCCCGCCCACCTCCTGCGGCGCGTGGTCGCCATCGGCGACCGCGTCTACGTCACGCTTGGAATCGACGCTCCCGCTTCAATCCTCGACGCCGCAACGGGCCAGACGCGGACGACTTGCGAGGGAACGAAGTTCGCCCGTGAGCTCGTGGTTGCGGAGGACACGGCGCTGGTCGTCCTCGACCGCCAGAAGTCCCGCCTGCCGGATTTCCGGCGCGTCGGTACGTACGTCTGGCACAACACCAGGGCCTCGAACACGCAATGGGGCTGGCACGGCGCGGCCCGCACCATCGCGGCTTGCGACGCGACGTCGGGCAAACGGTTGTGGACACACGACTCACCCGTCGCCCCCTGTTCGCTGGCCGCGGACGCGACGTCGGTCGTGTTCCATGACGGCACGAAACTCGTGTGCCTGGAGCGACGCTCGGGCAACGTGCGCTGGGAGGCCGAAGAGACTCCGCTCAGCCTGCCCGTGCAGAGCAACACCGGGCCGCGTGTTCTGATCTGCCGCGACAGGGTTCTGCTCGGCGGCATCGGCCGCAAGATGTCCGGCTGGTCGCTCAAGGACGGCAAGAAAGTCTGGGAGCAGGCCCAGAAGCCCAGCGGTCACCTGTCGCTGCGGGACCTGTTCGTCTCCGACGGTCTGACCTGGACCGCTGCAATCGCCGGAAGCAAGGACGACGGCGTGTGGATCGGCTACGATCCCGTCACCGGCACAAAAAAGCGCGAGTTCCCGCCCGACGTGACGCTCGACTGGTTCCACCACCGCTGCTACCCGGCCAAGGCCACCGGCCGCTTCATCGTCATGGGCCGCAACGGCACCGAGTTTGTCGACCTGAAGACGGAGCGCATGACGCCCAACAACTGGGTCCGCGGCGGCTGTATCTATGGTGTCATGCCCTGCAACGGCATGACCTACGCCGCCATGGACGCCTGCGGCTGCCAGCTCGAAGCGAAGCTCAGCGGCTTCAAGGCACTCGCGTCCTGGCCCATCCCTGAACCCGATCCCGACGCGCGCCTCGAACGCGGCCCGGCGTACAACACGAAGCCTCAAATCCCCAGACTCACCTCCGCCGACTGGCCTACCTACCGCCACGATGCGGCGCGCAGCGGGACCGGCGCGAATGCGCTCAAAACCGGCGGCCGCTCCTGGGAAACGAAGCTCGGCGGTCAACTCTCCGCGCCGACGGTTGCCTACGGCAGACTGTTTGTCGCCGCCCGTGACCGCCACACGGTCTATGCCCTGGACGCATCCAGTGGAAAAACCATGTGGTCATACACGACCGGCGGCCCGACCGACACGCCGCCGACTTGCTGGAATGGACGCGTCATTTTCGGTGCCGCCGATGGCTACATCTACGCCCTGCTTGCCGAAAGCGGGCGGCTCGCCTGGCGGTTCCGCGCCGCGCCGGTCGACCAGCGTATCATGGCGTGGGAACGAATCGAATCCGCCTGGCCCGTGCACGGCAGCGTGCTCGTGCACGAACCGCAACCGGGCCGGGCCGTCATCTACTGCACGGCCGGCCGCAGCATCTACCTCGACGGCGGAATCCGTTTCATCCGGCTCGACGCACTCACCGGCGAACTGCTGGGCGAAGTCGCCTGGAACGCGAAGGACCCGTTGAGCGGCAAGGGCATGCACGACGCCTACCAGAAAAAGACGCCCGGCAACACCATGCCGGTCGGACTTTCGGACGTGCTCTCGTGTGACGGCAAGCACATCTGGATGCGCTCGCAGAAGATCGACTTCGACGGCAAGCGCTCCGAACTGACCGTCCTCGATGCCGCGCAACAACCCGCGGACGACGCACACCTCTTCAGCCAGGTCGGGTTCACCGACGATTCGTACTTCTTCCGCACCTACTGGACCTACGGGCGCCGTATGACGGGCGGCTACGGCGGCTGGTTCCAGGCCGGACGCTACGTGCCGTCCGGACGCATCCTCTGTTTCGACGACGACGCCGTCTACGGCTACGGTCGCAAACCGGCGTACATGGTCAACTCGTCCGTTATCGAGTACCAACTCTTTGCCGCGAACAAAGCCGTGACGACCGAGAACATCGCACACGTCGATGCGGCGGGCCGGACGATTTCGCGGCGGCGTCCCGACAGGAACGCCAACTCCTCCGACTGGCGGCTGCGCTGGTTTTTCCCGAGCAATGACCTGACCGCCACGCGTTTCGGCTGGACAGTCGACCAGCCCCCGGTCTTCGCGCGCGCCATGTGCGTGGCTGGAGACACCCTGTGCGTCGCCGGTCCTGCCGACTTGGTCGACGAGCGCTACGCCTACCGGAATCCCGACGATCCCGACGTGCTGACGCTCCTCGAGCAACAGGAAGAAGCCTACGCCGGAAAACGTGGCGGCCGGCTCTGGCTGGTCGACAAGCGCAGCGGCAAGCCGCTTGCCCGCCGTGCGCTTGATACCGTCCCTGTCTTCGACGGCATGGCCACCGCGAACGGATGCCTCTACATGTGCACCGTCGACGGTCGCGTTCTGTCGTTGAGCCGCGATGGGATTGAGGCGCTGCCGTCGCTTGAAAACCAACCGGCGCAAACGAAGTGGGACAAGCCCGAGGATCCCAAGTACCTGCTGGCGCTGCCGGAGTCGAAGGAAAAGGACTTCGCCGTCGTCAAAGGCTGCAAGGTCTTTGCCTCGAAGCTTGGCTACCGCTTGCGGGCGGGCGGGAAAGACAAGCTGGGCATCGCGCTCCAGAAGCTCGACAGGCCGCTCGCCGGCAAAGTCACACTGCGCACCACGATCCGTGCCGTGCCGACTCAAGCGGGGTTGCGCAAGAACGGGTGCCTTGTGTTTGGCGAAAGCGCCAGGGAGGCAGACCTCGTCAAGTGCGGCGTCCTGCTTCAGCCCCAGAAGGCCAGCATTGTCCAGGGCCCATACAAGGGGCCGCGCAAAGGAACTGCCACGGCCCAGATCGACGCTCCTGACAAGAAGGGTCTCGAGGCGGTCGTCACGGTTGACCTGGACGCGCGAACCGTCACCTACCTCGCCAACGGCGTGAAACTCGAGGCCGAGCTCAAGACCCCGCTACGCTCCATCACGCACGTCGGCTACCTGATCGACAGCGCCCTGGTGGACGTGGCGCCGATCAAGATCAAGCAATAACCAGCCCTACGGCATCGAACCGTATGAACCTGAAAGGAACGGTTACCGGCAACTGCCGTTTCCAGGATGAAAGGTCCCCCCCGGACGGCGGATTGCCCGCGGCAGACGACCTGTCATCCCGAGCGCAGCGCAGCGGAGTCGAGGGATCTCGGGAATTGGCAACC
>CAZKRK010000561.1:0-4280 GCA_964555035.1 uncultured Victivallales bacterium | reverse complement strand
ACCGCGAAGGGCCGGGCAACTTGGGTTGTGGGCCCCGGCCCGCCTTGTATAAGAAAACGTGCTGTCAGTTCTGACCAGAACGGGCACACCGAGGTACTGTCAAGAAAGCTATGAAAAGGGCAAGCGGATGGCAATGCACACGAGAGGGGAAGATTAAGGAGAAAGATTAGGGCAAAAGATAAAGGTCCTTGCTCTTGAACCCTAATCTTTCGCCTTAATCTTTCGCCCTAATCTCTGGTTGCGGGGTCGTGGCGGGTAAGGAAAAACAGGGGAGAAGACCGAGAGACGGCTGACGCCCTGCAACAAGGACAGTTACGCAGGAGAACTTATTGTCAATACTGACAGTACGCGAATGCCAAGGATAAACCATGAAGAGAGCATTGTTGTCTTGTCTGATCACTCTGGCGGTGACGGGCAGCCTGGTGCGGGCCGAGAAGATCTACGTTATGAACCCGGACCAGAAAACGAAACAGTACCCGACCTTCAGCGTCGGCGTCACCGGGCTCCAACTCAGTATTGAGAAAGGGCTGTCGGTGACGGTACAGGGCGCGATCCCGGACTCGCCGGCGGCGGACAAGTTCACCAAAGGGCAGATTGTGACCGGCGTGAACGGGACGCCGTTTGGCGACAACGATCCCGTGGTCATGCTCGGGGAGGCGATCGGGGCGGCCGAAGCCAAGGACGGCACTATGGCGTTCGCGATCAAGGACGGCGGGACCGTGACCGTTGAAATTCCCGTCCTTGGCCCGTACAGCGACACCTGGCCGCTCGACTGCCGAAAGTCGCAGAAGATCATCGCCCAGACACGCAGGTTCATCCTCGGCGGAAAACTGCTTGAGGGCAGCGGCATCCAGAGCATGCTGGCCGCTCTGTTCATGATGTCGACCGGGGAGCAAGAGGACCTGGATGCAGTCGTGCCGATGATCGAGCGCATCGCGGACAAGCCGACCGTCGGCGGCGGCAGCAACTGGCCCCGGGGCTACCAGGGCATCCTGATGGCCGAGTATTACCTCAGGACGGGAGACGACAGTGTTCTGCCCGGGTTGAAGAAGCTGTGCGACGGCACGGAGGCGTCCCAGTACCTTGGCGGCTGGGCTCATGGCGGCCTGGCCGTTGATCAGTCGATGGGGTATGTCCAGAGCGGTATGATGAACCCGGCCGGCGCACCGATCCTGACCGCACTGATTCTCGCCAAAGAGTGCGGGGTCCCGGTCAAGGAACGCGTCCTTTCCAGCGCACTTCTGCTGTTCTATCGGTTTGCCGGGCACGCCGCGGTTCCCTACGGCGACCATCGGCCCGAGTGCTGGATGAGCTGCAACGGCAAGAACGGGATGCTGGCGGCGGGCCTGCAGCTCTTTTCCGGGGGACCCTGCCGCCAGGCGGGATTGCACCTGGCGCTGGATATGGCCGATTCGTACCGGTGGGTTCGCGCCGGCCATACCGGCGGAGGGTTCGATGTCATCTGGCGCAGCATCACCGCCCACAACGTGCCGGAGAACCGGTCTGACCATTACCGGAATTGCCTCAGGCGCCTGGCCTGGTACTACGACCTGTCGCGCCAGCCGGGCGGCGGGTTCTCAATGGTAGGCGAGGGACGTTACGGCGGAACCGCGTGGGGCATCGGCATGGGCCTGCTCTACACGGCCCCACTGCGCACATTGCGGATCACCGGCATGGCGCCCACCAGGCACAGCCGTAAGGTCGACCCCCCCCCACGACCGTGGGGCAACGAGCTCGATGAGATCTTTCTCGGCACCGACTACTGCGAGGGCTTCGGCCGCGAGGAACTCGAAATCCACGAGATCTTTGCTGCCATTGCCGCCGGGGACAAGGCCGTCTGCGTCAAGATGCTCAAGCACTACAGCCCGGTCATCCGGGAGACAGCGGCCAAGAAACTGGCCGGCCTGCACGCCGTTGACGACCTTGCAAAGGCCCTGGAACACCCCGATCCGCGCGTCCGTCGCGCTGTCTGCGAAGGCATCTCCAACGACGGCTGGTTCTTCCGGGGACTTGAGGGACGCAGCAAGTCCGCGCTCACACCGGAGCAGGTGTCCGCCGCCTTCCTGCCCTACTTTGTAAAGACTCTTGAGGAGTCGAAGGTCCCCGGGAAGGTCGCGCTGTGGGAGACGGACGAGGTCCTGTACGCGTTTTCCAAAGCAAAACCGGAGGACATCCGTGCGAATCTCTCCCTGATTACCCCGTGGCTGACCCACGAAGACTGGTACTTGCGGGAGTCGGCGTTCTACGCCATGCTGGGACTGCGCGATACGATCACCCTCGACGAACTGTGCATGATGGCGGAAGTGTTCGCCAATGAGCAGCACAGCAAGGCACAGGGCAACTATGCAGGGGCATTCAAGTACCTCTTCGGGAAACTGAAGGTGAAGCTGGCCGACGCGGACCAGGAGTCGTTCGCCAAGATCGTGGCCAGGCAGATCGCCGACCCCAAGATCCCCGACTACATGGGCCGCCCCGCGGCCCAGCAATGCGTCTTCAAGGCAGCCATGCTGCTCAAGGGCATGGACAAGAACGTTCATGCCTCACTGCAGGAGGAGTATGCCCGGTATCTGAAAACCTGGCAGCCCGACACACAGCACGCCATCTGGCTTGTGGCGGGCAGCCGCTGGACCCAGCCGATGTCACAGGTGCTGGAGTCGATGGGCAAGGAGGGAAAGACGCTCTGCCAGGCCATGAAGGCCACCGCCGAGTCCTTCGACTCCGGCGAACGCACAATCCCCAGGCGCGACCCCGGAACCGGTGGCGCTCACCTGAAGATTGTGCCGACGTTGAAGGCCGCGGTGGCCAAGTGGGAAACCGAATACGGAGAAGTCACGGCGAAATACCCGGAGTAGGCGAGCTTGGGTTGGTCTCAACCCCGAAAAAGGGAGACAGAGAATGAAGAATGCGAGAGTCATAACAGTATGCGTGGGTATGTTGGCGGTATGGTGCATCAGCGCGGGGGCGGCAGAGCGCGTCGTCAAGGTCTTCATCCTGGCGGGACAGTCGAACATGGAGGGCAAGGCAGGCAACTCCCTCCTCGAACACCAGGCAACGGATCCCAAAAGCAGGGATTTCTACGCACCCTACCGTGATGGCGACAAATGGACCGAACGTGAGGACGTGTTCGTCACGTTCTTCGACCGGCACGGTCCGCTGACAATCGGGTACGGTTCCAGGAACCGGACAGGCCCCGAGCTTGCCTTCGGCTGGGTGCTGGGCAATCGTCTCGAGGAACCGGTGCTCCTGATCAAGACCGCCTGGGGCGGCCATTCGCTCTACAAGCTCTTCCGTTCCCCTTCCGCCGGACTGCCGGGCGAGGAGACCCTGAACGCCGAGCTGGAAAATGCACGGAAACGGGCGAAGCAGAGAAAGCAGCCTGAGCCCACCATGGATAAGATCAAGGAGGGCTACGGATCCTCGTACCGCAACATGATGGCTGAGATCCAGCGCGTGCTCGGCGAGAAGGACGCCCTGTTCCCGGCACTCAAAGGCTGCAAGCCCGAGATCGCCGGCTTCTTCTGGTTTCAAGGGTTCAACGATCAGTTCGGAGCCCATGCGCCCGACGAGTACGAGGCGAACATGAAGCACTTCATCAACGACGTGCGCAAAGACCTGGAGGCGCCCAAGATGCCGTTTGTGATCGCGGGAATCGGCACCTTCGGTTGGAACGGGGAGTCGAAGCCCAAGGAGGGGTCAGCCACCGAGAAGGTGCTGAACGGCCAGTTGGCCATGAACACCGTGCCCGAGTTCAAGGGAAACGTGAAGGCGTTCGAGACGGCCCCGCTGTATGACGAGGAAGCCGCCAAGCTATACCCCACCTGGAAGAAGAACTTCGAGGCATGGAAGAAGGTCGGCTCCGACAGACCCTACCACTACCTGGGCAGCGGCATCTGGTACAGCCGCATCGGCCGCACCGCGGGTCAGTCCATGGTGGAGCTGCTCGCGAAATGAAGGTTCGGGATCGTCAACGCTACAACGAACGTCTGCGTGAACCTGCGGAGCGAAGCGACGCTAGGTTCCACGCAGTTGATGGATCCAATCATCATCCGGGGGCGTGGTCAAGGACGCCGGGCGAGACGGCAACATGCAGGTTCGCCTCCCCTCACCATCGTCCACCGCTATCGTCGCCCGCTATCGTCCACCGGTGCTCGGTTCACGATAGCGGGCGACGATAGCGGTTGACGATTGACTCTCCGATCCATCAGGAGAGAGAACGGACGGGAGACCTAGTTGAGCTCGGCGGAAGTAACGTAACATCGCTTCGTCTCGACCGAAGTCCC
>CAZKRK010000560.1:0-4319 GCA_964555035.1 uncultured Victivallales bacterium | reverse complement strand
GTTATTGATAACGCTTTATCATTATCAAACACTCACAGGGGGCTGCAAGTGTTTCTTGGCGGGGAATGGCGCGTCTGGTGGGGGATCCCGGGACCGCCCCTCACCCGGTCCTCCTGCGTCGGACCGACCTCTCCCCCGAGGGGAGAGGTGGGAGCGCGCCATTCACCCGATGTCCGGTAGTTCAACTGCTCCGCAGTTGCCTTCAAGAATCGCAACGCATTGAACAACAGTTGTTTATCAGTATTATCCTGCAGCACGAGGCTCGCACCCACTGGGTGCGGATTAGGGCGAAAGATTAAGGCGAAAGATTAGGGTGGGTCTCCCTCTTTCCTTAATCTTTTGCCCTAATCTTTCGCCCTAATCTCCCCGTAGAGGCAGTCCAACTGCTCTTTCTAGGTTCACCTCTCCCCTCGGGGGAGAGGTCGGTCCGACGCAGGAGGACCGGGTGAGGGGCGGGTTCGTGGAACCCTCCCAAAGAGTCACCCTGAAAGGAGCAGGAGAGGTCACCCACCCGCGGCACAGGCCGACGCTACTTCACCGAAAACGCGTGGACCATCGAGTGTTTGTAGGTCTCACCCGGTTTGAGGACTACGCTCGGGAAGTCCGGCTTGTTGGGGGAGTCGGGGTAGTGCTGCGTCTCGAGGCATAGGCCCGTGCGATGCTGGTAGACAACGCCACACTTGCCCGTGACCGAACCGTCGAGGAAGTTGCCGCAGTAAAACTGGATACCCGGCCGATCGGTTGAAATCTGCATCACCCGACCGCTCTTCGGGTCGTGCAGCACGGCGGCCGCAGCCATATCGCCATCCTGGTTGTCGAGTACCCAGCAGTGGTCATACCCGCCGCCGAACTTGATCTGCTCGTCTTCGGCGTTGACGCGCTCGCCGATCTTGTGCGGCGTGGTGAAGTCGAACGGCGTGTCCGCCACCGGCTTCAGCTCACCGGTCGGGATCAGCCCGGCATCGACCGGCAGCATCTTGTCCGCCACCAGTGTCAGCTCGTGGTCCAGGATCGTGTTCTCGGGATTGCCGGTCAGGTTCCAGTAGGAGTGGTGGCAGAGATTCACCACTGTCGGTTTGTCGGTCGTGGCCGAGAAGTCGACCTTGAGCTCGTCGGCATCGGTCAGACGGTACTCGCAGACAATGCTGAGATTGCCGGGGAAGCCCTCTTCCATATCCTTGCTGAGGTAGGAGAACTTGACGCCGACGGCACCGTCCTCCTTGATTTCCTCGCCCTGCCACAGCACCTTGTCGTATCCCTTGAGTCCGCCGTGCAGGTGGTTTTCGCCATTGTTGACGGCCAGCGTGTATTCCGTACCGTCGAGGGTGAACTTGCCCTTGGCAATGCGGTTGCCGTAGCGGCCGACCGTCGCACCAAAGTAGCTTGTCGACTTCAGCCAGCCTGCCAGCGTGTCGTAGCCCAGCGTCACGTCGGCCAGATTGCCGTTACGGTCCGGCGCCTCCATCGTAACCAGGATCGCGCCATAGGAGGTAATCGTCGCCCGGAGTCCGTTGGCGTTCACAAGCGTGTACAGGTCGGCCTCGCGCCCGTCCGGCAGTTTGCCGTAGCAGGTCTTGCTGACGCCGGCTTCGGCGACGGGCGCCTTGTCGTCGGCTTTGCACTTGCCGCAGCACTCCTCCGACTTGGGCTTGCACCCCGAGACCACCAGGGCCGCTACACAGCTGACACCCAACACTCCAACGACGCGCGCTCGCAATGACATGTCTGCCTCCTCATCGTGCCTTCCCGTAGCCGCACCGCGCGGCCCTTGACAATAGCGTGCCGATTCCATCATACGACTATCAGACTGTCAACCCGCGGGTTCCAAACGTAGGTCCGATTTGCAATCGGACCCAATCCACGCACGCCATTTCAAGTGACGGGGGGGGTGCCACGTCTGAGCGGCGTTGGGTCCGATTGCAAATCGGACCTACGTTTGCGCCGAATCCCCAACGCACGCACGGGCAGATCCGGATGCGTTTGCCCTATCTACTTCCCCAGCTCGATCGTCACCTTGCGTATCTCGCCCCCGAATGCAAACGGGACCTTGTACTCGCCGACGGGGGCAGTGTCGTCACGGCCTACCTCCAGGCCGTCCGCGGGCATCGCCTTGAGGGCACCGGGAACGGCGCCCTCGGCGACGGTCTTTCCGTTCGCCCGCAGGACCACTTTGCCCTTCCTTGTCAGCTCCATCTCCACGGCGGTCTTGCCGGCGGGCAGCGGCGCGTCCGCGGCGATCGTCGTGAGCTTGCTCGCGTGGCGGGCGGCCATCGTCAACCGGCCCTCCTTGACATAAACCGTGAAACCGTGCGCCGTGCCGCCCTGGGCCACGATAACGCCGTCCTTTCCGGCCGTTAGCTCCGCCTTGACGGTGAACCCTCTGCCGTGTACGCGCGGCGCTTTGTCCCGCGGCAGGGCGTCGCCCTTTTTCAACACGAAGCGTGTCTTCTTGCTGCCCTTGCTGTTGTCGTTGCCGCCGTAGAGCCCGCCCCAGATCCAGGGAATCGCGTGCGCGCGCCGGGCCCACGCCTCCCAGTTGGCGGCCATCGCTTCCACCCGCTCGGGCTCCTCTTCGGCCAGGTCGTTGAGCTCGGTCCGATCGGCTTCCATGTCGTAGAGTTCCCAGGCCCCTCTGCCCCCCCTGGCAACGAGTTTCCATTTGCCGTCGCGGATCGCGCGGTTGCCTTCGTGCTCCCAGTAGATGGGGTTCTTGCGGCCGACATCCTTGGCGTTGAACGCCGGCGCCAGGCTGACGCCTTCCATCGGAGCGATCGCGTGTCCCGCGCGTTCCTTCGGGTAGTCGGCCCCGGCCAGGTCCACGCAGGTCGCCATCAGGTCAACCAGGTGCGCCGGCTGCGATTCGAGCGCGTTCTTGCGCGCGATCCCCGCCGGCCAGTGCGCTATCAGCGGCGTAGCAATGCCGCCCTCGTGCACCCAGTGCTTGTACTCCCGGAAGGGGGTGTTCGACACGTTGGCCCACCCGCGGCCGTAGGCAATGTAGGTATCCGCCGGACCGGGCATGACGGCCTTGCCCTTCAACACGGGATACCCGTCGCGCGTCTGTTTCGGAATCATGTCGTGCTGCAGCGTGCCGACCGGCATCGGCGGCCGTGTCGGCTTGTCGGCGCGAGCCTTGTTACCCCCGCGTCCCAGCCCTTCGGCGCAACCGCCGTTGTCCTGCAGAAAGAGAATGAGCGTGTTCTCGAAGACGTCCTTGTCCTTGAGCGCGCCGACGATCTTGGCGATGCCCTGGTCCATGTTGTCGACCATAGCCGCGTAGACTTCCATGCAGCGGAGCTCCCACGGCTTCGGTTCGGCCTTCTCCCAGTCATCGGCCTGGGGGGCCATTTGCCACTTGGGATCGACCAGTCCCATGGCGCGCGCCCGTTTCAATCGGGCGGCCCGAATGGCGCCGTAGCCCTTGTCGTACTTCCCCTTGTACTTCGCGATGTCCTTCGGCAGTGCGTGCATCGGCCAGTGCGCGGCGGTGTACGCGACGTACATGAAGAACGGCTTCGATGCGTCATGCTCCTTGATAAAACGTGCGGCATGGTCGCTGATGGCGTCGGTATAGAAGAAGGTCTCCGGCTTGTACTCGGGATCGGCATCGGGCGCGATGAACTTGTTGTCGCGCGTAAGCGTGTTGGGATCGAAGAAGCTGCCCGCGCCGTGGATCGTGCCGTAGAAGCGATCGAACCCGCGCTGCAAGGGCCAGTTGCTCTTGTCCTGTTCTTCGCCGCCGCGGTTCTTCAGCGGTGTCACGTGCCATTTGCCCGCCATGTAGGTTGCATAGCCCGCCGGCTTGACGGCCTCGGCGATCGTGACGCAACTGCGGTTGAGATTGCCCCGGTAGCCTTCGAGGCCGCGGTCGCTCATCATGTGGCCGATCCCGGCCTGGTGCGGGTACAACCCGCTCAACAACGACGCCCGCGTGGGACAACAGCGGCCGGTGTTGTAGAACTGCGTGAAGCGCACCCCGTTGGCTGCCAATCCGTCCAGCGTGGGCGTACCGATCTCGCTCCCGTAGCACCCGATATCCGAGAACCCCATGTCATCGGACATGATAATGATAACATTTGGGCGGGCGGCGTTGCAGAGCGCCGCGAGGGCGAGCAGTGTGGAGCATGCCGACAGGATCAGGTAGCGAGTTCGTTTCATGGTGGCTCCCTATATTGGACAAACACAAGTCCGAGCATGATGCACTGATTCGCGGCAGGCTTCAACACTGGATCCGAGGATGCTCGTGCGTTTGCGCGGCACCTGCCCCCTCACCCGGTCCTCCTGCGTCGGACCGACCTCTCCCCCGAGGGGAGAGGTGA
>CAZKRK010000559.1:0-4340 GCA_964555035.1 uncultured Victivallales bacterium | reverse complement strand
TCTTCAATCCCAAGGCGAAGGGGGAGGGAGAGGATAGAGGATTGCGAGCACGATTAGGATTGAAGAGGGACCGCCCCCCCGAATCTTGAATCGTAATCTTGCTCGTAATCTTCAATCCCAACGCGAAGAAGCAAGGAGACTCCCGATGAGCAAAGCTATTGTTGCAGCAACAGTCATTGCGGTCGCCTGTTCGATAAGCAGGGCCGAGAATCCTTCCGCGGACGCCGTTCTCAAGGCCTCCGGTTTTCAGGGCGGCGTAGTTGTTCACGTGGGGTGCGGAGACGGAAAGCTGACCGCCGAATTGTGTGCGGACAACGCCGTTGTGCAGGGGTTGGCAACGGACGCGGCGCACGTGGCCAAGACGCGCGAGCAGCTTCGCCGCGGGAACTGCTACGGCAGGGCTTCCGCCGTGCGTTTTGACGGTAAACGGCTGCCCTACGCGGAGAACGTCGTCAATCTCCTGGTGCTTGAGCGGCGATACGAACTGACCGATGCCGAAGTCATGCGTGTTCTCGTACCCGGCGGTGCAGCCTATGCGGAAAAGGGCGGCAAGTGGACGGTTGTCCGCAAGCCGCAACCCGGGGACACTGACGAGTGGACGCACTACCTGTACGACGCCTCCAACAACGCCGTGTCGGAAGACAGGGCCGTAGGTCCTCCGGCCGGCCTGCAATGGGTTGCCGCGCCGAAGTTCTCGCGGAGCCACGAGCACCTGGCGAGCTTGAGCGCGGCCGTGACGACGGGCGGCAGGGTATTCTCGATAGAGGACCACGGGCCGATCGAGTCCGTGGCCTTTCCGGCGTCGTGGTTTCTCGTGGCAAGGGACGCCTACAACGGCGTGACGCTGTGGACCCGCGAGCTGGGGCCGTGGGAATGGCATCTGCGTGAATTCCGGCACGGGCCGCCCCAGATCACGCGGCGACTGGTGGCCGTAGGCGACCAGGTCTTTGCGACGTTGAGCTACGGCGGGCCGGTCGAAATGCTCGACGCGGTTACCGGCAAGACGCTCAAGACCTTTGCGGGAACCGAGGGCGCCGAGGAGATCGTCCATACCGGTGAGTTGTTGTTGCTTTCCGTTGGTGACGCGAAACCCGCCAGGGGCAAGAACGCCCGCCAGGGCATGCCGGGTGGTTCCGTGCGCCGCGTCCTGGCTGTCGATGCGGTCTCCGGAAAGACCGCCTGGGAGAACAAGGCGGAAGCGATTGCCCCGGTCACACTCGGGGCGTCCCGGGGCAGGGCCTTCTACCAGGACGGCGGCAGCGTGGTAGCCGTGAATCTGAAGAACGGGCAGAAGCTCTGGCAGTCCGAAGCACTCGCCGCGCAGGGCAGGAAGCCGGCGTGGTTCTCGCCGGTCGTCGTGGCCTACGAAGACACGATCCTGTGGGCCGACGGCAGGATGCTGGCCGGTCTGGACGCCGCGACCGGCAAGACGATCTGGAAAGGCGTTTCCGAGAATAACTGGCACGCGCCGCCGGACGTGCTGGTGTCCGACGGCCTGGTCTGGACCGGCAAACTGAAGATCCATAAACAAGCGGGCATCACGCAGGGCCTTGACCCGAAGACCGGCGAGGTCAGGCGCACCAAGCCCTCTGACCTGGAGACGTTTGCCTGTGGGATGACACACCACCGGTGCTACCGGAACAAGGGAACGCCGCATTGGCTGTTGCTGGGTCGGGCGGGGACCGAGTTTCTCAACGTGAAGACGGGCGAGATCCGTCCGCATCACTGGGTGCGCGGCATGTGTCAGTACGGGGTCATGCCGGCCAACGGCCTGACGTACGCGACGCCCCACGCCTGCGCCTGCTTCCTCACCGCAAAAATCAACGGCTTCAATGCCCTCACGGCGCGGCGGCGGGACGCCGGGGGCCGGCCCGCACCGGAAGCTCTCGAGCGCGGCCCCGCCTACAATCTCAAGTCTGAAATCCCGTACAACGAATCCGATTGGCCCACCTATCGTCACGATGCCCGGCGCAGCGGCAAGGCGTCGACGAGCGTGCCCACCGGGTTGAAAGAACTGTGGCGCGCCGATGTCGGCGGCATGCCGACGGCAGTAACGGTGGCGCAGGGCTTGTGTTTCCTGGCGGATACCGACTCGCATGCCATCCGCGCATTGGATGCAAAGACCGGCAAGGCAGCGTGGTCGTTTACGGCCGGCGGGCGCATCGATTCGCCACCGACGGTCGCGAAGGGATTGGCTGTATTCGGTTGCCGTGACGGCTACGTCTACTGCCTTCAGGCGTCCGACGGACAGCTCGCGTGGCGTTTCCGTGCGGCGCCGTGCGACATGCGCGTGATCGCGTACGGCCAGTTGGAGTCGCTGTGGCCCGTCCGGGGCAGTGTCCTGGTCGAGGACGGAACGGCGACATTCGCGGCCGGGCGTTCCTCCTTCCTCGACGGCGGGATAAGGCTCTGTCGACTGGATCTGAAGACAGGCAAGCTGCTGAAGGAGTCAACTGTCTATACCCCCGACCCTGAAACGCACGCGCAAAAGCGGGAAACCGTCTATGGCTTCAACATGTACGGGGCACTGCCGGATGTCATGGCGAGCGACGGTGAGAACCTCTTCATGCGTCAGCTTTGCTTTGGCGGGGACCTCGAACCGGCGCCGGTCAAGCCGCATCTCTTCAGTCCGACGGGATTGCTGGACGACTCCTGGTGGCACCGGACCTATTGGGTCTACGGCTCGAGCTTCACCGCGGGGTGGCCGGGTTGGTTCCAGACGGGCAACAAGGCACCCGCGGGACGCGTGCTTGCTTTTGACGACGAGGCTGTCTACGGCTTTGGTCGCAACCAGTTCAGCAACCGTTCGCGAACCGCCGGCGCCAATTGGGCGGCTCAGGAAGCGTTTCACCTGTTCGCACTCGGCAGAAGCGACAAGCCGGCCGACGAGAAACCGGCCCCGGCGCCGGAGAAGAAGAAGCGGCGGGGGAGGGGAGCCCCCAGGCGGACGTTCCTCTGGTCGCAAAAGGCCGAGCTGCGCGCACGTGCAATCGTGCTGACGGACGAGACGGTCATCTTCGCGGGCGGACCGAACCTGGGCAACAGCAGCGCGGAAGCCTACGCGGCCATGCAGGGCCAACGGGGTGCGAAACTGGTTGCCGTTTCCACCGCCGACGGCGTCAAGAAAGCAGAGCTCGACCTGCCCGCCATGCCCGTCCTCGACGGCATGGCCGCCGCGAGCGGAAGGCTCTACGTAGCGCTGCAAAACGGAACGGTCCTGTGCCTCGGGAAGTAGCTCGCCAACGGCGAGCAATCCCCCCCCCTCGGCAAGAATCTCGGCTCGCCAACGGCGAGCAATGTCACAGCCCAGCGAGAATCGCTGGGAAGAACAGTCGATCACCCGTCCCCCGGCTTCTTTGACGGCTCCCGGTTCACCGATCGCCCCTACCTGGAGGGTGTCCGAAAAGCCACTGGAGTGTCGCGAACGTAGACCCTTTTCGGACAGGGTTTACCTATTTGGAACTTTCGTTCATAAAGAGCGTTGACATTGACACGAGAAAGAACTATAGTTCCTTTAACGATCAGCAAAGGGAAAGACCGTGCCCTGCTCGCAATCAACGCAACCGCGCAAACCCAAGCTCCTCGACCGACTGCGCGCCGAAATCCGGTTGCGCCACTACTCGATCCGAACCGAACGCTCCTACTGTGACTGGGTCAAACGCTACTGCTACTTCCACAACCTGCGCCACCCCAACGACATGGGCGCCCGCGAAATCACCGCCTTTCTCAGCCACCTCGCCGTCCGCGAAAACGTCGCCGCAAGCACCCAGAACCAAGCCCTCAACGCACTGGTATTCCTCTACAAACACGTCCTCAAACGTGATCCCGGCGAATTCCGCGACATCGTCCGCTCCAAGCGGCCGAAGAAGCTCCCGGTCGTCCTCAGTCTCCACGAAACCGCCCGTCTCCTCGCTAATCTGGACGGCGTGCAGCGCATCATGGGTGAACTGATGTACGCCACTGGCATTCGCATTATCGAGCTTGTCCGCCTGCGCGTGAAAGACATCGACTTCGAGCGCAACCAGATCGTCGTTCGAGACGGCAAGGGCGAAAAGGACCGTGTCGCTCCCCTGCCGCCAGAGTTGGTGATCGATCTCAAGAAACAGATCGGTAGCGTCAGGAACCTGCACGCAAACGACTTGGCCGACGGGTACGGCAGCGTCTACCTGCCATTCGCCCTGGCGAAGAAATACCCCCGCGCGGCAAAGCAGTTCTGCTGGCAGTACGTCTTTCCCTCACAAAGGCTCTCCGTGGACCCCCGCTCGGGCGAAACCCGCCGTCACCACGTCTACGAGAGCGTCATGCAAAAGGCGATCAAAACGGCGACCAGGAAAGCCGGA
>CAZKRK010000558.1:0-4340 GCA_964555035.1 uncultured Victivallales bacterium | reverse complement strand
CGCCAACGGCCGCACGCTACGGACGCTCTACAAAGGCGGGCCGTCACGCAGTGTCTGGATCAGTGTTGCGCGTTTCCGCCATAGCACACCAGTTCGCCGTTCTCGGCGACAATGAACAACCTGCCTTCGGCGGCGGCCATGCCGTCGAACGCAGGCAGGCAGTCCAGCTTCATCTCGGTAATCGTCTCGCCGCATTCGGCGGCCACAACCTGCAGAATTCCCCCGCTCTTTCCACGAAAGGCGTCGGTCTGTTCCGCCATCTCCGCTTTGACCTGCTCGCTCAGCGGATCCTTGTAGGCACTCGCCTCGTTGATGACCGCGGGAGGGCCGGCGATGTACAGCTTGTCGCCGGCAACAAGCATGGACTTGACGTGGAGCGTTGTTCCGCGCGACCAGCGATAGGACACGCGGGGACGGGACTTGCCTTTCTGCTTCGCGGGCGGGTTCTTCTCTGCCGCAAAGAGGTGATACTCAAGGGGCGTACTCCATCGGTAGTACTCTCTCTTCCGCCCGTATCCGTAGATCGAGTTCGAATCGCTGCACAGTATGCGACCCGCCACGACCACGTTGCCGGCCCTGGGCCAGCCGCCCGCCCCTTCGTCGAAACCGGTCCCGTAGACCCAGTAGCTGCGATGCATCCAGGACCCATCCAGGAAACCTGTCGGACTGAAGATGTGCCTGCCGGCACCGCCCGCGGGCGGAACCGAAGGCATCACCTTGAGGTTCCTGCGCTTCCCCTCGAAACCAAACTGCTGCGATCGCATGTAGATGTTCTCCTCGTCGCAGGAGAGGACGTCCGGCAAGCCTACGGGCATGTTCAGTCCTTTCGCCCGGTACTGGAAGCTCCGGCCCGGGGTCTCCGGGTCTTTGTCGCTCATGACGTGCTCTGCGAGCAGTTCGCCGGACCGCAACGCGAGGCGGATCATCCTCACCCCATCGTCGAGAAAGACCGAACGACCCGCGGCAAACACGACCTCGTCCCCCCGAACCAGCACACTGCCCGAAACCGGAGATACGCTCTCCGCCTGGCCGAAGGCCACGATGTTGCGGTCGTTCACGGCGGCTCGGAAACGCCAGACGAGCTCCCCCCCGTCCATCGCCAGGCAATACACGTGACCGTCGGACGAACCGAACACGCAAAGCCCGCCGGCGATGGCCGGCGGCGAGTCGACGCGCCCGTCGGCCGTGAAGCGCCACGCTTCCTTGCCCGAGTCAGCGGCGAGGCAGAACAGCGCGTGTCGATCGGGCACGGCGACAAGCACCCGGCCGCCCGCACTCACCGGTTGGCTCGCCCGGCTGGGGAACTTGACTCGCCATGCCTCGGGAAGCGCTGCCTGTAGCTCGGTCGAGGCGCATCCGCTGCGCCGGTTGTCGTGCCTGAACACCGGCCAGGAGTCAGTTATCAGTGATCGGTGATCAGTTGTCAGTGGTCTGGTTTCCCTGCCACTGGTTACTGACGACTGATAACCGGTCACTTCCCGATACGCGGGCCCTATGCGCAGTCGCCCTGGGAGCGCATGATTCACTGGGATCCTCTTCGGGGCCAGCGCGTTGAAACCGAACAGTTTGGCTTCGACGTAGCAGGCGCAGTTGTGGGGCGGCGTGTAGATGAGGCCGTTGCAGGGCAGGATGCCGTACAGGCAGCCGCCGCGGACCCAGTGGTTCGGCGTCCAGTGGCCGGTCTCCAGATCGACGAATTCGATTCCGTTCCTGGAGGTGAGCAGATAGCGCTCGGTTGCCTTGCTGCGGTAGCAGCGTTGGTGGAACCAGTGAATCCCGGCGTCACACGGTATCGTCCGCTTGACTTCTCCGGTCACGGGGTCCAGCCCGACCGCCTTCCCGGAACTACTCGAATGCGCGATTTCACTGGTCCACACCAGGCCTCCGGCCACCAGCACATCCTCCGGCGAATAGTGCCCCGAAGCCAGGCACGCGCCGACCCAGAGTTGCCTGCCGGTCTTGCCGTCGAGACCGCACAGTCTGCCGTCGCCGCCCGAGAAAAGCACCACACCTTCGTGCAAGACGAGATTCGGTGCGAACGAAGCCGGCAGGGCCTTGCCCAGCTTGCCGGTGTTCTTGATCGTCTTCGCATACCAGTTGCGCGGGCTGCCCTGCAGCGACGAATCGGGTTTCGTCCTCCAGGCTTCCCGACCGCTCGACCTGGAAAGGCAGACAACCTCCTCGCCGTCGTGAAAGAGGACGTTCTTCGCATTCATCGCGAGCGTCAGCGGCGCGACGGCAGATTCCGTCTGCCACACGGTCTCTCCGGTCTCCGCATCGATCGCCATCAACCGCCTGGGCGTCCAGTCCCACGCGGAATTCCTGGCCGCCATATCGCGTTCCATGCTGACCGTTGCCATCGCGGTACCGACCCGGGGCTTGTACTCGACCTTCTTCGGTGAGGTGTCGACCGGCACGAGCAGCAGCCCATCGTCGAACAGGATTTCGCCGGCGCCCCCGGTGGCTTCGTACGTGCAGACCGTCTTGCCGGTGGCCGCTTCGAGCTGCGTCACCGGCGCGTGCAATCCGAGGGTGACATATACGTGTTCGCCGGCAGCAACCAGTCGCCGCGGCAGCCAGGCGGGACCGGACTTGAGCGGCCAGAGGTGGGGATACCAGTCCGGGACCGATCGCTGCCACAGCGTTACGCCGTTGAATGCGTCGCGCGCGGTGAGTTTCCAGTCCGCCGGGGTCAACGCCGAGTCTCTCGGCCCCTCGTCCATGATGTAGAACAAGCGCCCCCCGGCCGAGACGGCCGCACTCATGCTGGCCATCCGGTCATGGTGCCGCGACCACTTCGGCCCGCCGATCCACTGCATGTGGCGAGGATTGTCGACGTGCATGTCCCGCGCGACGGCGTTGTTGTCCGGTCCGTGCAGAAAGTGAGTCCACTCGTCGATCTCGGGCGGTACCGGCTTGCGGGTGAGGCGATCGGACAGATCGGTCGGATCGGACAGATCCACCAGCACACCGCGTGGTGCCAGGACTCTCCGAATTTCTTCTTCCGACACCCGACACACGGCACCCGACACGACAACCAGGTTGACGAGATTGTCGACATACGGCAGATGCTGACCGTCAAACGTCCGCGCCGATACCGCACCGTAGATCCCGTCTGCCGCAAGCCGGTCGCGGAGCTTGGCGACCTTCTCGTGATCGGGGTCCAAGGCCTGCACGAGGCAACCGTCACCGGTCCGAAGCCCGGCGACAAACTCGGGATCGTCGCAGCCAATCGCGACAACGAACCCGCGGTTTGCCTCGCGTCCATTGGCGGTCTGCGCCGGGAGCGCAGCGAGGAGAACGAGTACGCCGAACAGAACGTCTGATACGTGTCTCATATTCCCGCCACTTTTCGCTTCGTCCCGCACCCTTTGCACGGACACGTGCTCGTATATCTCGCCAAAACACGGTAGTCAACATGCGATTTGGCGAGATATGAATTGCGCGATGAGGGGAGAGTCATATCCACAGACGACCTGTCATCCCGAGCGGAGCGGAGTCGAGGGATCTCGGGTACTGTGATCACCCCCGGCGTCTTTCCAATTCTCGAGATCCCTCGACTCCGCTCCGCTACGCTCGGGATGACAGGTCGTCTGCTCTGTCCGTCGAGTGCTCCCCTTTCACCGGGGGAGCCCCAATTCCCTCGTGTCCCCTCTCCCCCGTGGGATGTGATTGATGATTGGCGCTTGACGATTCCTGACTTTGGAGACAGGTCAGGGCGCACCTCCTTCGTAGAGCGTCCGAAGGTGCGTCTCCGTGAGACGCACCGGAGGGCGCAGGCCGTCGGACCGGCCTCTCGCCTTCGGTCGGCGTGCAACGCCGACCTCCGACGAGTCTACGAAGGACGGGCAGGGCGCGAAGTCTCAGACCAGCTTGTAGTACTCCTCCCACCCCTTGCGCGGCGGGTGGCCTTTGAGGAGCTGGTTGGCTCTCTCGTTGTTTGTGATCTGCCTGGTCTTGGCGTCGAACTTGAGCGTGTCGCCGAGACGCTGGGCGATGCAGCCGAGCATGAACACCTGGGTGAGCGGACCGGAAACGGCGAACTTCGAGTTGCACTCCTCCTTGCCCATCGCCGCCAGCATGAAGTTCTTCATGTGGCTCCAGTTCGTCTCGCCCTTGGGGGTCTTCGGGATCACGTCCTTCATGTCCTTCATCCCGGTCTCGGGGATGATCCGCAGGCCGCTGCCGTGCGTGCCGCCCATGAAGGTCAGCTCGTCGCTGTAGATCACCTTGCCGCAGCCCGGAACGTTGCGCCCCTTGTCGAGCACCTCCGGTCGGGGCGGCTTGTTCTTCACGCCGTCGTACCAGTTGATCGCCATGGCCGGCATGCCTTCGCCGCG
>CAZKRK010000557.1:0-4375 GCA_964555035.1 uncultured Victivallales bacterium | reverse complement strand
CGGTAAAACCACCGGCCAGGAACAGCATCAGTCCCCAGCGCACGAACGCAAGGGCACCTTCCATCAAGCGCAACCGCCGCTCACGGCGCCAAACAGCCTTTACGCGGGAATGAAGGTCGCCCCGCTGGTCGGGCATCGTTATGTTGGAGGAACGTGTCATTTGCTGTCTTTCAGTACGTCGCGCGCACGTATCAATTGCTGGGAAGAGATTAAGTAATGAGATTAAGAGGGAGAACACGCCATCGGTCTTAATCTCCTTACTTAATCTCATTACCTAATCTTCTTCTCGGACCTCTTCCCTCACGGCAGATCGTATCTCCTTCGCACAATCCATTCGGTACCCATCAGCGCGACCAGCAACAGCATGATCCATGCGTTGTCCCACAACGGGATCTCGGTCGTGTAGGTTGTCTCGTGGCGGTTCAGGTCCAGCATCGATGGCAACTCGTCGAGTTCCCGCATGCCGAGGCATCTTCCGCCCGACATTTCGGCTATCCGTCGCAGGCGTTCAATCTGCATGTCCGTATTGGCCATCTCGGGTTCGGCATCCGAAACCTGGAACTCGGTCGTGTTCGAAAGCGAGCGATCGCCGGCGTTAGCCTCAACGCGGTAGCGTCCGGCGCGCGTTGGGGAATAGAATCCTTCGTACAGGCCCGGAGTCTCGGTATCCGGTCGCAAAGCGACGCTTTGCGGTTCGGCGCCCGGCACGTCCAGGGGGACGACACGGACCTCGAACCCCGACTGCATGACCGGCTCGTACCGGTCGTCAAGCAAGTGAGCGTAGAGCTGCGCCTGCCCGTCAACCGGGTAGATCGTGCGGTCCGCCTCAATGCGTATCCGCTTGTGCTCACCCACAAGACGCGACAGCGTCAGGAACTGGATACACTGCGACCAGACTCGCCAGTGATACTTGTCCCCCGTCTTGAACCGCAACAGCCACATGCGGTCCGTGCCCATGAGCATGCATTTGCCGCTTCCATAGCGCTGCCATGCCACCAGCGGGTACGGGTCGATCCGCGAACGTGAGTCGGAAAGCGTCGCGAGCACGGTGGCACCCGGTCTCGCCGCGATCAACGGCGGAACATGGTCCAGCGGCACAACACGGCTCCAAACGCGGTCATTCTCCTCCGGGTCCATTTCCAGGGTCATGACCAGGCTGCTCCGCCCTTCGGGAGTCAGCACGGGATACACGGCAGCATCCACACCTTGCCATGCGGAGTCCGGCTCAAACGTCACGGGCAGCATCTTCTCGACAGGCGTCCCCGAGTAACTCGATGGAGCAAAGCGCGCCCCGCAAAGCATGAGCAGCGATCCACCCCGGTCCCGGACCAATTCTTCGAGACGGAGGAATTCGTCGCCGGCAAAGAACTCCGCGTCGACGTCGCCCAGGATCACAAGGTCGTACTGGAATGCATCCTCACGCCCTTCCGGGAAACGTGCGATATACTCGGAGGAGTTTCGCGCAATCTCAGGCCCCGCCCGCGTTGCAATGAAGGTCGCGCTGATTCTCGGATCCCGCTTGAGCATGGCTCGCAGATACCGGTACTCCCACCGCGCGCTCCCCTCTATGCACAAGACGTTGACCCGCTCGTTCACAACCCGGACGCTGCGCTCAGCAACGTTATTCTGCGAGGTGGCTTCGTCGGAGAACGGCTCGATGCCGATCTCGACCTTGGCCGCGCCCTTTTCGTGGACGTCGACGTTAAAGAAGATGTCCTCGAACTGAAGGCCGCCCGCCAAGCCTATCGACCGCCGCGCCACAGTGCGTTCGTTGAGGCGCACGGTAATGGCAGCACTACGCTTCTCGTAGCCCTTGGAGCGGATCTGCACGCGTACCGGGACTTTGTCCCCGGAAAACGCGACTTCCTGCATGACGATGTTCCGGATCGACACGTCGTCCGGATCAGCCAGTCCAATCGGAACCGGGTAAACGGGCACGCCCTGGATGCCCAGGTCACGCAGAATTGAGTCCGCCCGCTTCGAAGAGGTATCCAGTCCGTCCGAAAGCAGGACAATGCCCGCCAAGGGAGCATCCTTTCCGGATCCGGAAACAGCTTCGAGCGAATGTGCAATCGACGTTCCGCTTTCCTCTGCGAGCAGACCGGTCAGGGCATTGGCGGGCAGGTTCCCGTCCTCGCCAAGCATGCGTAGCGTAGTCCCGAACACGTAGTAGCCGACATCGAGATCCTCCGCCAGCTGGTCAAACACGGGCCGGGCCGACTTTGAAAGCAGATTTCCGGCGAGCTGGACCCTGGAGGCCGCCGCGATGGCTTCGCGTTGCTTGCTCCCGATCGACAGCGCCGCCTTTTGGACATCCTTGATCTCGGACGGCATCAACTGGCCGAGGACCACGGCCGCATCGACCACATCCTCGTGACGCTTGCGTTGATCCTTGATCGACATGCTTTCCGATACATCAATCAACACCGGCAACCGGCGCTTCGTCTCCTGCGTCCGATTGATCGCCACCATGGGATCGAAAAGTGTCAGCACGACGGCCATCAATACCAGCAGGCGCGCAACAGCCAACCCGGCACGGACCCGTCCCGGAAGACCTTGCTGCCGCCGGTACAGGAATGCCGTGAACAGCACGACGGCCGCAAGTGCCACCAGTACCAACCACGGCGGCGCGGACGCCCCAAAGATCAGCTCCTTCACTCCCACGTTTTCAAGAAGACCGCCCATTACGCTGCCGCTTTCGCCTTGGTTCCGCGTCTCCATAGCCAGTCCGCGCAAAGCGCTTCAATCGCGAGGCACGCAAGTGCGGCCGACATGAAAACGCGCCACAACGACCGCCGGCCCCGTGTTTCTTCAGCAGCGGCAAGCAGGTCTTCCCGCGAATTGGCAAGCCGCATGCCAGTGCCCCTCAAGCTCTCCGCCGCGTGCTCCGGCGACAGGCACGTCACGGTCGACTCCTTTGTGTCAACGTTGACCGCCACCGGCAGTCCCGCGGCCTGGAGGCTGACGCGGGCCAGGTAGAACCCCGCCTCCCGCGCACTCTGAAGGAGCGCCACATACTGGTTGCGGTACTCCAGAACCGGCACCGTCACGAGTTCGCCCGACGGGGTATCGAAAACCGCATCCGTGGCGTCGGGCCGATCCACGTATGACAACGACAACGACTCGCCAACCGTGCGCGGCGTCTCGAACTCGCGCGCGGTCAGGTACGTCACCATCTGCTGAAGCAACATTGGGAACACGGGGGTCACGGCCATGTTGTTCCATGCCGCCCCCGCGGTCGTCGTGAACATGAAGACCTGCCCCCGTCCGAGCGTGTGCTCGAGCAGAACGGGGGTGTCGCTGCCCGCCAACCTCAGCACCACCGTGGCGGTCGCCGACGGCCGAACCCTCAACAGAATGCGGAATCGCGTCTCGCTGAGCAGATCCTCGGGGAGTGAGAGGAGCGGACGGCAGACGGGATGGTCCGCCATCGACGGATCCAGCGGACGTCCAATGCCCATCGCATCGCTGGTCCTCATCTGCTCTTCAATCACGGCGGGAAGCAGCGGCGTTCCCTCCAGCGCCGAACGCTCGTTCCAGACATCGGCCTTGACGTTGTCTCCGCCAAACCAGATCAGCCCGTTGCCTTTCCTGACATACGTGTCCAGCGCACCGGCCTGCTCGGCGGTGATGTCGGGAACATCGGCCAGAACGACCACGTCAAACTTCGCCAGGTCCTGTCCGGGTAGATCGACCCACGCGACCGAGTGTACCTCGAGATCGTCCTGCCCCTTGCTGTTGCCGCGTGCTCGCAACGCCGCGGAGATCAGCCCGCTCGGGGCGCCCCCGTCCCCCGCTGAGCCTTCCACGCAAAGAACCGAGATCCGGTCCCGTATGACCGACACCGCACGGCGCACGTTGTCGGCCGGGAGCGAGTCCTGCTCCCATTCTACCTCCGACGCAATTCGAGCGGGACCGGGATCCCGGAATGGCAAGAAGAGCGAGACCGACTCCGATGTGCCCGGGGCAATCGAGGGAATGACCTTGGTATCCGCAATGATGTTGTTTACACGCCCGGCCACCCTGACCTGCTGCGCTACCACCGTACCGCAATTCTCTACCGTCGCACGATACCTCGCGGATGTCCCCTTGCGCAGCACGCCCGAGACCAACTCCAATCCCGTGATCGCGAGATTCTCCGATCCGCCACGAACCGGCACAACAAAGACGGACGCAACCTTTGCCAGCTCCGCCAGGGAGTCATGCAGCCAGTCGGACCGCGGCTTCCAGTCCTGCTCCTGCATGTCCGTTACGATGTAGATCTCCTTCTGCGGCGCTTTCATTTCGGAGGCCAGGCTCTTGAGGCGCTTGGGAAGACTATCGATATCCAGCGACTCGTCCGTTGCCTCCAGGGAATCCAGCATTTCATCAAATT
>CAZKRK010000556.1:0-4398 GCA_964555035.1 uncultured Victivallales bacterium | reverse complement strand
TCCCGCTCCTGCGACACAAGGTCGCAGGGGGCGTGGCCATAACGAGAATTGCTGGCATTCTTGTTGCCGCCATCGCGACTCTTGTGATAGTTACGCTTCGTCCCGCATTCGATACGAAACACTCTGAGGACGAGTCATGCAGAAACAAAGCAGAACGATACCAGTTACGGCAATCCTGGCCCTGGCACTCCTCGCCGGAACCGCCTTCGCAAGGCTGGAGGAAAGCCCGGAGCAGTGCGCCACCCGCTACGGCAAGCCTCTCAGGGAGACTGCCGACGGCGAAACCGTGGTCCGTGAGTACAAGAAATCCGGCATCGATGTGCTTATCCGCTTCATGACAAAGAAGGAGAAGCTCTTCGCGTTCAACCAGGCTGTTCTGATTGCATATGCCAAATCGTCTCCCTCCGAGGGCCGGAACCAGCCACTCTCCAAGGCCGAAATCGGCAAACTGCTCGACGTCAACTCGCAAGGCCAACAGTGGCAGGAGATCGATCTCGTCAAGAAAGCGGCGGGACTCAAACCCGGACCGGAACAAACACGGCTCATCCAGGACGCGGGGGTGTTCACTCTCTGGACGCGACAGAGCGGCGCGACGGCACAGTACTTCAAGAAGACACACAAACTCGTCATTCGCGTGTCGCCCGACGTAGCATTGCCCAAACGCGGCGAGCCGCCCCTGCTTGAGGGCTTCTGAACGGCGCCATGCAAGTCAACCGCACGTTTCTGTACCTCCTCGGCGGCTACGTTCTGCTTGTCCTCCTGATCACCGCCTCGGCCACTCTCGGCGTGAGGCTTTGGGTCATCGAGGTGTCGGCGCGGATACCCTTCGGAGACAAGCTCGGGCACCTCGCGCTGGCCGGAGTCCTCTCCTTTCTCCTGAACACCGCCCTCGCCTGCCGAAAGCTGACCCTTGCCGGAGTCAGGTTCGGCATCGGGAGCCTGCTGGCATATCTCGCGGTCATGATAGAAGAGCTTACGCAGTTCTGGCTCGCGAACAGAAACCTCGACGTCTATGACTTGCTGTGCGCGGTGATCGGGGTCTATGCTTGCGGTCTTCTTGCCAACTGGAACCACCGCCGAAAGAGTGTGAGACAAACCACGTAGCCATCCACCAGTAGGAGCACGCCGATGAACACCAACCGTCGCGATTTCATCAAGCAGGCTGCCGTCGCCGGGACTGCACTCGGTTTCCCAACCATCATCCCCTCGACCGTCCTTGGGCAGGACGGCAACGTGCCGCCGAGCGAAAAGGTCGGCGTCGCCCTCGTCGGCTGCGGTGGGCGCTCAGGCTACGCCGCCCAGTACGCGCGCTACGCCAAGTCGGAGGTCGTGGCAGTCTGCGATCCCATCCGCGAACGGCGCATGAGACGCAAGAAGCAATACGGCGGTTGCAAGGACCACAACGATTTCCGCGACGTACTGGCCGACAAGGCCGTCGACGCCATCCACGTCACCACCGCCGACCACTGGCACGTGCCGATCTCGATCATGGCCGCCAAGGCCGGCAAGGACATGTACACCGAAAAACCGCTCGGTATCAGCATTGCTCACGACATAGCCTCGCGTGCGATCGTCGACAAGTACAATCGTGTCTTCCAGTACGGCGCGCAGCAGCGTTCCATCACTCACGTCCGCATGGGCATCGAGCTCGTCATGAACGGCCATATCGGCGACGTCAAGGAGCTCTACGTCTGGGCGCCGCACGGCCACTCCGGCGGTTCCAAGGCACCGGTCCTGCCCGTCCCCGAGGGTTTCGACTACGACCTCTGGCTCGGACCGGCGCCGGAGGCGCCCTTCTGCAAAGACCGCTGTCTCAACGGCGGCGCGCGCAACGGGATCTTCCACATCTACGACTACGCCATCGGTTTCATGGCCGGCTGGGGCGCACACCCGATGGACATGCTCCAGTGGTGGGCCGACAACGGCGGCATGAAGACCATCCCCATTCGCTACGAGGGCACGGGAAAGCTACCCAAGGAGGGGCTCTTCGACACCTTGACCAACTGGGACGTCATGTGCACCTATGCCAACGGTCTCAAGCTGCGCTTCATGGACAACGTCACCGCCACCAGGATGAACCCCAAAGCGCATCCGGGCATCGAGGGCGGACACGGCACACTCTTTGTCGGATCCAAGGGCTGGGTGCGCGTCGCGCGAGGCGGATGGAAGGTGTCCGACCCCGAGCTCTACAAAAAGGGCAAGGATCCCGGCGAGAAGCGGCTTGAAGTCAGCCGGGGACAGATCGAGAACTTCGTCGACTGCGTAATCAGCCGCAAGACTCCGGTTGACGACCTGCACTCGGCCGTGCGTTCGGACATCGCCTGCCACCTCGCGGACATAGCCATCCGTACGGCACGCCCCATCACGTGGGACGCGGAAAAGGAAGTCATCGTCGGCGACCCCGATGCAGCCAGAATGGTCAGCCGCCCCCTGCGGGCGCCATGGACGCTGACCTGACGGGAGAGGGTAGAATTGCTGATCTGTGATTTGCGAACAAGCGGACGCGTCAGAAGTCGTTTCGCCGGTTGAGGATTCGGCCCGAACGTAGGTCCGATTTGCAATCGGACCCAACGCCGCTCAAACGTGGCGTCCCCTCGTCACTTGAAATCGCGTGCGTGGATTGGGTCCGATTACAAATCGGACCCACGTTTGCCGCGCATGCGTCACAACAGGGCAGAGAACCACTGAGCCAGGTCGTTTCGCGTGAAAAGCAGTCGCCCATACCTCCCACAGGACATAGGACGTCCGAGGCTACGGACTTGCGCGGCCCTGCGTGGCTTCTTCAAACTCATCAGCTTGAAGCCATTCCACCCTGCCATCAACGTAGAGCACGTTGCCGCCTCGCCCGCGGTGGCATCCGGGGCGTTCAAAAGCAAGCACCGTGCCGGGCGGAGCATCTGCGTCCGCGGGAACCAGCACATAGTCGCTCCACTCGTCGACCGTCTTGGCATCGCCGGGCACGGACCCGCTGGCCGGGCAGACACAGATCCTCATGTCACGGAGATAGCCGCCGGTGGTCAACGCCTTCAGGTCCGCAGGGCACGCTTCCTCGTGATCCATGCGGTACATCAGGACGCTCTTGCCGAGCTGGTTGAGGTTCACCATGCACCTTGCGCGGTAGGCACGACAGGGACAGTATCCCCAGGACCAGGCTCCAGATCGCCAACGCACTCGTCTTCACCTGTCTCACCGCTTCCGTCATCTTTCCTCCTCCACCTCTTACACGCTTCTAGCTGCGCTGCGCTGTGTACCGCACTCCCCGAACCCGAATCTAGGCCGCAACATCGCATCACGCAAGATATTCGAACTACCACTGAAAAAGGGCTGTTCTTCTCGGCCAAGCCGCGCTAGAACGGTAATAAGAAAGACAGAAACGCACAGACAAGGCAAGGAGTGTTGCGATGGACCCTCTCATCACATGTGGACAGTGTGGCGTCAGACTGCGCATAAAGGCGACGGCGATTCGGACCATGAGAGAGGTCATGTGCACGAAGTGCAAGACGAAGGTCCCCGTGCCGGATGTGCTGAGGGAGAAAGCGCTCAAGTCGCTGACTCAAGAGTCGGCCGCGGCCTCTCCCGATCCCGCTGCCAAGAAGGCCAGCATCACGTTCTCCTGCGACAAGTGCGGCAAGACCATGATGGTCAAGCTGGACCTCAGGGGCAAAAAAGTGCGCTGCAAGGGATGCAAAGAGGTGATCGTAGTCCCGGACCCGAATACCGAACCTGCGCCTGCGGCGACTCCGCCGCCGGTGCCATCCGCGCCACCCGCCGCGGACAAGGGAGACGCGGAGAAGAAACCGGAGGGAGACAAGCCGGAAACGAAGAAAGAGCAGGCAGGGGAGAAGCAGAAAGCAGAGACGAAACCCGCGGAAGACAAGCCGGTCGAGAAGAAGGAGGAGAAACCCGCGGACGGCGAGCAAGACCAGACTGCCCCTCCGCCCGCGGCGGCAGAGCCCTCAACCCCCGCGCCGGCGCCCGCCGCTGAACCCAAACCGGCCGTCACTCCCAAGCCGGCAGCGCCACCCGCACCGGCATCGGTGTCGGAACCGACCATCACCCCCAGACCCACACCCACACCGGTGGCGGCGCCAGAACCCGCGGCTCCCGAGGCTGCCAAGATGGACGAAACACGCCTGGCTGCCCTCGAAGAAGAGATAGACGCCCTGAAGACGCAGCTCGCCGCACTGACCAGACTCTTCACACGATATGCCGACGCAAATTGCGATGCGGCCACAATCCTTGCCGACGCACTGAAAGAACAGACGGAGTAATCCGAAACGTCAACCGCCGTCTCTCATCCGGAGCACGTCACAGGCCGTCCCCTCACCCGCTCCTCCTGCGTCGGACCGACCTCTCCCCCAAGGGGAGAGGTGCTTGGTGCTCTCACCTCTCCCCTTG
>CAZKRK010000555.1:0-4423 GCA_964555035.1 uncultured Victivallales bacterium | reverse complement strand
CCGCTCCTGCGACACAAGGTCGCAGGGGGCGTGGCCATAATGAGAATTGCTGGGCGCGGTGCCGCACTGCTTGCCGCCGCAATCCCGGCGTGGTATATATATAGGTTTGGAGGGTAGAGTTTGAGAGGTGTTCTGACGTGCATTGGGGGGCGCCGCGGGTACGTGTCGGTGCTGGCCGCCTGCGTGGCGTTGGTCTGCGCGCGGGGTGCGGTCGGCTCCGGTGTCGTGATTTCCGAATTCATGGCAATCAACGACACGACGCTGCGGGACGCGGACGGCGATTTCAGCGATTGGATAGAAATCCACAACGGGGCGCCGACCAACGTAAGCCTGGAAGGATGGCATCTTACCGACCGCGGCGACAATCTTACGCGCTGGTCGTTTCCCGCCACAAACCTGGTCGCCGGCGGGTTCATAGTGGTGTTTGCCTCGAACAAGGACCGCGGCGTCGCCGGCCGGGAACTGCATACGGACTTCAAGCTCAGTGGCGGCGGGGAGTACCTCGCCCTGGTCGCGCCGGACGGTGTCACGATTGCCACCGAATTCGCGCCCACGTTCCCGGTACAGTACGCGGACATGTCGTACGGGTCCAACCGTTACTACGCGGTCGCGACGCCGGGAGGCGCGAATGCTTCCGGTTTTGCCGGAGTGTCGGCCGAAGTGGAGTTTTCGCGTGCGGGGGGGATGGCAACCAACGCCTTCACGCTGGAGTTGAGTTCGGCGGCTTCCAATGCTGTGATTACCTACACGCTGGACCAGTCCGCTCCCGGTCCGGCGTCCTCCGTCTACTCGACTCCGCTGGCGATTGCCGGCACGACCCTGGTTCGGGCCCGCGCGTATGAGCCGGGCAAGTACGAGAGTGGCGTCCGCAGCGAGATCTACCTGTTTCTCGCTCCCGACGTGCAGGCGTTTACATCGGATATCCCGATCATGGTGGTCGACAATCTGGGCCTGGGCAATATGCCGAGTGCCGAACCCAAGCAGAAGGCGGTCATGGCGATCATTGAGCCGCGCGAGGGGGTGTGCGCCTTGAGCGGCGAAGTCTCGCTGGCGACGCGCATCGCGGCCAGGCGCCGGGGCGAGTCGTCGCTGAGGCCAACGGACAGGAAGCCGAACCTGGCGATCGAAACGCACGGCGAGCTGGATGACGACAGCGACGTCGCCCCGTTCGGCATGCCGGCGGACTCCGACTGGATTCTGCATGCTCCCTACGGCTTTGACCGCGCGCTCATGCGCAATGCGTTGATATTCGAGCTGAGCAACCGCGTGGGCGTCTACGCCTGCCGAACGCGCTTCTGCGAGGTGTTCCTGAATTCGGGCGGCGGAGCGTTGACCGCGGACGACTACGCCGGCGTGTATATCTTCATGGAGCGCGTCAAGCGCGGCAACGATCGCGTGGACGTCGAGCGCCTCGATCCTCTGGACAGCGAGGCGCCCGACATAACGGGCGGCTACATCTTCAAAATCGACAAACCCGACCCGGGAAAGACCGCATGGTCGGCCGGCGGGCAGGGGTCCATGTACTATGTCTACCCGCCGGACGCGGACATCACGCCCGCGCAGAGCACGTGGTTGCGGGGCTACATCGACGCTTTCGGGGGCGCCTTGAACGGGGCCGGCTTCGCCGACCCGGTGTCGGGATACCGGGCCTACTTCGACACGGCGCCGTCGATCGATCACCACATTCTCAACCTGCTGTCCAAGAACGTCGACGGCCTGCGCCTGAGCACATTCATCCACAAACCGCGCGAGGGTAAGCTGACCTACGGGCCCATATGGGATTTCGACCGCTCAATGGAGTCTACCGACGGTCGTGACGATGCGTGGAACACCTGGGACGCCCCGAACGGGACGCGGTTCTTCGACTACGGGTGGTGGAACCGGCTCTTCCAGGACGCTGACTTCTGGCAGGACTGGATCGACCGCTGGCAGGCGCTCCGTGACGGCGAGCTGAGCACAACCAACATCCACACGGTCATTGACGGCATGTCGAACCAGCTTGTGCGGGCCCAGGCGCGCAACTTTCAGCAGTGGACCGCGGTCCCGCCGCGCAACGGCTGGGGATGGGAAGTGGACCATCTCAAGGAGTGGCTCGCGTTGCGTGCGGATTGGGTGGACGGTCACCTGATCGCCCGTCCGGCGTTCGATCTTGCCCCGGGGGCCGTGTCCGCCGGCGTTGCGCTCACGGTGACCGCTCCCTCGAACACGACCCTCTATTGCACGTTGGACGGCAGCGATCCGCGAGCGGCCGGCGGAGGCGTGGCACCGGGCGCACTCGAACTGACGTCGGGGGATTCGATCACGATCGACCGCAACGTGATCGTGCGCGCCCGCGCGACTGACGGCAGCGTGTTCGGCACCGGGCCGAACGATTGTCCCTGGAGCGGTTTGACGGAAGCTGTCTACGTTGTCAGCGAACCCACTCTCGCCGTGAGCGAGGTCATGTATCACCCGCGCGAGCCGGTGGGAGTGGAGACCAACGGCGGCTACGCGGAGCGCCACTACGAGTTTATCGAAATCCAGAACATCGGGCCGGAGCGCGTGGAGCTTGTCGGTGTGCAGTTCACGAACGGAATCGCGTTCGATTTCACGTTTTCCACGGTGCGCTCTCTCGCGCCCAACGAGTACGCGGTGGTAGTGGACGAGCTGGGGGCGTTCACGAATCGGTATCCCAATTGGCGTGACATGAACGTGGCCGGGGAGTTTGCGCTGGACCTGAGCGACACCGGCGAGCGGGTGGAGCTTCGCAGCGCGACCGGCAAGACGCTTGCGTCGTTTCGCTACAACGACGCTCGCGGATGGCCGACGGCGGCTGACGGCGCCGGGCATTCGTTGGTTCCGCTGCGCCTGTTCGACCAGGACTCGGGTAGTCTTGACTACGGGCGGCACTGGCGGGCGAGCGCGTACATCGACGGTTCGCCCGGGGCGGCGGATCCTCTGCTGCCGGCCACGGTCGCGCTGAACGAGTTCATGGCGCATACGGATTACTCCGGCGGACCGGTCTGGCAGGACTCCGACGACTGGATCGAGCTGTACAATGCGTCGGGCGAGGCCGTGGGGCTCGGCGGGTGGTATCTGAGCGACGACCGTGACGCGCTGGCCAAGTGGGCAATTCCCGAGGAGCACACACTGGCGTCCGGCGAGTGGATCGGGTTTTCGGAAGTCCTGGACTTCCACACGACGCAGACCAACGGTTTCGGCCTGAACAAGGCCGGCGAGGAGATCTACCTTTCCCATCTGCCGGACGGCGGTCGCCGGCGCGTGGCGGACTGCGTGCGTTTCAAGGGGCAGGAAAACGGGGTTTCGCTCGGCCGGTCTCCGGACGGGGGAGAGTTCTGGCACGCGCTGACGCCGACCGCGGGCGGGGCCAATGCTTCGCCGTCGCCGCATGTCAGAATCGACGAGGTGATGTACCACCCCGTGCCGACGTTGGCCAATCCCGAGAACAATACCAATGACGAGTACATCGAGGTTCACAATCCGCGCGGGCATGCCGTGCCGCTGAGTACCGAGGCGGGATCGTGGCGGGTCGACGGGGGTGTCTCGTTTGTCTTTCCGTCGAACACGATACTCGCGGCGGGCGAACGCGTGTTGGTTGTGGGATTCGACCCGGCGACGAACGTCGCGGCGGTTGCCGCCTTCGGCGAAACGTACGGCGATCTGCCGGTGGCTGCGCGTCTCTTTGGCCCCTATAGCGGGAGTCTCGACAACGTTGGGGAGCGCATTGCGATCGAGAGACCGCAGTTGGGCGACGTTCAGGAGGACGAAGTCTCGTGGGTTATCGTTGACGAGGTAATCTACTTCGACCAGAGTCCCTGGCCTTCACGCGCGGATGGGATGGGGGACTGCCTGGAACGGCTGGACGGGACGGGCGCCGGTCGCGACCCTGACCAGTGGGGTGTATGGGCTCCCTCGCCGGGCGCCGCACCGGCAGGCATCTACTTGCACGGGATTGACGACAGGGCGGCTTACTTCGGGCCGGTGGGGGCAGTGATGTCGGTTGATGTGTCCGCGATTACGGCGGAAGTGAACCACGTCGATTTCATGGTCGATACGAATCTGCTGTGCCGCGACACTGCGTGGCCCTTCGAGTGTCCGTTGACGGACCTGACGAATGCGGGCACATACTCCTGCGCGGCAGTAGCCGCCACGGGGAGCGGCAGCTACACGAGCCAGACGGTCCGGATCAACGTCCTGGCGTTCGATACGCCCTTCGTGCTGTCGGTTTCCGACGTGGGGGCGACGGTCAACGGAGCGTTGCGCGGCGCTTCGCCGGCTTACGTGCGTCTCTACTGGGGGAGAGAGGACGGCGGCACGGATGCCGGGATGTGGGAGCACGTGCAGAACCTGGGCAGCGTGAGCAACACGCTTCTGGAGGTCCCGATTTCCGGTCTGTCACCCGGCGTGACTTTTTACTTTCGTT
>CAZKRK010000554.1:0-4428 GCA_964555035.1 uncultured Victivallales bacterium | reverse complement strand
GCGCCGGTTTTTCTTGTTTTTTTCGACAGCTTTGGGAGGGTGAGTCACTAATAGACTCGAACACGCGAATTGGTCGGAAACACTCAGATTCAAAATGAATGGCGCCCAAAATGGTGCCCAGTTTCCACTGAGATTCCTGACAAGCTGGATCAAAGAAGAACGCAAGGGGCGAGCACTCTCCACGGACCCATCAGACACTCTCCGGCCTGTGAATGGGTAGGGGCCGTCGGCCGGGAAGTTCTCCCCGGTGTAGGGGTCTACACCGTCGGCGAGGGCTTGAATGATCTCCCTTGCGCGATCGAATTCCATAAGCTCTCCTCTTGTCTATTGGGCATGAATGTGCAACGCTCCGGGATGTTTGGCAAGACATCATCAAGATCGAGGTAGCGATATGCAACCTGAGCCATGGGTTTCCCTGGAGGAGATCGCGCAGCATTTGGCGGTGAGTCAGGACACGATTCACCGGTGGATTAGGAACCGGGGATTGCCCGCGCACAAAGTGGGCAGGATCTGGCGGTTCATGGTGTCGGAAGTGAATGAATGGGTCCGCGCCGGGAAGGCGGAATCGGGTGATGCTGACACTGGAGCCGAATCATGATCACGAATGAGAAATTGCTCGAGCTACTGACTGATATGGAGTCGGACTGTGTCGAGCGGACGCTATCGACCACAAACACGAACAAGTTCTGTGAGGCCATATGTGCGTTCGCCAATGACATGCCGGCTCGTGGGGTTCCAGGGTATCTTGTTCTAGGCGCCAAGGACAATGATGGGACGATTGAAGGGGTCAACGTGACGGACGAGTTACTGCAGCAGCTTTCGAATTACGCTGACTCCGGCCAGATCGTCCCTCTCCCTACGTTGAGCGTTGAGAAGCGGGCTTTCCCTGAAGGCGACCTCGTGGTGGTAGAGGTGTTGCCTTCCGACATGCCGCCCATCCGGTATCGCGGCCGCGTCTGGATTCGACGTGGCCCGAGGCGTGCAATCGCAAACGAACAGGAAGAGCGTATCTTGACTGAGCGGCGTGTGCATAACGCACGCACTTTCGATCTGCGTCCATGTCCGGGTTGTGGTGCAGATGACTTGGCGATGGACCTCTTCCAACTCACCTACCGACATGCTGCTGTTGCACCAGAGCTGATTGAAGAGAACAACCGCGACATGCTGCTTCAGATGGCATCGCTCGGATTCTGGTGTGTGGATGAGGAATGCGCGACGAACGGTGGCACCCTTCTCTTCGCGCAAGAACCCCTCAACTGGTTTCCTGGGGCTGCGATCCAGTACGTTCACTATGATGGTGAGGGGCTCGACAGCGATCCCATTGACGAGCGACGCTTCGAGGGCGATCTGATCACGGTTCTGCGTGAACTGGATAGCTTTGTAAAGACGTTGTTCCCATCACAACCTGAGCCGACGAGCGCGTTGAGGGATAAGAACGTTGCGCCGTACCCGAAATTCGCCATCCGTGAACTGCTCATGAATGCGGTGATGCACCGCGACTATGAGTCGAATGCCCCGGTCCGCTTCTACTGGTTTAGTGACCGGATCGAGATCCAGAATCCTGGGGGGCTGTATGGGGCAGTCACGCCGGAGACGTTCCCCAACCAGAATGACTACAGAAATCCCAAAATCGCGGAAGCGATGAAGACGCTTGGATATGTGAACACGTTTGGCCGCGGGATCGCGCGTGCGCAGCGGTTCCTAAAGGAGAATGGGAATCCGCCAGCTGAGTTTGATGTCAGCCAGGCGACGTTCTTCCTCGCCACGGTCAGGGAGGTACAGCCATGAAGACGATTGTCTTTTTCAACAACAAGGGAGGAGTAGGCAAGACGACGCTCGTGTACCACGTTGCTTGGATGGCGACCGAGCTGGGGCACAGGGTGTTGGCCATCGACCTCGACCCACAGGCCAATCTGACGACGATGTTCCTCCCCGAAGAGAAGCTCGAAGCCGTCTGGCCCGAATCGGGTGACAGCAAGAGCATACTCGCCTGTGTGAAACCGATCATGGAAGGCATCGGAGATATCGGCGATGCTCCCGTGCGGAAGATCCGCAGTGATCTGCACCTGATTCCGGGCGACCTTGGTCTTTCGCAGTTTGAAGACCGCCTTTCGGATAGCTGGCCACGCTGTCTTGACCAGGATCCGGCGGCTTTCCGCGTAACCACGGCCTTCTACCGCATCATCCATCGTACGGCGGACGCTGTGGGGGCAAATCTCGTTCTCATGGACGTGGGTCCGAATCTCGGCGCAGTGAACCGGGCATCCCTCATCGCGTCGGACAACGTCATTATGCCGCTCGCGCCAGGGCTGTTCTCTCTTCAAGGGCTGCGAAACTTGGGTCCGACGTTGGTCTCATGGCGCGAGAGCTGGTCACAGCGGATTGGGGCGAAGCCTGCCACGCTGACAATCCCAATGCCACGTGGGGCGATGCAACCGGCCGGTTATGTTGTCATGCAGCATGTTGAACGGCGCAACCGGCCGGTGAAGGCCTATCAGAGATGGGTGTCCAAGATCCCGTCGGCATACCAAGAGTACGTGTTGCGCGAGGACGGAACAGTACCACCGGCCGCGGAAGACACAAACTGCATCGGTTTCATCAAGAACTACCAGAGTTTGATGCCACTGGCCGAGGATGCGCGTAAGCCCGTTTTCCGCTTAACGGCTGCGGATGGGGCCATCGGCGCACATTCCACAGCCGTTTCCAAGTGTTACATGGATTTCAAACGGCTAACACTCAAGGCGCTGGAGCGCACGGGCGTGGGTAGCGATTCTGACGTCGGGATGGAGTGACGACGTGACGAAAGATGACGTGATGCAGGCTCTGCTGCGGGAAGTGCGCGGATGTGTGCTCGTTCGATGGGGTCCGCCCGGACTTTTCAACGCGGGCTCTTAACTGCACCACCTGCCGCGTTTGCGCCGATGTCTGCCCTGCGGAAGCGATTGAGTTCGGCTGGAGGAGGGCCGAGCGCGTCGCGGGAGGATCGAAGCAGGGGGCGCCGGTTGAAGGCGGAGGACGGCCGATAACGCGCCGGGCCTGGTTGTTGGCCCTGCCGGGGGGACTGTTGGCGGCGTGGGGGATCGGGCAGGCCGGCGGCCCTGCCCGCAAGCTGCTCCGGCCGCCCGGTTCCGTCTCGGAAGAGCTGTTCCTCGATCTCTGCGTCCGGTGTGGAGAGTGTTTCAAGGTGTGTCCCGGGCCGGTGCTGCATCCGTCCGGTCCGGCAGACGGACTCGATGCCCTGTGGACGCCGGTGGCCGTGCCCGTCCGTGCGGGGTGCCATCCAGAGTGCAATTTCTGCACGCAGGTGTGTCCGACGGGCGCGATTCGCCCGCTTACGCTCCAACAGAAACGACGCACGCCCATGGGCCTTGCGGAAGTGGATACGCGTACCTGTCTGGCCTTCACGGGCGAATGCGATTGCCGCTACTGTTTCGATGAGTGTGAGGCGGCGGGTTATCATGCCATCGACATGCGCAGGATTGAGCTGGACGTCGATCTGGAAGACGTGCCCGAGGGTACGTTCTCGGCAATGGAGCTCCAGGAAATGCGCTATATCGAAGCGCCTTTCGTGAAGAGGGAGGCATGTGTCGGGTGCGGTTTGTGCGAATACCGCTGTCACGCTGTCAACGTGAACCTGGAGAAGCGGCTGACGCAGAGCGCCGTCACGGTTGCTGCCGAGGCCGATCGAGGGGCCTGAACTCAGTAGATTTCGGGACCGGTCACAACTTGAACGCTCCAACGGGGGCTTCTGTCAACCATGGGAGGTCCCCGTCTAACGGGAATGCCGTCGAAATCGACGGGAATGGCGGCAGCTACTTCCAACCTGTCTTTAATTGCCGTGACGACAGTCCTACGATTGTGATCCGTGGCCTTGCGGTTGAAAGCGGCGAAGAACGTAAACGGGTCCATGACGGAAAGAGGCACCGGTTTGCCGTTCTTGGTTTTGTCGGTCAGACTGACGACAGGGAGGCCCTGATCCTTAAGCTCTTTTAGGATCGCAATGAGCTCGTCCTGGCGATCGCGGTACGCCAGCAGCTTCTCCGCCAACTCTGTATAGAACGGTATCCATGTGAATGCGCCCACAACTGGTCTTCCTTTCCCTATGGTCTCGCACCGAGCTCGGTTTCTGCGTCCGCTATTGCCCTGAAGTTGCACGGCATGCCGCCTGACCAATCATGCGAGGAGTTGATCAACCTGATGCCAGTAGTAGAAGGCATCGGGACTCGCTCCGGGGAGCTTGTTCAATTCCGGGTACTTCTCGAGGAAAGTGTTGCCTGTCTTCATGGATTTACTTCGGTCTGCGATCCACTCAGGAGCAAAGGACTTTCGGTCAAGCGTTCGCATTGTTGATACAGTCTACAGTATTATCTATTGGTGACTCACCCTCCCAAAGCTGTCGAAAAAAACAAGAAAAACCGGCGCTGATTC
>CAZKRK010000553.1:0-4434 GCA_964555035.1 uncultured Victivallales bacterium | reverse complement strand
CCCGCGGTGTCTCTACCCATGACCTCTGCACTATGACGACCATCTCAAACAACGACCAAAAGGTGACACTTGGCGATTGAGCGTTGAGCATTGGGCATTTCTTGCCTTTTTGCGCCCACGCCCGATAAGGCCACCAACGCCGAACCCCAGGCTCTACTATGCCGGCCCTCCGGGCCTGGTGCACCCAATCGCCTCCGTTCCCGCCCCTCCCCGCACTTGACGGCACGGCCGTGGTCGGGTTGAATCGCGGTTGGTTCTGATATGGACACCGCGAATCTGGTTGAGCGGTTTCGAACTGCCTGCGTTAGCCTGCTGACGGCGCATGGTCACACGCACCTGCCGCCGATGCCGCTCTCTGCCCAGACCCTGCTGGCGTGGGCCGCTCTCGAAGAGACGCAACAGACGGTCGTATGGGTCTCGGACGGTCCCCAGACGCTCGAACATGCTCACCGCGACCTGGTAACAATCGCCGGAACAGACAGCACGCGTCTGCTGTACTACCCCGCATGGGAGTCGCTGCCGGGCCAGGGAGTCACTCCCGAGCGCGAGACAAGCGGCTGTCGGTTCAGCATCCTCCTGGACCTGCTCGCCGAGCGCGGCGAACCGCTGCTCGTAGCCACATGTGTCCAGGCCTTGATGCAGCGTACGCTCGAACCGGATGCGCTTCGCGCCCGCACGGCGCATCTGAGTGTCGGCGACGAGCTGGAGCTCGACGAGCTGAGGCAACACCTGTCGGACGCGGGCTACACGATTGAAGCCGAGGCCTTCGAGAAGGGGCAGGCCGCAATCCGCGGCGGCTTGCTCGACGTATGGCCGCCAACCGAACCACTGCCGCTGCGGCTGGAGTTCTTCGGTCCCGAGTTGGAGTCCATCCGGGCATTCGATCCAACCGACCAGCGTTCCACGGGCAAACGAAGCGACGCGGCGATTCCCCCGGTTGACGAGTGGAGTTGTCTCTCCTCGGGCGGGAAGCGTGGAGCCGGCCACACGCTGCTCGACTACCTGCCGCAGGGAGTGCACGTGGTGTGGTCGGACATGCCGGCGATTCACGACCGCGCCGTCATGCTCGAAGAAGCCGCGGAAGAGACCGGCGCCGGCCAATACGTGCTACCGATGGATGACGTGTGCGCGCACCTGGGCGTAGACGGCCGCGGCCATCAACTCCTGATTGGGTCCGACGAGGTTGGGGCGCTGAGCCCGGACGCACCGGACATCGCGCCGTGCCGTGGCGTCTTCGACCTGCCGGCGCGCCCGCTGCAGCCGGACCTGATGGAAGAGATGCGCAAGCGCTTCCTCCAGGACCTCATGCTGCGCGTGACGCGCGGATACCAAGCCGCGGTCTTCCTCGATACCCCGGGGGCCAGGGAGCATTTTACCAAGACGCTGACCGCCCACTCCGAGGTCTGCGCCGACGCCGACCGGCTCTCGATCGAGCTGGGGGCCCTGTCGGAGGGCTTCGTCAGCGACGAGCTCAAGCTGATTGTCGTCGCCGAGTCAGATTTGTACGGCCGGCGCAAACAGCTCGCGGCCCGCTACATGCCGACCACATCGCGTTCTGCCGCGCGCGAGTATGCGGGCGAACGCGTAGCCGACCTTACCGATATCGACCCCGGGGACCTGGTAGTCCACGTCGATCACGGTCTGGGGCGTTACCTGGGGCTCTTCGAGATCGAGTTCAACGGTCAGCGCCAGGAAGTCCTTTCGATCGAATACGCCGAAGGAGCGAAGCTGCACGTGCCTACGTCGCACGCCCACCTGCTGAGCCGCTACGTTGGCATGTCCAAACGCTCCGCGCGCCTGCACCGGCTGGGAGGCAGACGCTGGAAAAGAGAAAAGGATGCCGCGACACGCGCCATCCGTGACCTGGCGTCTTCGCTGCTCGAAACACAGGCCCATCGCGAGCTGCTGAACGGCCACGCTTTCGGAGATGACGCCACCTGGCAGCACGAATTCGAGGCCGCGTTCCCCTACCGCGAGACTCCCGACCAGGCGCGCGCAATCGAACTGGTCAAAGCCGACATGCACGCGCCCAAACCGATGGACCGGCTCATCTGCGGCGATGCCGGCTACGGCAAGACCGAGGTCGCCATGCGTGCCGCGTTCAAGGCCGTCATGGCAGGCAAGCAGGTCGCCGTGCTGGTGCCGACGACGGTCCTCGCCCAACAGCACTACGACACCTTCAGCGAACGCATGGCCCCCTACCCCGTGCGGATCGAGATGCTCAGCCGTTTCCGTTCGCGCGGCGAGCAACGCCGCATCCTCGAAGAGCTCGCCCGCGGCAGCATAGACATCGTTATCGGCACCCACGCCCTGGTTCAACCGCACGTTGCGTTCAAGGACCTCGGCCTGGCCGTCATCGACGAAGAGCAGCGCTTCGGCGTCGCCCACAAGGAGCGTCTGAAGCAGATGCGGCAATTGGTCGACGTTCTCACGCTCACGGCCACGCCCATACCACGCACGATGTACATGAGCCTCACGGGCGTGCGCGACATGAGCCTGTTGCAGACGCCGCCGCGCGAACGCGTACCCATCGAGACCATCGTCACGCGCTACGACGACAAGGTCGTGCGGGAGGCGATCCTGCGTGAGGTCAGCCGCGAGGGACAGGTCTACTACCTGCACAACCGCGTCATGACCATCGACTGGGCCTACGACCGCCTGAAGCAGCTCGTGCCGGAAGTCAGCATCGGCATGGCGCACGGACAGATGGCCTCGGGCGAGCTGGCGCGCGTCATGCACGCCTTTGCCGGCGGGCAGTTCGATGTCCTGCTCTGCACAACGATTGTCGAAAGCGGCGTCGACATTCCCCGGGCCAACACGATCCTGATCGATCGGGCCGACCGTTTCGGCATCGCCGACCTCTACCAGCTGCGCGGTCGTGTCGGACGCGCCAACCACAAGGCCTACGCGTACCTCATGACGCCGGCCCGTGGCCGAATCCTGACCGACGCCCGCAAGCGCATCGGCGCCGTGCGACAGTTCTCCAGTCTCGGCGCCGGCTTCAACCTGGCCCTGCGCGATCTGGAAATCCGCGGCGCAGGCAACATCCTCGGCGCCGAGCAGAGCGGCAACATCACCGCCATCGGGTTCGGCCTCTACTGCCAGCTCCTGCAGCGGACGGTCGCGTCCCTCAAGGGCGAGCCGCTGCCGCCAATCGTCGAGGTCGACGTCCGGCTGACCTTCATCAACCTCTCGCCGGGGGCTGAGGACACGGAGTCGGCCGCAATGGTCCCCTACGACTACATCGAGGATGAACGCCTGCGGGTCGTTGCCTATCGCCGAATTGCCGAAGCGACCTCCATCGATAATCTCGAGGAGCTTGTCGCGGAATTCCGCGACCGCTTCGGCCCGGTTCCCAGGCCGGTCAGCCGTCTGCTCAAGATCGCCCGCCTGCGCCTGTTGGCGCACGAACGCGGCATCGACACCGTAGAAACCCGCGGCGACAAGCTCATGCTCCGCACCGGCAACGACTACGTCATGCACGGCGCCCGCTTCCCCCGCCTGCAGTCCGGCACTCCCGACGACCGCCTGGAGGAGATTGAAGACCTGATCGTGAACGAAACGTAGAAGACGCGCAGCAAGGCGTCGCTGACGTAGAACCGTTCTCCAGGACGGTTCAGCGGATCCCAAACGGGAGTGGTGGACCGCACCGACGTTGGAACCGTCCTGGAGAACGGTTCTACTTTTGCGCTTGCGCCTGAACCAAGGTTCCCCTATCATTCGTTCGACTGCAAGTGGGAGGCAACCATGCCCAGGAAGGTCGACATTCACGAAAAGGTCCGCCTGTTGCGGGAGTTCCGCGCCACTCGACGGCGCTGTCCCGGATACAACGAGATGCTCGAGCTCTTCGGGTATCGGTCCAAGAACGCCGTTCACGGGTTGCTCCGCAAACTGGCGGAGCTCGGCTACGTTACCATCGAGAAAGGCAAATTCGCGCCCACCGGCAAACTGACGGGATCGATCCGCCTGCTCGGCGCCGTTCAGGCGGGATTCCCGTCGCCGGCGGAAGAGGAGCTCATCGACACGCTCAGTCTGGACGAATTCCTGGTCGAGAGGCCGGACGCGACCTTCATGCTCAAGGTGACGGGCGACTCGATGATCGATGCCGGCATCCATCCGGGCGACATGGTCCTGGTCGAAAAGGGACGCGCACCGCGCAACAACGACATTGTCATTGCGGAAGTAGACGGCGAGTGGACCATGAAGTACTTCGTGCGCGACCGGAAAGGGGTTCGCCTCGAACCGGCCAACCGCGAATACACGACCATCAGGCCGAAACACTCCCTGGAAATCGGCGGCATTGTCCGCTCCGTAATCCGCAAGTACGGGTAGAAGTCACAAGCCTTACCTCTCGGAAACTGCTGTGACACCTTCGTGCGGAAGAAACGGATGCTTCGTGACTCCCCGAGGTCTGGAACGTGTATGTGCGGCAAA
>CAZKRK010000552.1:0-4446 GCA_964555035.1 uncultured Victivallales bacterium | reverse complement strand
TCCGCAGCCTGTGCCGAGTGTGGTTAGGGTCGAAAAATGCCGGATGCAACAGACAAACTGTCCCCAATGTCCATGTCCCTGGTCTGTCCCCACTGTCCCAATGTCCCTGGTCTGTCCCCAATGTCCGCTGGTCTGTCCCCAATGTCCGGTCCCCAATGTCCGGTCCCCAATGTCCCGAAGTCGGAGCCCCACCCGTCGCCGATCCTGACCTTGTCGTGAGGGCCCGGCGTGTTCTGCAGCGAGCCAATGATCACTCCGTCCGAATTGACGCCGCGCCTGAGGATCTCGTCGAACACGTACTCCAGGTGCGGACGGTACTGCGCGCATTTTTCGGGACAGGCCTTGTGGTCCACGGCAAAGAGTTCGACTGCGCATGCTTGGTTCCCCCGGCTGTTGAGAACACCGCCCCACTCTTCAGACGGGGGCTACTCCGGCGAAACGTCGCGGAGCCAGGCCGCGAAGCTGTCCGGCCACAACTCGGTCGACTGGCCGCGACCGACACCCATGCTGAACCCGTGCCCGCCCTTGTTGAAGACGTGAAGCTCGGCGTTGACTCCCGCCTTCAACAGCGTCGAGTAGAAGTCAATACACTTGCCTGCCGGTGTGATCGCGTCCGCACGCGCGTTGATGATGAACATCGGGCAGATGCGGGAACTCGATGAAGCCATGCGTTTCGCCATGAGTTCCACGGCATCAGCGGGAATTCCGGGATAGAACAGGCCCGCGAAGCTCGGGATGCCACTCCCCGCCCCTTCCGGCGGCACAGTTTCGGCACTGAGCGCGCAGAGGATTGAGAGGTACCCCCCGGCCGAGAAACCGCAGATGCCGATCTTGTCCGACCGCAAACCGAGCTCGGGCGCCTTGCTCCTGAGGACCCGAACAGCCTGCAGCCCGTCGGCCCGAACGGCGCGCAGGTAACCCTGCCACGTGGCGTCCTCGCTCTTGTCGCTGACGAGACGGGTGCGGTACTTCAAGACCAGGCATGTGACGTTGTGCTCGTCCTTCAGCCATACGGCCAGGTCGTGACCTTCACGATCGATCCAGACGTCGCGAAAGGCCCCGCCGGGGCAGACCACAAGGCCGACGCCGTTCGGTTTCGCAGGCCGATGGATGCTGTAGGTGGGCACCGAGACGGAGTTGTAGACGCGGTTCGAGCCGGACGGGGCTTTCGGATGCACCTTGTGCGACCGCAGCCGCTCCTTGACGTCCGGTACGTCCGCGTACTTCCGCGGCGTCTCTTCCCAGAGCGGCAGTTCCGGGGGCAGCTCAGCGGCGAACGAGCAGGCGACGAAAGTCAGCGCTGCAACTAGAGTACCGAGGATGTTGTAGTTGATTCGTCCCATCATTATGCAGTGTCCCTTTCCGACAGGCCCCTACCCGCCGTCGAAGTCCCATGACTCTACCTTTTCCGGACGGCTGATTTCAAGCCCCGCCATGTCGAGGGGTTCCGTTGTCGCTGCTTCCAGCCGGAAACTTGAATCCAGTTACGGTTGCGCACACAATCAGGAGAACGGCTCTCCAGAGCCGTTCAGAACGGGTCTGGAGACCCGTTCTCCGAAGCTTGAGTTTCCATCTTGAATTGCCCCGGCAGCGAAGCGCCCCGGGGGGGCGGCTGACCAGGAACTTCAACTCCTGCCTGTCATCCCGAGCGGAGCGGAGTCGAGGGAGCTCGAGAACTGCCAAGCACGTCCGGCGTGGTTTCCAATCCCCGAGATCCCTCGACTCCGCTACGCTGCGCTCGGGATGACAGGGCGGGTTTGCAGTTTCCCTACCGAATTGTCCAAGGCCTAGCCGGAAACTTAACGCCATGTGAGCATTCCGCGGATGCATGAAAAACACGGATGGGGAATTGGGGGCCTTGCATCCGCGTCTTTCATTCATCCGTGGGGCTCATCCTGAAGTTACCACCCCGAATTGCCTCGCAAGCGAAGCGCTCCGCGGGCGGGCCCGGCCGCAACCCAAAAGGTGCCGGGGCGACTGATGATTACGGCGTAGCAGCCGCCGGAACGACCTGCTTCAGTCTTCTGGGACGGTTCCGGAGCTCCGCCAACTGCTTCTTCAGGCTCTCGAGCAACTCGGGGTGTTTGTCCGCCACGTTGGTCGTTTCGCCGAGATCCGCTTCGAGATCGTAGAGCTCGTCGACCTGCTTGCGGTCCGCCTCGCGCGCATAGCCGAAGAAGTGGGCTTTGGGTGTCAGGTATTTCCATTTCCCGACGCGAATGCCGGCCTTGTCGTAATAGAAACTGTCACGTCCCTTGTCGGTCATGCCGAGCAGCAGATCGGTCTGGTCGATGCCGTCGATGATGCGGTCACCCGGCACCTTGAAGCCGGCAAGATTGGCAAACGTCGGCATGAAATCGATGGCGGCAAAGATCGCGTCACTGACCCGTCCGGCCGGAACCTTGCCGGGCCAGCGGACAATACAGGGCAATCGGTATCCCCCTTCGTAGCAAGACCCCTTGCCGTTGCGCAGCGGTCCGGCTTCGCCCCAGAAAATATGGTCCTTGAACCAGGTAGCCTGTTTCTCCTTGACCTTCCGGTTGCGATAGGCGAGCTGGTTCCATGGCCCGTTGTCGCTGGTGTAGATGACAAGCGTATTATCCTTCAGCCCCAGCTCGTCCAGCTTGTCCAACAGGCGCCCGGTTTCGTAGTCGAACTCCTCGACCACGTCGCCATACAACCCGCCGGCAGACTTGCCCTTGAAACGCGGCGACGCGTCGATGTCCATGTGCATCATGGTATGGGACAAGTAGAGGACAAACGGCTTGGCGGAATCGCGCCTGTTCTCCAGGAAGTCGATGGCCTTGTCCGTGTACAGGCGGATCAGGCCGGCCATGTCCCGCGTGTTGCCGGCGGCCCGGTTGTTCTCGTGAAACGCGATGCGTCCGCTGTCGTTCGCGCCGAGTGCTCCGAAGAAGTAGTCGAAGCCCTGAGCGTTGGGCATGCGTTCAACGATCGCCCTGCGGTTCGAGACATCCCACTTGCCGATGCAGGCGGTCTGGTAACCCACCTCGCGGATCGACTCCGCAAACGTCGTTTCCCGGGCGGGCATGCCCCACCCCTTGCTGAGGTAGGGATAGCGCCCCGTCAGCAACGCCGAACGCGAAGGGCCGCACACGGTCTGCGAGTAGAAACTGGTGAAACGCATCCCCTCGCTCGCCAGCTTGTCCAGACGCGGCGTCTTGTGCTTCGTGTTCCCGTAACAGGCCAGATCGGCATAGCCCTGGTCGTCGGTGAAGACGATCACGATGTTGGGTCGCAGGGCTTTGCTCCGCGGTCCGTCCGCACTCCAGGCCGTCAAGGCAAGGACGCCGGATAGTAGAGAGGCGAATGCTGCGTTCTTGATCATTTCATTCTCCGTTGTAGCTCTTCGTTCCACTTTCTCTCAACGATTGTAACTCCAACTGCCGCGGGGAACGGCGCAGGCTTGTCCCGCCGTAGCCTGGCGAAAGCGGAAGCACCGTTCTACGGGGGGCCGCACCCGGAATCCTCAAGCTACCCCGATTCCGCCGACCGGGCAAGGGGATCGTGCAGCTGAAGTCATTGACCCGCGTGCTGTCTCTGTGCTAGCTCTCCACGCGTGAAAGCGTTCCTTCCAGTCCAATTCAACGGTATCATCCTGCTGCTGGCGCTACTCCCGAGCGCGGCCGGCCGTGCCCACGGTAATCCGACGCCACAGACACCCATTGTCTTCGAGGCCGAGGGCGCCATCACGCTGGAGGGGGTCTTTGAGCTCTTCGCCGACGGCGCCTGTTCGCAGTCAGCCGGCATCACCACGCGCGAAGGACGAGGCGCCGACCGTTACCACGCCGACGTATCCCTGCCCTTCAAGCAGGGAACCAACACCATCCTGCTGATGGTGACGCAGGACAAGAGAGAATGGCAAGCCGGCCTGGCCAGGCCGGTGGCCTCGGCCGGGGATGACTAGTCGCGAACTTCAACTCCTGCCTGTCATCCCGAGCGAAGCGGAGCGGAGTCGAGGGATCTCGGGAACTGCCAAGCACGTCCGGAGTGGTTGCCAATTCTCGAGATCCCTCGACTCCGCTCCGCTTCGCTCGGGATGACAGGACCGGGGTGCAGTTTCTTCTGCCGAATTGTCCAAGGCGTCTCGCGGCGTGGCGCGGGACTGACCGGGAACTTGAAAAGAGAGTAAGGGAACGACCGACCCGCATGGCACTGGCTTAAGCGAGATCCCACGCCGAGCCTGACGATGAACGGATCAACGCGGATGTCGCCCGCAACCCAAGTGTGGCATAGGTAGAAAAATGGGAAGGTAAGAAGATGGGAGAATTGACTGTATCGTCTTTCTACCATCCCATCTTTCTACCTATCATCTCCCACGCAGGGCTGTGCCGGATTCCTTGTTCTCCCTGCCCCTCCCGCCCGGTTAAACCAACAAGGCGGGCCGGGGCCCACAACCCAAGTTGCCCGGCCCTTCGCGGTTCC
>CAZKRK010000551.1:0-4462 GCA_964555035.1 uncultured Victivallales bacterium | reverse complement strand
AGACATTCGCAAACGCTGCTTCACACAGAAACGAATTTCAAATACCTTTGGCTAGTCATCGGACCGACGAGCCACAGTCGCAACAAGGAGACCCCATGAAGAACCTGACCCTGATCGCCGTCGTCACCTGCACCCTACTCCCCGTCCTGAGTTCCCATGCGGACGGGAAGCACCTGTTCATTCTCTCCGGGCAGTCCAACATGCAGGGGCATCGCCCGCAGGAAGCGTTCACACCGGCGGTCGAGGCGGCGCTCGGGGCCGAGAACGTGATCGTCGTGCAGGACGCGATGGGGGGGCAACCTATCCAGCGCTGGTACAAGGAGTGGACGGCGCCGGACGGGAAGAAGCCGGCGAAGACGGGCGACCTCTACGACCGCTTGATGAGGAAGGTCAACGCGGCCGTCGGCGACACGAAGATCAAGACCGTATCGTTCTTCTGGATGCAGGGCGAGCGCGACGCGAAGATGGGCTGGGGCGAGGTCTATGAAACCGGCCTGAACGGACTGATCAAGCAGCTCGGCGACGATTTCGAGCGTGACGACCTCATTGTCGTCATCGGCCGCCTCAGCGACTTCGACATGGCGAACGCCAGGTACAAACACTGGACCAAGGTGCGCGAGGTCCAGGTCAAGGTGGCCGGGGACCATCCGCGTGGTGCCTGGGTCGACACCGACGACCTCAACGACGGCGCCAACCGGCGCGGCAAACAGATCAAGAACGACCTTCACTACAGCGCCGAAGGCTACAAGACCTTTGGCAAACGCATGGCGGAAGCGGCGCTTGGGTTGATTGAGAAGGGAAAATGAACACGGGCATAGACTACGCTTTTGAAGTCGTGGCGCAACGGTTACCGGGGGCGGGAATTGACTTCCTCATGATCGGTGGGCATGCGGTGAACCACTACGGATACGTCCGCGCGACTCAGGACGTCGACTTCATGATTGCCGGCGGGGATGCGAACGCCGTGCGGACGATCATGAGGAACGCGGGGTTCACGAACATCTCCGTGCACGACACTGTCACGTTCTTCAATCAACCTGGCTCTCCGCTTCGGATTGACTTCCTCGGAGTAGACGAACGGACGATGGCAAAGCTCCTCGAAAATGCTGTCGCGACCGAGTACTTCGCAGGCTACGAGGTCAAGGTTCCCCAGCTCAAAGACCTGGTGGCCATGAAGCTGTTCGCGCTGAGAAGCGGGAGCCCGAAGCGGAAGGATAAGGACTTCCCCGACATCGTTCACCTTGCGATAGAGCATGACTGGGACCTCGAAGCGGACTTGAGGCCACTCTGCGACCGTTTTGGATCGGACGCGCTCTATCGTGACCTGTGCATCCGCATCGAGGAGTTGAGAAGTGCTTGAGTTCCCGAAACAAGTCGATGTGGTTGAACCGCTGCCGGCGCGGATGTCGCTGCGGGAGTACGCGCTGTTCTGTGAACAGTGTGTCCGTAGCAACCCGGCAATCACAACGGAAACCTGCCTTCGGAGGCGCCAAGACGAAGCCGACATCAGGATTCCGTTCACACTCACACGAAACCCGGAAGCAGAAGCAGGGTAGCGTTCTCCTACGGGGTTTCTTTCACCCAGACTGCCATCCTACCCGTGTCGCGATTTGCCCAGGCGTAGTAGGGCACGGCCGTCAGGGATACCGGTTGTTCCTTGTCGTCGCGGCCTTCTGCGCGGAGGACGGTCACGCCACCTAGTGCTCCTGGGCGTAAATAGCGTAGCAGTCTCGCAATGGGTGAACGTGAGTGGTTGATCGACTCAAACAGTTTGATTGATGATTAGCGATTGATGATTCTCGATTTCTGAAGTGGGAACAAGAACCGTGTTGCCGGACTCGTGGAAGAATAGTTCAAAGGCATGCAGTGTCCGAATCCCGGCAAATGCCTACGCCGCGACTCCACTTCGGCGATCAGAAATCGCTAATCGAGAATCATCAATCAACCACAACATGTTGCGGGTACTGGAGCGAAGAACATACCCCCTTTGCGCGCAACATAATCGCAGGTGCGCCCACTGAAGAGGTTTCACAAACACCCGCCTTGTGTTTACTCCGCCCAGCTTCTATCTTTCCTGCAAACACGTCTCAATGGAAAGGAGACTCCAATGCTGCATCCTATTCGCTCCCTGCTCTGTCTAGCTGTCGCCTCTACTCTGCTGACCGGTTCCGGCGTGAGGGCCGACGATCGGTTTGAATCCATCTTCAACGGCAAGGATCTCGACGGCTGGGACGGCGACCCGGCATTGTGGTCCGTGCGGGATGGGACGATCACGGGCAAAACCACGAAGGAGAACCCGATCAAGCTCAATCAGTTCCTGATCTGGCGTGGTGGAACGGTCGGCGATTTTGAGTTGAAGTTGAAACTGCGGATGACCGGAAAGAACAACTCCGGAATTCAGTATCGCTCGAAGGAGTATGGGAAGGCCGGGAAGTGGGTGGCCGGAGGATACCAGTGCGACGTGCACCCGAATCCGCCGTTCTGTGGAATGCTCTACGAGGAGCGCGGCCGCGGCATCGTGGCCACGCGCGGCAAGCATATCCGAATCAACGCGGACGGGAAGAAGGAGGAGATCGGCAAGCTCGACCCGCCCACAAAGGTCGACCTGAGCGAGTGGCACGAGTTCCACGTCATCGCCGGGGGCCCGCGCCTGGAGCACCGTCTGGACGGCGTGGCCACCGTCATCATCGAGGACCTGCAGGAGAGCAGACGTTCCCTCGAGGGCATCATCGCCTTCCAGCTCCATCGCGGCGGGCCGATGGAGATACAGGTCAAGGACGTGCAGTTGAAGAAGTAAGACGGAGGAATCGGCATGCGTGGACTCACTTCTCTCACGTGGCTCGGAATCGGAGCCCTGGCGATGACGCTGGCCCCGGCGGTCGCGGCGCCGACTGACAAACCCAACATCATCTACATTCTCGCCGACGACATGGGATACGGCGATCCGAGTTGCTTTGGGCAGCAGACGCTGAAGACGCCGCACCTTGACGCGATGGCGAAGAGCGGGCTGCGCTTCACGCAGCACTACGCGGGGTCCACTGTCTGCGCGCCTTCGCGCTGCGTACTGCTGACCGGGCTGCACACCGGCCACTGCACCGTACGGTCCAACGGAAACGTCAAGATGGGTCCGGATGACGTGACCGTGGCACAGGTGCTGAAGAAGGCCGGCTACAGCACGGGATGCGTCGGGAAGTGGGGTGTCGGCAGGCCGGGAGTCACCGATCCCAACGACCGCGGATTCGACTACTTCTACGGCTACGTCTGCATGAACCACGCCCACAACTGCTATCCGGACTTCGTCATCCGTAACGGCAAAAGGGTGCAACTCCGCAACGTGCTTGAAGAGAAGTGGCGCAATCACAGGTACCCCGGCACAGGCGTCGCCGCCAAGAAGGTCGACTTCGTACCGCACCTCTGCCAGAAGGAGGTCGTCGACTTCATCGACCGCAACAAGACGAAGCCGTTCTTCCTGTACTACGCATTGAACATCCCCCACGCCAACAACGAGGGCGGCAGAAAAGGCATGGAAGTCCCGTCGCACGGCGAGTATGCCGACAGGGACTGGCCCGAGCCCGAGAAGGGATTCGCCGCCATGATTACCTACATCGACGGGTACGTGAAGGAGATCCTCGACAAGCTGAAAGCGACCGGTCTGGAAGGAAAAACGCTGGTCATGTTCAGCAGCGACAACGGTCCGCACCAGGAAGGCGGCCACAAGATGGCGTACTTCGACTCCAACGGTCAGCTCCGCGGCATGAAACGCGATCTCTACGAAGGCGGAGTGCGCGTCCCGACCATCGCCCGCTGGCCGGGCGTCATCGAGTCGGGCGGGGAAAGCGGTCACGTCTCCGGTTTCCAGGACATCCTGCCCACTTTCGCGGAGCTTGCCGGCGTGGAGTCTCCGAAAACGGACGGCATCTCGATGGCGCCGACGCTACTGGGCAAGGGCGAGCAGAAGAAGCACGAGTACCTGTACTGGGAATTCTACGAAGGCGGCGGCAAGAAGGCCGTGCTGAAGGGCAAATGGAAGGGCATTCGCCTCAACACCTTCAGGAAGCCCGACGGTCCGATCGAACTCTACGACATCACCGCGGACATCGCCGAACGAAAGAACGTCGCGCCGGAACATCCCGAAATCGTCGCCGACATGGCGCGCATCATGAAGGCGGAACACGTGGACCGGTGAAGCGGATACCTCTTGGTGTCAATTGAGCCCCATGGAGCCGGCGGTCCTCCGCCGGAAAAGGGCGTCGCTGAAGCCCGCCGGTCCGAAACGGCCGAGGACGGCCGTGTCCATTTCATCCCGAGATCTTCCAGAGGCTGGCATTACTCTCTCTCCTACTCCCGCCGAGAGTAGGGGAACGAGTACAGGGAAAGAGTAGGAACTCGGCGGTGGGACACCTGGCAATCCTCTGTTGCACGATGAGGGGACAGTCATATCCGCGGACGACCTGTCATCCCG
>CAZKRK010000550.1:0-4485 GCA_964555035.1 uncultured Victivallales bacterium | reverse complement strand
TCGTCCGCGGGCGGCTCGGCACAGCCTCGCCCTCCAGTTGGCGGTATCAAGGACTGCGTGATAGTCCCTCGATGGAGGGCGCGGCTGTGCCGAGCCGCCGCAAATGGTGCGAAACAGTCACGAGAACCCAACGTGCCCGGCTCAGTCCACGGAATGGGGGCGAATCGGCCGTTCTCCCCCGCTCTTTCGACACTTAGTCCCACTCTTGCTCGCACACTTGCTCCCCACCCTTACTCGGTTACTCTCAATCCACCCGCTTACTCGATCAGAGGTAGTTCATCGCTTGGACCTTCGCGTCATTCTCCCTTCGCGCGAGCCCGTTGTTGCGCCATGAACTCGTCGACAGCCGCGGGGTCGTTGCGCGCGACAAAGGCCGCCAAGGCAGGGTCCCCCGTCCGGGCCATGTGCGTCTTGAGCGCGGCACGCGCCGCTTCGACCTCATCATGATAGCGCGGATCGTCCAGCAGGTTCTTCAACCCCCCCGGGTCGTTTTCGAAATCGTAAAACTCCTCGAGCACCCGGTGCTCGAAAAGCGTCACCCGGGCAGCGATTTCCGAATCCGTCTTCCCGGCCTCCTGCATGGCCTTGAAAGTGCGGCCGCTGGTCGAGTCCATTCGCATGGGGGGCGTTCTGTCCGCCCAGAAGTTGACGATGTACCCGAAGCGCCGGCTGTGTACGCAGCGCATGGGAAAACGCCGGCGGGCAAACGTCTGATGAAACTCCGTAAACGCGTACTCGCGCCCCTTCTGTTTTTCGCCGCGCAGCAATGGCAGAAAGCTGAACCCGTCCATTCCATCAACCGCCTCGATGCCCAACGCATCGAGGACCGTCGGCATGTAGTCGATGCCCGAGATCAAATGCCCGGAATCGACCGAGCCGGGCTTCACCCGCCCGGGCCACTTCACGATCCAGGGCGTCTTTGTACTCTGCAGATAGCAATTCGCCTTGGCGAACGGCAGCGCCACGCCGTTGTCACTGATGAACGTCACCATCGTGTTGTTCTCGAACCCGCAATCCTTCAACGCCTCGATCACGGCTCCGACCACCTGGTCGCAGCGATAAACGGAGGTGTAGTACTCGGCGACCTCCTGTCTGACCTTCGGCAGATCGGGCAGGCAATCCGGAATGGGGACTTCGGCATCCTTGATCTGCCGGGTAAACGTCGGCAGGTCATGTCCCCAGACACGCTTCTCCTGGTCGCTCCCGGCGAAGGGTCGGTGCGGGTCGTGCGCGTTGGCCATCAGGAAAAACGGCTGCTTGCGCTCCTTCGCCAGCTCGAAAAACGACTTCGAGTGCTCATAGTACTTCTCCGGTGACCGCCCAATGCCGGCCCCGGAGGCAAGTTGGGACTGCGTTATGTAATGGTCCCAGCAGAACTTGTGCTTGGGCCTCAGGTGTACCTCTTTCCCCAGAATGCCGTTCAGGTAGCCGGCGGCATGGAGGCTTTCCTGTAGAGTGGGCACGGCCTCGTCGATCGGCTCGAATCCCTCGGCCCCGTTGCGATGGGGGTAGCGTCCGGTCATGATCGACTGGCGCGAAGGCTGGCAGACGGCGATATTGACGTGGGCATGAGTGAACTTCATCCCTTCCCTGGCCAGACGGTCAATGTTGGGTGTGATGCCCGGAATATCGCAGCCATACGCCCCTACGGAGTCGAAGTTGAGATCATCTGCCGTAATCAGGACAACATTGGGTGATTCCATCGTACTCCCGCCTTCCGTCTCGCACAGACCCGCCTGAAAAAAGAGCGCCAGGCTCCCCGTGACAAGTCTCGCATACTCCAAACAACCGTGCCTGCGCAGCAGCGTTTCGGCCTTCGAGCACCATCTGCCTCTCACGCGGTCTCCCTCTCCAACAGCTTCCGCACCTGCGCCGCGGACCGGCGCATGCGGGGCCAGTGTTCGTCGCTGGCGGCCCGCAGAAGAATACGGGCAGCGAAGGCCGCGCCCTCACGCAGATCGGTGAGCGAGATCTTGTCCGGCGTGTCGCCGGCCATGTGCACGAAGTGCTGAATCGACGGCGCAAACCGACCGCCGCCCATCCCCGCCGTAGGCACGCCCTTGAGAACAAACGGATAGTGGTCGGAGTGGCAATGGAACCTGTCGCTGTAGGAGATGGGAGTCTCCATCTGTTCGGCAAGCGTCTCCACGTACGCTTTGGCCTTCGGACACCTGTGGAATGTCAGCCCCTTGGGACGTCCCCGCGACGGGCAGTCGGAATTGAGCATGAACCGCGCCTTGCGCAGCTCGGCGGCGTGCTTCCGCGCGTGGTAGTGCGAACCAAGCAGCCCCACCTCTTCGGCCGCGAAGCCGATAAACCGCACCGTCCGTCTGAGATGTTTGCGCCGCTTCGCGAGCAGGCGCGCGGCTTCCATGACCTGCACAACCCCCGCGGCATTGTCGAGTGCTCCCGGACCGATGTCGTGTGAATCCAGGTGCCCGCCCATGACAACGAGCTCGTCCGGAAACTCGGTCCCTCTCAGTTCGCCGACAACGTTCCATGTCGTGGCCGGTTCGACGGACGCATCGGCAACGAGGGTGAACACTGGACGGCCGCGCTTCGCCAGGCGCCCGATCTGCAGCGCGCTTTCATGTGCAATACCGACAGCGGGAATCGCGCCCTCTTCGCCGTTGGCGACCGTTCCCGTCGGCAGAATCATTCCCGCGGCGGAATTCGCGAGCACGAAACCCGACGCCCCCAGCGACACACAGTGCTCGTAGATGTCGGTGCGGTGTCTCGCCGAAGCGGTGGTCATCACCAGCCGCCCCTTGACCTGCTTCCGGTTGGCTTCGACCTCGTCCGGCGAACCCCCGCAGACATCCACGAGCTCCGCGCAAACGCCGGCCGGCCCGGTCGCGGCACTGTAGGGCAGCGCGTAACAGTCGTAAGTTCGGACACGCGGCTCCCGCATGGTCAGCTCGGCCGGCGTGCCGCGCCGCCAGGCCGTGAACTCGAACGGTTCAAGCTCAGTGTTCGCCAGCTTGTACTGTCTGAACTTGCCAAGCATGAACTCGGCCGCGCGCCGATAGCCGTCCGTCCCCGCAAAACGCGGTCCGATCTCATCGCAGAGAACATGCAGGTTATCCGCACACTCTCCCGATGTCCCCGAATCGGCAAGTATCTGCCTGTCTATTGCAAGAAATGGGTTCTTTGTCATGCTCTCCTACCGCGTATTGCCTGTGACGAAATCCACAAGCTTGCGGCTCGTGAACCACCCCGACCACATGTTGTGTCCCTGGCCCGCGACGACCTCAAGCGTCATCTTCCCGCCCAGCTTCTCGTACCGTGCCGCCACCTCGCCCGAGTTCGCCTCCAGGGGAACGACCTTGTCGCTGTCTCCCTGGATATGGAAGATCGGCACACCCGCCTTTGCCAATGGCGCCAGGCGGTCGATGGGATTGTGTTCGGCCAGCTTTGCGGCGAGCTGCTCCGCTGTCATGCCGTACGCACCGCAGGCCCTGCCCAACCCCGGGTAGCTGGCGATGTTGCAGACCGGATAGATGCCGGCGATGCACGCCACCTTCTCAGGGTTGTCCGCGGCCCAGCAGTACAGCATCAGCCCGCCGCGACTGCGCGCGAGCAAGCATGCCTGCTTCGCCATGCCGCGCTTCCCTACGAGCTCGTCGTAAAGGGCGGAGTAGACGGCTCTCCCCTTGGGGCTGCCATAGGACTCGCCCACGTCAACGCCGGCAATGGCAATGCCGTTTTCGAGAAACTGCTCGAACATCCACTTCTCGGCATTCCCCGGAAGCCCCCGCAGCGTCGGCGCGTACCAGACCCACGGCATAGGCTTCCGCGCACCGGATACCCCGGGACGTATCAGGAACGCCGTTCGGCCCTCCACACTGAACACCTCGCCCGGCACGGGCAGTTTCTTTGTCACAACCCGCTCGGGCGCCTTGCCCGTGTCGGCAAGCCCTGCGCCGCAGAGAAGACCGGTCACTAAGGTTGAACACACTGCCCACACGCCTCGAACACGTAGCTTCATATTTCAACACTCCCCTGATCCACGCAGGATAGACAATGGGAACACGGAATCAAGCTCTTCCCGGGTCTTCGCGACTCGCGATAGGCCGCGATCCCGGCGGTGTCGCCGGGATCGCCCGCCTCATTCATCAGCTCGCGCATGCGCTTCTCGAGCCCGGCCTGCAGCTCCGCACCACGCCACTCCGCGCCGATCCGCTCCGCGTCTCGGCCTACGTGGCTCACTACAAACGGGGACCCCGTGCATTGGGCTTGTAGTTAGGCTCGCAGCGGCGCGGGCCAAGGCCCGCGCCGCGGAGTGCCGTGCGCAACCACGCCACTCCGCGCCGATCCGCTCCGCGTCTCGGCCTACGTGGCTCACTACAAACGGGGACCCCGTGCATTGGGCTTGTAGTTAGGCTCGCAGCGGCGCGGGCCAAGGCCCGCGCCGCGGAGTGCCGTGCGCAACCACGCCACTCCGCGCCGATCCGCTCCGCGTCTCGGCCTACGTGGCTCACTACA
>CAZKRK010000549.1:0-4490 GCA_964555035.1 uncultured Victivallales bacterium | reverse complement strand
TGGCGAACCACTTCAGTTGCCCCAGGTTAACCGCTCCGAAGTCATTTGTGACCGGTGCGTCGGTAATGACGACGTTGCGCGCGGTCCACCACGAGGGGTAGTCGGCAACAGTCGAGAGAGCGCACAGCCCTGCAACCAAAGCTATTGCCAAACCGGTCCCGATTATACGTCCGGATCTCATAAGGCACTCCTTTCGCGGTCACGGACGATTCGAATACGAACCCATCGAGATATCGCCGAGCGGAGCCACATACTCGATCCCGCTGTCGAATGTGGCTTCGGACGCAACGTAGACGGACGATGTTGGGAAGTCAGTTCCGTTGTAAGGATATAGGCAGTTTGCCACCTCGTTGCTGGACAGCGCCCTGTCGTAAATCAACAACTCGTCGATCGCGCCGTCGAAACAGTAGTTGCTCGTCTTCGGCATATTCGGGTAGGCGGCAACGTTGAGCGGGGTGTTGTAGCCGCCCATATCTCCCGACGGCGACGTATTGGTGCCGATCAGAACGCCGTCCAGGTAGAGCCGCATCGTTTCTCCGTCGTAGGTGCCCACCGTGTGATTCCATGCGCCCAGTGACACGCCGCAGTTGTTGGCGACGACACTGGCGTTGGCCGCTCCGAAGTTGCAGACGAACTGCAGGTATTCGGACGAGCCGTTGTTGAAGTACCATATGGTGTACTGATAATAAGGGGAGGAATGTGACGTGTAGGCTTTCTGTACGATGGGCTTGTTTGCGTTGAATCCTCCTGCATTCGGGTTGAACCAGGCCGCAAGCGAGATGTTCGTGGGATTGAGCTGTGAATGGGCCGGAACGCTGATGTAGTCGTTCTGGCCGTCGAAATCCATACATCCATTGACGCTTCCCGATGAAGTCCAGGTCGCTCCATTCACGGTCCCAGTATGTCCGTTGCCGGACTGGTCCGTTGCAATACCGCTTTCGTCGGAATCAAAACTGAAATGGAGGATCAATCCGTTCGTGGGGACAGATCCCTTGGCGACCTGCTGGGTCACCAGCACACTGCCATGGAAGACAGCCTCCTCCTCTACAATCAACTCATCGGTCCGCAGACTCCCCCCGTGAACGCTCACAAGGCACAGCAACACAACACTGGCAACACAACTCCAAAACACGGTTCCACTCTTCTTCATCGCGATACCTCCTGTTCTTCCGTTACTCTTCACCGTTCCACTCTCTACTCTTCCTGTGTCGGTCCATTCTCACGCGGGACAGCGTCACCTTGCGCTCCCGAAGGCGTGTTTGTTACGACGCCTCTCCAGACCGGGGGGACGCGGGGACGCGCCCTTTTGCTAGGCCGGCCGATATGTACATCTCCGCAAATGTGAATCGAGACGTCCCTGCCGCACAGATTGACCTCTTCGGCGTATACACCGGAGTGGACAACGACTGTTCCTCCTGGCCCCGCTGCCTTGATACCTGCAACGATCGAGTGCTTTGGTCCGTCCACGGCCACATACCGCCCCGCGCCCTGCGTTCCTCCTCCGCCTGAACCCGCGGCAACCACGTTCGTGCCGTCAAGCGCTTCGTTAGCTCCCAACTTCAGAGCATCGTCGGTCCACTCAAGAATCAGTGCGCGGCTTCGCCCGGAAAAAGTGTCTCGTCCTCGCGCCTTGTTGACGTGAATGATCCGCGCGGACAGTTGTCTCGGTTCTGGGCCTGTCCCCGCCACGCCCGCCACAGCGGTAATCGTATTGGTCCCATCCAGTTGCCCCAGCAATACTGCTGTTTGTGTGCTGTCTGCGGTCTGGGCATCCGCTCCCTTCACTTGCACAATACGGTCCCCTGTGGTGTTCCCCGCATCGCGTTCGCTCGGTGACAGCACCTCTTCCACGCTGGCTCCGACCGGAATGCGCAAAAGTGTCGTCTCGGTAACGATCAATCCACCGCTCTCGTACCGCAGCCGAATGAAAGTAGCAGACTTGTTTTGGGCAATGGGCAAGGCCGCGGCCACCTGGATCAACTCGTTGTGGTCCAGGACGAGGTTCCCGGCCACATTGGTCGCCACCGTTTCGAAATCCGCGTCCGCCAGATCGACCATAAGGGACGCCTTGCGCGACGAGTACAGCTCTACCTCCAGGCAGAGGTCCGATTCCTGTAGCTTTTCGCGGTCAAGCAGCACATACAGGCATGCCGGTGTGTCGTCCGCCCGTGTAGTAGGCACGTACCAGGCCGGCACGTTTGTGGCGAAGTGGCCACCGTCCTTGAAAGCAGCGACAAGCCATTCCGGCGCGTCGGGCGGCAGGACGTAGTGATCTCCGACCGTGTACCGGGGCGCGCCCCAGTAGACGGTATCGCCGTCATTGCGGTGTTCCTGGGCGGTCGCCCGCCCTGACACGCCGACGATGATCGCGAGCAATGCCGCGATGCACGGTCTCCTCGTGAGACGTTTCATGTGAGGCGTGCTCCTTTCCGGTTGTGTTGCAGTTGATTCGGGTGCGTTCGGCTCTTGCCGGCGGCAGGCCGGATTTCGAGATGGGCGGAGGGGATTTGTCCCATGGGCGAGGGACAACTTGCAGACGTGGTTTGGGCCGGATTGCAAATCCGGCCTACCGGGGGATGCGTGTATCGGGGAATACCTGAGGGGGGGGGGTAGGGATAAACCTTATGCCGCGATAGATTGCTCGCGGCGTGCCGGCTCCGGCTAAGAAAGGCGCGTTGCCGCATACTCGTTTTGTGTCCGAGAAAGACATCCTCATCTCCGTTTCCCCCACCAAGACCTACCACATAGCCCCTGATCCACGTTTGCGACGATAGGAGCCGCCCTAAACGAAGTCAAACATTTTTTTGACATATTTTCGAGGTGCCGGGAACGCGCTGTTGATGCGGAGGCGCAACTTATTGATACTGCTGCGTTTCCGTGCGGCGGCGCTGCGTCGTGGCCGGTTCGCAGGAGCACCTCCCTACGGAGCTCTGGCCGTTTTGCCTCGGGTGCGGGCAGCGCGGGGGGGGAGAATCCGGGCGTGGATTGGTGCAACGAAGCTCAATGGCGACGTCGTCGATCTGACGCAGACGCATTCGGTCTGCCCTCGTGGCGAGAAAATGCATGGCGCAGACGCGATACCGTGCGTACAATAGGGCATGTGCAGTGGGAGGAACCCAGTTTCTGTGACCCCGAGCGGAGCGCAACCGAAGCCGGGGATCTCCGGGGCGGGTGAGGGGCGGGGACGTTGGCGCCTTTGGGATGACACGCGGCACGCACGGGTCTTCAGCCTTGCCTCAGCCCTTGTCGCCGCTCTTGCCTTCGCGCGACCTCTCCCCTCCCTCTCCCAGGTCACGATCAGGGAGTTCATGGCGGCGAACAACACGGTCATTGCCAATGCCATGGGGGTGACGGCGGACTGGATCGAGCTGCACAACACCTCCACGGCCACGGTCGACCTTGCGGGGTGGCACCTGACCGACAACGGGAATGAACTCACCCTCTGGACCTTCCCGTCGACGAATATCGCGGCAGGGGCATACCTGCTGGTCTACGCCTCGGGCGAGGACGGTGTCATCTCCAACGAGCTGCATACGAGTTTTCAGCTGGACAGAGGCGGCGAATGTAAGTGTTACGGAACCACAAGGAGATCGCATGAGAAGAATCCAGTACATCGGAATCGCACTGTTCTGCGTGATGGCAAACCTGTTGGTCGCTGAGGAGGGGGTTAACGGGATGGAACGTTACAACGTGGTGTGGAGCAGCCCGTCTGTCGACCGCTCGGGGCAGATGCCGCTGGGCAACGGTGACATTGCCGCCGGGGTCTATGCGATCGAGGACGGCGATCTGTACATGCTTTTGGCGAAGAACGATGCGCTGACCTACAACGGGGACATTTTCAAGACGGGGCGCGTGAAAGTCTCACTGAGCCCGAATCCCTTCGCAAAGGGTAAGCCATTCAAACAGACGCTCGACCTGGCAACGGGATCGATTCTGATCGAAGCGGACGGAACAACCATTCGTGTGTGGGCCGATGCCGGCAAACCGGTCTATCACGTACAGATCGACTCGCCGAGGGACATCTCCGTGAGCGCCACCTCGGACCTGTGGAAGCGAATCGACGGATGTCAGTGGAATTGCACGAAGACGCCGATCGATCCGCCAACCCAGGATGTACGGCTTGAGCGAAACGACAGGATTCTCTGGTACTTCGCAGTCGGTGACCGCAGCGTCTATCCGGCTGATTTGGAGTATTACGAGGTGAAGCATATGGCCGGGAAGTACCCCGATCCGTACCGTTTCAACACGTTCGGCAACCTGCTGGACAGCCCCGACTTGAACCTGAAGGACGGCGTTCTGAGCGGGACCGGCAGGACGTTCGACATCCGCATTCACGCCCTCTGCGCCCAGGAGCCCGATATCGACAAGTGGATTGGACGGCTCGAGAAACAGGCCAAGCAGCCGATGGATACCGCCGCTGACTGGCGGGCGCACCGCAAATGGTGGTCGGATTTCTGGAACAAGAGCTGGATCACGGTGACCGACAACAC
>CAZKRK010000548.1:0-4499 GCA_964555035.1 uncultured Victivallales bacterium | reverse complement strand
TGGCGGAGGGAGTGGGATTCGAACCCACGGATCCAGAAGGATCAACGGTTTTCGAGACCGCCCCGTTCGACCACTCCGGCATCCCTCCGTATTCGGTTGTTGATGATGAGCCGTTGCCGGCAAATCAGCGCGTTATGAGTAGACTAATCGGCGCGGAGAGTCAAGCAGCGTTGGACAGCAATTCTACAGCAATTCCATAAGCTCGCCGGGATGGTCCACGATGTGGCCGGCGCCGGCGGCCTTGAGTTCGTCGACGTCGCGAAAGCCCCAGAGGACACCAATCGGAGTCATGCCGGCAGCCACGGCGGTTTGCATGTCCGTTGCGGTATCGCCCACGTAGCAGATGCGGGCGGAAGCTACGCCGAGAGTGGCCGCCACGGCAAGTGCGGATGCGGGGTCGGGTTTGAGCGGCACGGAGGGAGTCGCACCTCGCACTTCGGCAAACGGCACATCCGGCAGTAGATGCGCGACGGCCAACTTGGTCATGGCGTCGGGCTTGTTGGAAAGCACTGCTATCGGAATGCCAGCCGCGGAGAGCTCTTTCAGCAGATCGACGATCCCCGGATAGGGCCGCGTTTTCACACGCCAGTTCTCCCCGTACAGTTCGCGATAGCGGGGAATCATGCCGGCGACCGTTTCTTCGTCGCACGCCCCCTCGGGCAACGCCCGGCGTACGAACATCTCGACACCGTCGCCCACGAAGTGCTTGCACTCCGCCACCGTACGCGGCGGGTGACCGAGCTCAGCCAAGGCGACGTTCATCGCGTCGGTCAGGTCCTCGATCGTATCGAGCAACGTCCCGTCCAGGTCGAAAATGATGCCCTCGGTCTTTGCCATGCCAGACTCCTCTTGCCTTGCCTCTAATCCAGCGCACGCCGGAGTTTGGCCGGCGGCGGGGCGGTGACCGGGACATTGCGCGACGCCCCGCGCAATGTCAAGCGAACGAACATATGCTCCAGGGCAAACGTTCTGGTTGCTTGAAGAACTGCGTTCCAGTCGCTACTATCACGTTCCTCACGCTATGAACACAGAGAACAAACAGAGCGAACCGGTCAGGAGCAAAGCATGAGATCAGGAGGGTCGACCGACGAGTGGAGGGTACTCCCGATTGCCGAAGAGGCCGCGATCGTGTTCGAATCTCCCGACCCCGAGAAGGTCCACCTGGGGCTCCCGGCAGTTGTCGTCATGCCCAACGGACGCACCATCGTGGCAGTGGACCAGCTCGGCGCCGGCGTGAAGAAGCTGCCGGGCAAGAAGGGACGCGACCCGCACGACAACCACTGGGTGCAGGGAAAGATCCTCACCTCCAGCGACCACGGACAGTCCTGGCGTGGTACTACCGATTTTCAGTTCTCCCGCGGACGGCTGTTCAGGGACGGCGGCAATGTCTACCTCCTCGGTCTGCGCGGCAGCCCGCATATTCTGAAGTCCGCGGACGGCGGCGAAACGTGGAGCAAGGAAACGGCTCTGGGCCCGAAAGAACACGGCAATCGCTTCTTACTGGAGCCCGCGAATGCCCTCTTCGCAGGCGACCACGTATACCTTGTGCCGATGGTCACAACCGATCCGGACTACCGTGGAGACCCCGGCAGCGTGCTGGCCCCGGTGATAATGAAGGCACGGCGAGGCGCCAACCTTTCGTCGGCCAAGACCTGGAAATGGTCACAACCGGCTCAACCGTTTCGCGACATGGTCGACGTGGACAAGCTCGACCATTTTGGTCTGCCTTTCTTCGACGTACCCGCAGCAGGTTGCGGCCGTGATGTCGGGAAGGGGCGCTGGGCCTACCGACCGGGATGGTATCTCGCACACGTGTTGAAGATTGAAGATCCCGCACACGAGTGGTTCGACCCGTCGGGCAAGACGTTTCACCTGGTCTTCGCCGCCGACACGCACCGCAGCGGCATCGCGGCCGTGGCCAGAGCCACCGAAACTGCCGACGGCAGTATCGAGATCGGAGCGCAGACAACGCCGTCCGGCCGGAAGCTCTTTTTCGTGCCGCTGCCCGGCGGACACATGCGTTTCAGCCTGGCCTACGACTCGGAGACGCGCCTCTACTGGCTGCTCGGCAATCAAGCCACGGACAGCATGCGGCGCGTCAGCAAGCTGCCGAAAGACCGCGGAGGGCTCCCCTGCGAGAGCCGGCGACGTCTGCAGCTCCACTTTTCGCACAACCTTGTTGACTGGTGTTTCGCGGGGCTGGTGGCGTGCGGCGAAACGGAGCGCGACACGTATTCCGACCCCGACATGTCGATTCACGGCAACGAGCTCGCGATCGTATGCCGGCGGGGCGATGACAGCACGCGCACACCGTACGAGACCAACCGCATCGCCCTGTTGACGGTCAAGGGATTCAGGGAACTGGCGTACTAGCCGGCAACTTCAGCTCCCGCCCTGTCATCCCGAGCGCAGCGGAGCGAAGTCGAGGGGTCTCAGGAATTGGAAACCACGTCCGGCGTGGTTGCCAATTCTCGAGATCCCTCGACTCCGCTGCGCTGCGCTCGGGATGACAGGGCGGGAGCTGGTATGTCCGTATCGAATTGCCACGGAAGCGCAGCGCACCGGAGCCGGACTCGCGGCGGATTCGGGTTGAAGCGTGTGCGCCGAACGGCTAACCTGCACACCGACCCGAAAAAGTGAGGAGAACCGGTCATGATGAAGGTAGGTTTTATCGGTGGCGGCAAGATGGGAGAAGCGGTCATTGCCGACCTGGTCAATTCGAGGATTCTCAATCCGCACGACATCTTCGTTTGCGACGTCAGCGAAGAGCGTCGAAGGGTGCTCAAGCGACGGCACGGCGTGAACGTCTTTGCGGACAACGGGCTGCTGCTGGGAGTCGCCGAAATCATATTCCTGGCCGTGAAGCCCCAGAACCTGGACGCGGTGCTGGACGAGATCGCGGATCAGGTGACACATGACCATCTCTTCATATCGATCGCTGCCGGCAAGCGGATCGCCGGGATCGAGGCCAAGTTGCCGGGGGCGAAAGTCGTGCGCGTAATGCCGAACCTGTGCGCCCTGATTTCGGAAGGGATGAGCGTCTTCTGTACGGGCGAACACGTGACGGTCGCGGATCGCAAGGCGGCGGTCACGCTGCTTTCGTGTTTCGGCCAGGTGCTGGAGCTGCCGGAAGACCAGTTTGACGCCGTGACGGCCGTAAGCGGTTCGGGGCCGGCATTCTTCGCACACTATCTCAAGCTGATGATCGAGGGTGGCGTCGCGCTGGGACTGGAACGCAAGGACGCCACCCTCCTGGCCGAGCAGACCATGCTGGGCACGGCCATGCTGCTCGTAAAGGGCGAGTACTCGAGTGAAGAGCTGATCGCGGCAGTCAGCTCCGCCAAGGGTACAACGGTGGCGGGAATGGCTGTGCTGACGCAATCGCCGCTTCAGGAAGCCGTCAGCTCCACGCTGAAGGCCGCCGCGGACCGCAGCAAGGAGTTGAGTCAGTAGGGGACGACTGTCTGCGGGCGAGGGAAGTGAAGGCGCAACCGGCACGGAAAAGGGGTTGCCCGGTTTGGGCAACCCCTCTCCTGTCTAGAGGGTGTCCGAAAAGGGTCGCGCTGATTTCTCGGCGCGTGGAGGAGCAGATTAAGTAGAAAGATTAGGTAGATAGATTAAGTATGCCCATCGACTCTTAATCTATCTACCTAATCTTTCTACTTAATCTCCCTCCCCAATCTTCCGGCCTCCCCATTTTCCTGGCGTTTCAGGCCAAAATCGGCCGCCGCCCCTTTTCGGATGGGGTCTGTTCAGCGATACCGTGTCAGTCAGCTCTTCTTGCTCGCCATTTCCTTGATCAGGTTGGTAGCGATGACGTCGCGCTGAATCTGGTTGGTGCCTTCATAGATCTGGGTGATCTTGGCGTCGCGCATCATCTTCTCTACCGGATACTCCTTCATGTAGCCGTACCCGCCGAGAATCTGCACGGCGTCGGTGGTCACTTCCATGGCGACGTCGGAGCAGTAGACCTTGGCCATGGCCGAGACCTTGCTGATGTCCTTGGCGCCGCTGTCGATGTAGCGGGAGCAGGCGTAGCAGAGATGGCGCGCGGCCTCGATCTTGGTCGCCATGTCGGCCAACATGAACGAGACCCCCTGGAAGGCCGAGATCGGTTTGCCGAACTGACGGCGTTCGCGGCTGTACTGGAGAGCGCACTCAAAGGCTCCCTCGGCGATTCCGAGCGCCTGTGCCGCTACGCAGGGACGCGTCATGTCCAGCGTGCGCATGGCCACGATGAACCCCATCCCTTCACGCGCAATCAGGTTCTCGGCCGGGATGCGGCAATCCTGGAAGATCAACTCCCTGGTTGCCGAAGCACGGATGCCCATCTTGTTCTCTTTCTTGCCGTAAGTGAAACCGGGCGTACCGTCTTCCACGATGAAGGCGCTGGCGCCGCGCGCGCCCTTGGCCTTGTTGGTCATGGCAATGACGGTGTAGATCTCGGCCTCGCCGCCGTTGGTGATCCACTGCTTGGTGCCGTTGAGGATGTACGAATC
>CAZKRK010000547.1:0-4524 GCA_964555035.1 uncultured Victivallales bacterium | reverse complement strand
CGACAAAGCTCACGACAAAGTTCTGTAGAACCCCCCAACCCCGAATGGAGGGCCCTGCCTATGAATGCATGAATGCGGACTAATCGGTTTGCTCCGGTGAACAAGCCGGATTTGTGATGTGTTTGATCTGATGAAGAAACGTTGATGGGGAATGGAGACGAGAAGATGAAAAAATCAGTGATCATGTTGAGTGTAGCAGCGTTAGGGCTGGGGCTTCTGGCGGGATCGAACGAAACACTCACAGGCCTGACTGACAGCTCAAAAGGTCAAACCGGCCTGGAGACCGGTTCTTCTATCGCTTCACGGCTCGGCGACGGCATCGGCCCAGACGCGGTCAAGCGGTTTGACGGGGTCCATGGGCAACGGCCGGAATTTCCCCGCCACAAATGCTCACGCTCGCGCCGGTCAGTCTTTACAAATAGGCGTATGTTCTGTACTTTTTTACGCGGCGTTCGGCAGGAGGGTGGATCATGGCCGGAGAAGACATTCTACGCGTCGCCGTGTTGGTGGACACGTCAACGGGATGGGGGCGGCGACTGGTGCGCGGGGTGCTGGCCTGGGTGCGCGAGAACAAGCCCTGGCACATCTGGATCGAGCCGCGGGGGCAGGCAGAGAAGCTCAGGCTGCCGCGGGACTTGAGAGTAGAGGGCGTGATTGCGCGCATTTCGGACCTGGATATCGCCCCCACGTTCAACGCGCCGGAGTTCCGGTCGTGAACGTGTCGGGCATCCGGTTGCCGCTGGGTCCTGCTTTTCCCCGCGTGGCTCTGGATGACCAGGCCTCCGCCGAGCTGGCTTTTCGGCATTTTCATCAGCGCGGATTCAGGCATTTTGGCTATGTGGGGTCGCTGCGGCTTTCGTACGTGCAGCACCATTTGGAAGCGTTCAGGAGGGTTCTGAAGCGTGAGGGGTTGCGGTGTCATGCGTATGCCAATGCGGCTCGACGCCAGAAGGCGCGCGTGGGAGGCGTGGCGCCGGTGGAAGATCTGGCGGGGTGGCTTCGCGCGTTGCCGAAGCCGGTGGCGGTAATGGCTTGGGGGTCGGAGATCGGCCGCTCGGTTGTCGATGCCTGCCAGGACGCCCGTATCTCGGTCCCGCACGACGTGGCCGTGCTCGGGTCCGACTACGATGAGCTGCTCAGCGACGCCTGCCGGCCGTCGCTGTCCGGCATCGAGAACCCATCGGAACGGATCGGGCGTGAAGCCGCGGCACTGTTGGACGGTCTGATGCATGGCACGGCGGATCAGTCCACCTGCACGCTCCTACCGCCGCTTCGCGTTGTCGAGCGACTGTCTTCCGACACCCTGGCGATCAAGGACGCGCAACTGTCCCGGGTCGTGCGGTACATTCGTGAACACGCCGTCGAAGGCATCACGGTGGCGGACGTTCTGGCGGCGGTTCCCATGGCGCGACGGTCGCTGGAGCAACGTTGTATGCACGTGCTGGGCTGCACGCCGGCGGAGGAAATACGCCGGGTCAAGATCGATAACGACTTGTGTTTCCTGAAACCGTAAACCTGTTCTCTCAGACGAGTCCGGCCTCGGAGCGATGCTCACATTTTTCGGGGAATCTGAGCGGAGGGTCTCCGCTACGCTCCGACGATATGGATGGTGCGGGAGTCGATCGCGCGGGTTTCCCAGGTGATCTCCTCGTCCCAGGAGATATCCGGGCGCTGGTCGAACACGATCAACCAGCCTTCCGGTTCGCCGAGTTGATCGAGGTAGCGCCCGAGCTGGCGCAGGCCTTCGTCGACGGTCTTTTCGCCGCGGCGGATCTTCAGCTCGATCGGGTAGCGCTGCTCGCCGTACTCTACGCACAGGTCCAGCCGCCCGCTGCCCGCGGCCATCTCGCGCACCAGGCGGCCGCCGTCAATGAAGGCCACGCGGTGCAGCCGACCGGTCGTACCGATCCCAGCGCCGTCCGGGAAACGTTCTTTGCCCGGTCCGTTCGATCCCGTCCCCCCCGCTGCGAATCCCCAACAAGGGTGACTGTTCACCCCTGTTTGCGGTACTGGCTGGGGGAGATGCCTTCGTGTTTGCGGAAGGCGGTGCTGAAGTAGTTGGAGTCGTTGTATCCCACCTCGAAGGCGATGTCGGTAATGGGGCGGTCCGTGCCGGCCAGGAGGGCCTTGGCTTTCTGCATCCTGGCGGCCGTCAGGTAGGCGCTGTAGCTCATCCCAAGCGCTTGGCTGAAAACCCGCTGGAGCTGCGCGCGGCTGACACCGGCGCGTCTCGCCACGTCGGCCAGTTTGAGGTCCTCGGCCAGGTTTTCGTCGACGTAGGCCTTGGCGCGCCGCAGCGGATCGCCGGATGTGCTTTCGAGCCGCGGGGGTTCCACGTAATGCAGCAGCTTGTCGATCACGCTCGTGAATGCGTGGGCCACGTCGTCCACGCTCTCCAGCTGGCTGAGTTCCTGGAAGGCGGCAGCGATATCAGTGAGCAGAGCGGGGGGCGCGCCGCCCTGCCGGTCGAGCCGCTCCAGGATCGTACCCAGCAGCCCCTGCAGACGTGCGCGGTAGATGACGGCGTCGCCCTGTGCGTGTGTCGCGACCTGGTCGAGCAAAATCCGGAGCCTCCGCCGGGCGGCGGCGTGGTGGGCGTGTTCGAACTCCAGCAGGAATTCGTCGCGTGCTTCGACGGGGAACCGCTGCTGCGAGGGCAGAGCCCCCAGGTCGACGTAGCTCACCACCGGTTGGCCGGACTGTTCGGCGGCGCGCAGCGCGGTCTGTGCCTCGAGGTAGGATTGCTGCAACTCCCGCGGCGCATGCGTCCTGCCGATGCCGACCACCACGCCGAGCCCGTCGCCCTCCGCCGCCAGGCAGGAGCGGAGCTTCTCCGCCAGCGCGCGGGCCCGGTCTTCCGCGAGTTCCAGGCAGACGGCAAAACGTCCCGTGCCCACCGGCAGAAGCAGGTAACCGGCTTCGCCGAGCTCCCCGTCGAGCACTGCCACGAGGCGCTGCCGAGTCGACTCCTGGCGCGTCAACCGCGCATCGGCCGTGCCGCCGGACTCGTCCGCACTGACGGCCAGCACGAGGGTTGGCGTCACCTTTTTGCCGAGCACATTGAGCCCTACGAAAGAAAGGCTAGGACAGCAGTTGAAACTGTGCCCGAAACACCCACCTTCCAAAGGCTATTCTGCATTAGTCCGTGGTACTCCATCTTTCTTCCTTTCCAAAGCGAACGCTGAGGGTGATGAGTGGCCGTCTACGCCGTCTCAATCGACTCGCTTGTTCGGCATGGCCGATTCATTTACTAATTGTGCACTTCTGCACGTTGAATTTATATGGTCCCTGCGGGATACAGGAATATTGAAGGTAAAATGATCGCCCATCTTCGCATCTTTTCATTTTTTTCGCTTTTGCCCCATCTTATGGAAATCCCCTGGAATGCCTTGACGCGGATCTGCGTTTTTTACGTTTTTCTGATCCTTTCCCCACTCAATGATTGAATCTCCTACCGGTTTGGAATATTTCCCGTTCACCTTGGTAACTGATTTAGCCATTTCATGCCAACGTGTCTGCATAGTTTTGACGCGCTCTGGGAATTTTGTCGCCAGGTTCTCTGTTTCGGTGCGGTCGTCTGTCAGGTTGTAAAGTTCCCATGGACCATTGCGAACGGAAGCAATCTTCCAGTCGCCTACGCGCAGTGCGCGGTTGATTGAATACTGGAAAAAGAGTTCATCGTGAATCGTCTTATTCTCGCCCTTGAGCAAAGGTAGAAAGGACTTTCCGGAAGGAGGGCGGACCTCCCGACCGGGAAACGTTTTGGGATACGTTCCACCGCTGGCGTCAAGCATTGTGGGCAATACATCCATTACATGTAAGGGTTCATCATATATCGTCCCCTTGCTCTTGATTGTCGCAGGCCAGTGAACAACGGCAGGCGTGCTGATGCCCCCTTCGTGCTGATTCTGTTTGAACCAGTTGAACGGGGTGTTGTCGGCATTTGCCCAACCGACTCCTGGATTGATCGTGCTTTCGGGATCCCAGGGATCGCGATTCCGGAACTTCGGAGTGATAAAGGGAGATGCGCCGTTGTCCGAAAGAAATATAAACAAAGTATTCTCCCATCGCCCCGCCTTCTTCAGATACTGGACCAGTCGCCCCACATTCTGATCCACGTTATCCACAACACCGGCATAAGCCGCCATCATCTTGGCTTGTACGGCCTTCTCTTTTTCGGGCAATTTGTCCCAGGCCGGAATAAAATCGGGACGCGGAGCAAGCTTCCACTTCTCATCGATGAGCCCCATCTCAAGTTGTCTTTTATAGCGCGCTTGCCGTATTTCGTCCCAGCCTGCCTGATAGGTTGCCAGATACTTTTTGGTCGCCGAAAAGGCCGTGAACGGTCATATTGGTGGACAACTGCGGAGGGATGAATAGGACGGAGGATACGGATGCCCAGACGTCAGCGGTTGTGGCTCGATCGAGCCTGCTACCACATCACGCATCGCTGCCACAAGCGCGACTTTCTCTTGAAGTTCGCGAAGGACCGCGGAGCCTATACCAAGTTGTTGCGCGAAACGG
>CAZKRK010000546.1:0-4528 GCA_964555035.1 uncultured Victivallales bacterium | reverse complement strand
TTGGACGACATCTCCCAGGCCGACACGACGTTCGAGATATGGTTCAAACCGCGTTTCGGCTCGGGCGAGAAGCAGGTGCTTTTCGAAACGGGCGGCAACGTCAACGGGAGCTCCATCGTTTTCGACCCGAGCACCAGGGGCGTGGTATGGACGATCGACTGTGGCGACGACACGAACCCGGTTGTCCAACTCCTGGCCGAAGCTCCCGGCGTGAGCTACGACAACTTCAACCACCTCGTCGCCGTCTACGACAGAGACAACCCGACGCCGCAGGACATCCTGGAGATATATCTCAACAACGATCCCACGGCGCCGTTCGACGCCACGCCCGCGGCGGCCGTCACCAACGCGGCCGGCGGTGTCAACGACTACGCCGGAACAGACGCGACCGGGATCGGCACCGTGTCCGGCACGGCGGCCCGCGACGAAATGCCGGCGCCCCTCGACGGCCTGATTGCGGCCGTGCGCGTGTACAACCGCGCCCTGAACGTCACCGAAATCGAGGCGAATTTCAACTGGGCCGCGCAGTCGATTCAGGCGATCGCGCCGGTTCCGCCGACCACGACGGCCCTCGGGGCGACCCTGGCGCTGAACTCGGACGGCTCCGTCAGCTACGACGCGTCCAGCCTGTCCACCAACATCCCGGCAGGCCAGGTGGCGCAAGACACCTTTACATACACGATCGACAACGGCGCGGGCGGCGTCGGCCTCGCCATCGTAACCGTCAGCGTGGCGGGCGTCGGCGGGTTCCTCGCCGTTGACGACGTCGTCACGGCCAACGAAGACGGTCCCGCGATCGTATTCGATCCCACTACCAACGATTTCGGCGTGGCCGGCGCCACGGTCGTAGTGCAGAGTGTTGTCGCGAGCCTCGTGGCGGATTTCGAGACCGGCACGACCGTCGGGCAGACGGCCGACTTTTCGGCTACGAGCGGTTGGCGCTACCTCTGGAACGCGCCCACGGACTGGGACGGGAGCGGCTCGCTGGACGCCACCAACGGCGCGTTCGGGACCGCCGCCAACTACCGGCTTCTGAAGTGGACCGGCAACTTCTGGTCGGCCGACGGCGATGAGCTCAACACCAACGGCTCACCGTCCGAGTGGCTCAAGCTGGGGTCGGGCGGGACCGGCCACCCCGGACTGGGTTCGACCGACGACGGTGGCGTAACCAATACGCTGCCCAGGGGGCCGATCGCGGCCTACACCGTGAGCGCGGGCGGCGCCTACGGAATCGTGGATTCCTTCCTTGCCAGGAACGAAGCCGCGGGCGACTCCATTTCCGCCATAGTCTACGTCAACGACACGTTGATGAAGACCGTCACCGTGGCGCCGGCCACGAGCGAAGCCTTCGACGTGGAGCTCGGACAGCTCACGGCGGGCGACACGGTCTACGTGGCCGTAAGCCCCGACGCTACCGCCGGGAACGATACGTTCAACTGGGATTTCAGCATCGTGAAATCAGCCGGGGCCGGTCTGGAGCTCGAAGCCACCATCGGCACGGTCAGCACCGACGGCAGCACAATCACCTACGATCCCGGCGGGGCGTTCGAGCTCATGGCCGTCGGGCAAACGGTCTTCGATACATTTGCGTATACTATCCGAGACGGATCGAACGTCTCGCATGCGACGGTAACCGTCGCGGTCGGCGGGGCCAACGACGTACCGACGGGCGTGGACGACACGAACTCGACCGACGAGGACAGCACGGTGGCCGGAACGGTGACGAACAACGACACCGACGGCGACCAGGGCGACGCCCTGCTCGGTTTCGGCGTGGCCGAAGTACAGGGCGCGGCCGGCAACGTCGGCACGGCAACCGCCACGGACCGCGGTGGCAGCGTCACCTTGCAGGCCGACGGCAGTTACGTTTACGATCCGAACGGGCAGTTCGAAAACCTGGGCGTGGGCCAGGCGGATACGGACACCTTCACCTATCTCGTCATGGATGCGCATGGACTCACCGGCACCGTCGCCGCGACGGTCACAATCACGATCGACGGCGCCGACGACGGCGTGGTTGCGACCGAGAACGACTATGAGCTCAAGGCGGACGAGATCGTGTCCGGCAACGTCATCGCCGACGACACGGGGAACGGGGTGGACGAATCGATCGACGACAACGACACGCTGTCGATTGCGGCCATTGACGCCTCGAGCGTGCAGGGACTCCTGACTCTCGGCGCGCCGGCCGTAATAGGAACGCGCGGCCGTACCAACCTGACCGATGCCGTCCAGACGATCGAGTTCGATAGCGTGGGCGGGCGTTTCAGCAATCCGGTCGTATTCGCCAATCCGCCTACGGACAACGAAGCCGAGCCCTGCGTGGTGATGGTCTCGAACGTCACGGCCACGACCTTCGACGTCTGGCTCAAGGAACAGCCGGAGAACAACCCGCCGACGGGGACCAATGACATGGACGGCGCCGCGCACACTAACGAGTCCCTGTCGTGGTTCGTGTTCGAGACCGGCCAATATCAGCTCCTGGACGGGCGCCTGCTGGAAGTCGGTACGGTCGAGACGAGTGCGATCCAACAGGATGGCGGAGCGACGGCGTGGGAAACCGTCAGTTTCACGGTCAGCTTTTCCAACGCACCGGCGGTGTTCAACCAGATCCAGACGTACAGCGGCAACACGAACGAGAAGGCTGAGCTCTTCGGAACACGCATGAACGGCCTGGCCACGACCAACAGCTTCCAGGTGGCGTTGGAGGACTATGAGGGCGACACGGCTGCGCGTACGACCAACGAGACGATCGGCTGGTTGGCCGTCGAGCCCGGAAGCGGCACGTGGGACGGCAACCCGGTCGATGCGGGCATAACCGCCGATGCGGTGGAGCATACTTTCTACACGATCAACTTCGCCGGCAACTACTCGTCCGCGCCCGACTTTCTTGCGACACTGGCAACGTTCGACGGACCCGATCCCGGCCACCTCCGCCACCGCAACCTGAACGCGAGCTCGGTGCAGATTCGGGTTGGGGAAGACCGATTCAACGACGCCGAGACAACCCATGCCGACGAGCGTGTCGCTTACCTGGCGGTCGGCGGCAGCGGAGAGTTGACGGCCTATCCGGCCGGCACGGTCCAGGGCGCCTTCACCTACGACCCGAACGGCGCCTTCAACCATCTCCGCTACGGCCAAACCGCGCTGGAAATCTTCACCTACACGGTGAGCGACGGCCGTGGAAACACCGACACCAAGACCGTCACAATCACCGTCAGGGATTTGCTGGGCGGCACGTTGATTCTGGTGAGGTAGTAATGTCGTGCGCTCGTAGCTCAATTGGACAGAGCATCTGACTTCGGATCAGAGGGTTGGGGGTTCGAGTCCTCCCGGGCGCGCCAGTCTGTGTGTCACGTCCTGATTTCCGTTTGACACCTTTTGGTTGTTGTTTGAGACGGTCTTCATAGTACAGAGGTCATGGGTAGAGACCCCGCGGGCCAGCCCCTCACCCGCCTCCGCTGCGCTGCGGCGACCTCTCCCCCGAGGGGAGAGGTGGGAGTGCGCCACTCACGGCTCACATTCCGCACTTCTGCTGACCGATTTCGGCGCGTCGCAACGTAGTGCGCGGCATCTACTTACGAGCTGTTCGGACCTTCAGAGCCAGGTGGCAGGGCTGCTCGGCATCCCCAAGAACGTCTATTCATGAGGACGGAGACCGGTACGGGAAATTCACCGGAAATGCATCTTCAGAAGTGCGGAATGTGAGGCTTGCCACGGGCGAGGTCACCATTCCAATTCCGGACAATTTCCCGACCGCGGAAACAGTCAGCATCGTTGATTAGTCTCCTGTCCGAGTCCATCCTGTGCCGTTCGCCACTCGTAATCCGTCGCCGTCGTCGTCAACCCTCTCCCGCGTCTTCATACGTGGCTGAGAAGATAGTTTCGTGTGGGTTTTGCGAGATGCTCCATGTATGGTTGATGTGTTGATTTGCTCAGGATCGACGAAGATCGAGACGAAGAACCATTCGACCCCGCGTGCGCTTATCGTACGGAAAGAAGCCCTGAAGACCCCGCGGGTAGACATGCCCGGGGCCGACATCACAAAGGGGCAGTGCCGGGAGCTGGCACCCCTATCTCCGTTCTGACAGAGCGTTGATGTGGCCTCCCATACAGCCGCTAGCGCTATGGACTGTGCCACAGTGATGATGGCATATCCTGGGTGAATCCGGTGTCTCTGGCCCCACTGTTCACCCCGTTGCTTGTCCATGCCTGAGTACTCGGCGCATTCTGTCCGGATGGCGCCATTGACATGATTGCGCAAATCTGCTAGTTTGGTCTAGTCAATCAAGGAAACGAGGTGCTTCATGCATACAGTGAGTCTTTTTGATGCGAAAACGCACCTGTCGCGTATTATCGAAGATCTGATCACGGGACGAGACGATCGGGTTGTGATCTCACGGCGCGGGAAGCCGGTGGCATGCCTAACCCCGCTGAAAACCGTGGACACGACAAAGCGCATTGGCATTGCACGCGGTCAGTTTGAAGTGCCCGATGATATTGACGGCGCGAACACCAGGATTGCGGC
>CAZKRK010000545.1:0-4567 GCA_964555035.1 uncultured Victivallales bacterium | reverse complement strand
AGGCTGTCACGAACCCCGCTGCATACACTCTACCTGATCAGCAGCAACATCCCGCTCTCCACGACAAGCTCCAGGACCTCGGAGTCCGAAACCTGGATCACCGCGTCCTCCCCAATGACGCTGCCGGCAATCTCCCCCATCGTGCCGCTGCCGGCGACCTTTCTCCAGACGTGGTTGTGCGGACCCACCGGGCCGACCGAAGTCCCCACCCCACCGTCCAACAGAGTCGCGACGGCAGGATCGTCGGCCTTCACACCGGAGAAGTAGCTCAGGCCATACCAGGCCGTCAACTCCCCGAGGGCCAACCCGCGATTCCAGAAGGCGATGTCATCCATCTTGGCGCCGGAGTGCCGGTCGATCGCAGGACCGTTGAGGGCGTTGTTGCTGTTGTCACGCGCACCGATCACCATCATCGAGCCGGTGCTGTCGGCATCGTTGTCGGGCGAGTGGACGCCCGTCCAGCGCAGGTAGAGCCGCTTGTTTACGGCATCGCTGTCCGCGGTATAGAAGCGGCGCACCGACCGGAACTCGTTCTCCTTCGTGTAGCTCACCGCGATAAAATACCACGGCCCGCCGTTGTTGTCGCTCGTGATGCCGGCGTTGCCGGAATTGCCACCGTTGGTTACCCTCTGTAGCTGGCAGCGTACCGAGCTGCCGCCGCCGCTGCGCCGGATCTCCCAGCCGTAATTGTCGCCGTACTTGGAGACGTAGCAATCCTCGCTGCCATCGGGCCGCTCGCGGAACCAGCCGGCCACGGTGAACCGGTCAGCCGCGTCGAGGTCCGTGTGCGCGGCCGCACCGTCAAAGGTGTCCACCACGGCGTAGGCGTTGCCGTTGGCGTCGAAGTAGTTGCCGGCCGGACCGCCGTCGGGGTCGCCCGGCAGCTCTGTATCCGGCCGCGTACCGCCGTGCTGGGTCGCGTCGTGGTCCCCCTTGCCGAAACCGGCATCGTCGGCCAGGTCCAGAATGGTGTCCCCGGTGACGTCCGCGTCATCGAAGGTCCAGTGCCCCACCAGCGCATCGGCGAAGGAGGACAGCCCGCTCACCGTGACCGTTACGGTACCGGTGTCCGTGGAGAGCGTGTTCACGTTCCGGGCGGTGTAACCGAACGTCTGCACACTCGTCTCCCCGGCCAGAAGGTCGCGCAAAACCGCCGACCCCGACGGGTTGAAGGTGAGCGACCGGCCGCCGCCGTCGATCGTGACCGCGCCCTCGTCCGGCTGGGTCACGGCGGCTATCTCGAGGGCGCCGCCGCTGCCCGGCTCGCCGTCGATCTTGTCGTTGACCAGGACGGAAATCGCAAGCGCCGTACGCTCGTCGGTAGCCCCTACGTCATCGCCCACCCCTTCCGACAACGATAGCTGAAGAGCTTCGGTATCGGTGATCTGCACCAGGGCGTCCTCATCCGCCACGCTGCCGGAAATGGCGCCTTGCGTACCGTTGGTGCCGATCCTGGCCCAGTTGTGACCGTGCGGTCCGACGTTGGTGACGGAGGTCCCGATCGACCCCTCTACCAGGGTCATGATGGCGGCGTTGGTGGCCTTCAACCCGGAGAAGTAGCCCAGTCCGTACCAGGCCGTGAGTTCCTCGAGCGACAGCCCGCGGTTCCAGCAGGCGATGTCATCCATCCTGGTACTGGAATGCCGGTCTATCGCGGGCGCGTTGAAGGCGTTGTTGCTGTTGTCACGCGCGCCCATCACCATCATCGAGCCGGTGCTGTCGGAATCGTTGTCGGGCGAGTGGACGCCCGTCCAGCGCAGGGTGAGCCGCTTGTTGCCGGCATCGCTGTCCGCGGTATAGAAACGGCGCACCGACTGGAACTCGCTCTCCTTCGTGTAGCTCACCGCAAAGAAGTACCACGGCCCGCCGTCGGGGTCGCTCGTGATGCCGACGCCGGAGGAATTACCGCCGTTGCTGACCCTCTGGAGCTGGTGGCGCACCGAGTTGCCGCTGCCGCTGCGCCGGAGCTCCCAGCCGTAGTTGTCGCCGTACTTGGAGATGTAGGCGTCCTCGTTGCCGTCGGGCCGTTCGCGGAACCAGCCGGCCACGGTGAACTGGTCGTTAGCGTCCAGGTCCGTATGGGCCGCGGCGCCGCCGAAAGTGTCAACCACGGCGTAGTCATTCCCATTGGCGTCGAAGTAGTTGCCGGCCAGACCGCCGTCGGGGTCGCCCGGCAGACCGCTGCCCGGCCGCAGGCCGCCGTACATCGTCGCGTCGTGATCGCCCTTACCGAAACCGGTGTCATCCGCAACGTCCAGGGCCGTCTGCCCCGAGACGTCAGCATCGTCAAATGTCCAGTGGGCCACCAGCCCGTCGCCGAAGGAAGCCAGGCCGTTCACCGTCACCGTGACGGTGCCGGTGCCCGTGGTCAGCGTGTTCGTGTTCCTGGCCGTGTAGTCGAACGTCTGTACGCTCGTCTCGCCCGCAAGCAGGTCGTGCAGCACGGTCGAGCCTGTCGGGTCGAAGGTGAGCGACTGACCGCCCCCGTCGATTGCGACCGCGCCTTCCGCCGGCTGGGTCGTGGCAATAATCTCCAGCACCCCGGAGCCGCCCGATTCGCCGTCGATCTTGTCGTTGTTGAGCACGGCAATCGAAATCGCCGTTGCATCGTCGGTAGCCACGGCGTCATCGGCTACCACGTCCGGCAGGGAGATCAACAGCGCTTCGGTCGCCGTGATCTGCACCAGGGCGTCTTCGCCCGCCACGCTGCCGGAGATGTCGCCCGCCGTGCCGTTGGTGCCGATCCTGGTCCAGTTGTGACCGTGCGGACCGACAGAAGTAACCGACGTGCCGACCGTACCGTCCAACAACGTCGTGATAGCCGCATCGGTCGCCTTCAGTCCGGAGAAGTAGTTCAGGCCGTACCAGGCCGCGACTTCCGCCATCGACAAGCCACGATTCCAGATCGCGATGTCATCCATCTTGGTGCTGGACGCCCGGCCGACGGACGGCGGCGTCGTGTCATTGTTACTGGAGTCATACGCACCGAACACCACCATCGAACCGCTTGGCTCCACATCGTTGTCAGGGGAATGCGTGCCCGCGCCGCCGTGCCGGTTGAGCCCCTTGTCCGTGGCACCCGAATCCGCGGTGAAGTACCTGAGGGACGACTTGTACTCGTTCTCCTTCGTATAGCTCATCGCCAGGAAGTACCACGGCCCGTCGTTCATGTCGTTGACGATGGTGAAGGGGGACGTATTGTCCGTGCCGTCCGTCCAACGCACGTCGCCGCGCACCTGGGTCGAATTGCCGTGTCGCCTGAGATCCCACCCACGGCTGTTGCCGTCCTTGGACAGGTAAACGGCCTCGTTCTCGTCGCCCAATTCCCGGAACCAGCCGGCCACGGTAAACTGGTCGTTCGCTTCCAGGTCGCTATGGGTCGCCGCACCGCCAAAGGCGTCCACCACGCCGTAGTCGTTCCCGTTCGCGTCGAAGTAGTTTCCGGTCGCCCCCCCGTCGGGGTCGCCAGGCAGATCGCCGCTGGGCCGCGAGCCGCCGTAAAGGGTCGCGTCGTGATCGCCCTTGCCGAAGCCGGCATCGTCGGCCAGGTCGTAGACCGTCTGCCCGGATACGTCCGCATCGTCAAAGGTCCAGTGGGCCACCAGCGCGTCGCTGAAGGAGGCCAGCCCGCTCACGGTCACCGTGACCGTGCCCGTGCCCGTGGTCAGCGTGTTCGTGTTGCGGGCGGTATAGTCGAACGTCTGCACGCTCGTCTCGCCGGCCGGCAGGTCGTGCAGAACCGTCGAGCCGGAGGGGTCGTAGGTGAGCGACCGGCTGCCGCCGTCGATCGTGACCGCGCCTTCCGTCGGCTGGGTCGTCACGACGATCTCCAGGGCGCCGCCGCTGCCCAACCCGCCGTCGATCTTGTCGTTGTTCAGAACAGCGATCGAAATCGCCGTTCTCTCGTCCGTCGCCGCATCGTCATCAGCCACCACGTCCGGGACGGAGAGCTGCAATGCCTCGGTCGCGTTGATCTGCACCAGGGCATCTTCGCCCGACACGCTGCCGGAGATGTCGCCCGCCGTGCCGTTGGTGCCGATCTTGGTCCAGTTGTGGGCGTGCGGTCCGACAAGGGTCACCGAAGTCCCGACAACACCGTCGAGCAGCGTCGTTATGGCGGCATTGGTGGCCTTGAGACCGGAGAAGTAGCTCAGGCCGTACCAGGCCGTGACTTCCTCCATCGACAGCCCGCGGTTCCAGATCGCGATGTCGTCCATCTTGGTACTGGAGTGGCGGCCGATGGCGGGCGGATTGGAATCGTTGTCACTGCCGTCACGCCCGGCAAACACAACCATCGAACCGGTCGCACCTACGTCGTTGTCGGGGGAATGCACATCGTAAGCGATCCGATCCAACCCCTTGTCCACGGCGTCTGTATCGGCGGCGTAGAACCGCCGCCTCGACATGTAGTCGGACTCTTTCGTATAGGTCACGGCCATGAAGTACCACGGCCCGCCGTTATCGTCGCCGGCAATGCCAAAGACCGAAGAATTGTCCGCACCGTCCGTTCCGCGCAGGTAGGAGAGCGCCTGGTTGGCGGTCCCATTGCGCCTGAGGTCCCAACCGA
>CAZKRK010000544.1:0-4571 GCA_964555035.1 uncultured Victivallales bacterium | reverse complement strand
TCGCGGAGCCGGGGGCTATGAATAACTCTCGGAAAGGTACATACCAGTGTATCCGAGTAAGGGTGGCGGTTAAGAGTGGGGAGTAAGTGTGGGTTTAAGTGTATCCGAGTAAGTGTGGCGGTTAAGAGTGGGGAGTGTATCCGAGTAAGTGTGGCGGTTAACAGCGTGTCCCGCCATTTGCCCTCATGGCATCTGCGATTCCTGGGTTGCGCGGGGCTGTGAGGTGGCGCATAGTACGCGCAAGCCGAGGAGGAGAGAGTCTGATGAGATACCGTCGTTTGCCTGCCACGTGCACATCGAAATCCATGAGTCGCGCTGCAATCTGCGGCCTCCTGCTGGCTGCGACAACCGCCCTGGCGGCCAGGCCGAAAGAGCCCTCGGGGCCGAACCACGATCTCACCAAGGAAATCGACTTCGAACGCATGAGCACTTTCCATCTGGGGCCCACCGGCGCGCGCGGTTGGATGTACGTCAAGAAACTGATGACCCATGAGGCCCGCCAGATACTGATCACGGAGATCGACGAGGGCTCACCGGCAGACGGCGTACTGAAGGCGGGCGACGTGATCCTGGGGGCCGGCGGCCGTCCCTTTGAGTCCGACGCCCGCAGGTGTCTCGGCAAGGCGATCGATGCCGCGGAAAAGGAAGACAACGGGGGCATTCTCAAGCTCACCCGCTGGCGCCCGATCGAAGATGCAAAGCCGCGGCGGGGCACCGTCGCGGAAGTGGAGCTCAAGCTGAGAGTCATGGGCGCCTACAGCGACAGCGCCCCCTACAACTGTCCGAAGTCCGAGAAGATCGGAGACGAGGCGCTTCGGCACGTAGTCGCGGCGGCCGCAAAGGGCGACTTCGGCCGCCTGGGCGAAAGCGCGCTGGCGCTGATGGCCGTCGGCGACCCCGAGCACATGCAGCTCGTCGGGGACTGGCTGCACGAAGCCAAGTGGGCCAAACCGGACTTCGAGATCAGCCTCGAATCCGGCGGTCTGGTGTGCTGGAGCTACGGGCTCCATAACCTGGTTATGACGGAGTACTACCTTGCCACGGGCGACGACTACGTGCTGCCGTCCATTCGTGAACACGCCGTCAAGATCGCCATGGGGCAGAGCAGCGGCGGACTGTGGGGGCACGGTTTTGCCTGGACGAGCAAGAACGACGGCAAGCTGCACGGCAGCCTGGGCGGCTACGGCGCGCTCAACCTGGCCGGGTTGCCCTGTCTCCTCTCCATGATCCTGGCCAAGGAGTGCGGCGTCGAGCACCCCGAAATCGATGCCGCCATCGAGAAGTCCTGCCGGTTCTTCCGCGAGTTCGTCGGCAGGGGCACGATCGGCTACGGATACCACCGACCCAGCCTGGACCACTACAACAACGGCAGAAACGGGTTCTCTTCCAACGGCAAGAACGCCATTGCCGGCATCGTCTTCACGGCATTGGGGAACCGCGAAGTCGCCAACTACTACGCCCGCCTGGTCACCTCCTCCTACGACGAACGCGAGTACGGGCATGCCGGGAACTCCTTCAACGTGTTCTGGGGCATGCTGGGCGCGAACTGCGGAGGACCGCGCGCCGCGGCCGCCTTCCACAGAGAGCTGCGGTGGTACAACGCCCTGACCCGCAAGGGCGATGGCAGCATCCTGTTCCAGCAGCTTGGCGGGTACTACGGCGGCGCCACCATGGATCTCGCGGCCGCGCATGTGCTGGCCAACGCCGTCCCGCTGCGCAAACTCCGCATCACGGGCAAAGGACAGGACGAGGACCTATGGCTGAACGATGCGCAGGTCAAAGAGGCCGTCGCCGCCGGCCGCTGGCATTGGGCCGACTACGACAGGATGAGCGGCGCCGAGTCGATTGCGGCCCTCGACTGCTGGTCGCCCGGCGCCCGCGAGTGGATCGCCGAAGCGCTCGGCCGAAAGGACGGCGACTTCGTCAAGCCACTGCTGGAAGCGGTCGCAAGCGACAGGGCCTGCCTGCGGGCGGGCGCCTGCACCGCCCTCGGCTACCAGCGTGAACGCGCCGCCCCGGCCGTGCCGGCCCTGGTCAGGGCGCTCTCGGACGAAAACTCCACCGTACGCGTTGCAGCCGGCTACGCGCTCATGCGCGTAGGCGATCCGGCCCGCAAAGCCATCCCCGATATGTTCAAGGCCGTGCTCACAACCGAACAGGAAGGCCCGCTGCAGGCAACCCTGCAGGCCCTGTCCTACAGCCTCGGCTCCGACGGCGCCCGCACCGCGCCGCTCTACTTCACCGGAATGCTGGCCACCACGCCGGAAGGCGAGAATCCCCTCGACGGCATCGACCGCGATATTCTCTACCCCGCCATAGCCCGCCTGGCAAAGTCACGTTCCGGCCGCATACGCGGCTGTGGCGTCTACGCCTTCAAGTTCTTCGACCGTGAAGACGTCAAGATGATGGCACAGGAGATCTACGACGTCACCGCTACCCGCGCGCCGGACTTCACCATGTTCTCCGAACGTCCCCGCGGCCGCGGCATGGACCTGATGGCACGACACGGAATCGCCGACGGCGTGAAACTGTGTGCCGACTCCCTCCTGGGCGGTGGATGGGGCGGGTATTGGCGCGAACCGCACCACTTCCTGACCCTGCAAACCTACGGGCGTCTGGCCCGGACCGAACTGCCGCGATTACGAGCGGCACGATGGACGCGGCGCGACGGGGAAAAACGCGAGATCCTCGAGCAGACGATCCGAGCCATCGAGACCGATAGCCGCGAACCGACTCCCGTGAGCTTGCTCGACCTCCTCTCCGAGCGCGTGGCCGACGAGCTGGCGCAGGCGAAAGACGAAAAGGCCCGCGTCGCGATCTGCCGCGCGCTGATCCAACGTAAACCCGACGACCATTTCCAGCACGCCGCGGCACTCGGAGAACTGGTATCGGTTCTCGGGGACGGCGCGTTCGCCGACATCCTCGGCGCCCTGGCGCGCCCGAGCGACGTCCTCCACGCCGAAGCCGTCACGCTCGCCACCACGCTGAAAGGGGACGGAAGCGACGAGAAATGGCGCACGGCGTTGGGACAGGCCGAGTCATTTCAACTCGCCGGCGTACTGCGCGTGTTGGCCGCACGGGGCGACCGCACGGCGCTCTCCCGCATCGGCGAATACCTGCAGAACGAGGACGAGGTCGTGCGGATCGCCGCCATGGAACTCGCGGCCGCACTCGGCGGCGAAAACGAACTGGAAGGTCTTTTGCGGGCGCTCGCGAAGGAAATCGGCAAGCGCGAGCGCGCCGCTGCCGAAAGGAGCGCCGCCGCCATAGCCCGCGGAGTGGGCCGGAGTGGACTGCACACGGCGATCGCCGCGCTGCCGGACGCGGAAGAGACGACGCGCACTTCCCTGGTTCGCGTGCTCGGTGCAATAGGCGGCGCCGAAGCGCTCGAAGTGGTGGTGTCCCTGCTGGCCGACAAGAGCCGCAACGTCCGCAACGTTGCCTCCGAAGTGCTGGCAACATCGGTAGAGCCGAGGGTGACCGGCATGCTCTTTGCCGCTGCCGGGAAAACCGATGACAAGCGCCTCAGATTCGAGCTGGCACAGACGTGCCTGCGGCGCGCGGTCGTCGGCGCCGCGCCGGCCGAAGAGAAACTGGACGTGCTGCGGCGAGCCATGGCCCTCACCGACAACCCAGCCATTGCCCGGGGAGCTCTGGCCGAGCTTCAGTGGATGCCCGCCCTCGACATGAGCAACGCCAAACAGAAACCCGCCGCCCTGGAGCTCGCGAGAAGGGCCCTCCCCCTCGTCAAGGACGAAGAGACAATCGCCACCGCCAAGGCGTTTATAGACAAGCATGACGTTTCCGGAGGTCGGGAATGAAGCGCAAACCGGTTGTCAACATCCACTGTCACCTGCTCAATTTCAAGTTCGTCCCCGACAGGATGGTGAAGCTCCTGTCGCGGATTCCCGAACGCTTTGCGGACGATAAGTGGGTCGCGGCCACGGCCGGTTTCATTACCGCAATCGTTCCGGGACCCAAGTTCGACCGCATCAAGAAATACCTGAAGACGTATCGAAGTCACATCGACAAGGTGGCCGCCGAGTCCGACAGGGCCTCATGTTCGGCACGGATGCAAGCATGACAAGTCACACCTGGACCGAGACCCAGTACACGCGGCCGTTCCAGCGTGACAACAACCTCGCCCCCGACGATCGGGAGCTCCTCTTCAGCGACAACCCGTGCAGGTTCCTCTTCGAGGACGGACGTATCCCCAACACCTACGTTGGTTTCCTGAAGCTGAAGAACCCGACGGCACTCGCCACTCCGCCGGACTGGATCGAGAAAACCGCCGCCGGATACGGAGTCGTGGTCTGATCGGTAATCCGTGATCGGTAATCGGTACTCGGTGGCAACTAATGTCGTGTATCACAAATACGTTTCATCGAAAACCCACTTTCGGCTCGCGAGGACGCTCGCCCTCCATTGTCATAACCAACGTTGGTACAACGGGATGGAGGGCGAGCGTCCTCGCGAGCCGGTCCGGGAATCCCGTGAACGTATTTGCGTGACAGTACAACAAGGCGGGCCGGGGCCCACAACCCAAGTTGCCCGGCCCTTCGCGGTTCCGT
>CAZKRK010000543.1:0-4589 GCA_964555035.1 uncultured Victivallales bacterium | reverse complement strand
TGCCCGCGTTTCAGCCAATAGATATCGGGAAAACACGTGGTCCGACCCCGGTCCCTGAGCCGAAACATGTGCGGCGGGCGGATCAGCCATCTGTTTCCCCCTTGAAAGCGGCGTGGCGGGGTGTATAGTCATTGGGGACTGGTCAATCTGGAGCGCGCTGTGGAGAGAGAATTCAACGTCACCGGTAGCTGCAATCCGCGGAAGCACTACATGGTGGACATCTCCGGCAAGCTCGACGCCGTTATGCGCCTGATCCGAAAAGGGCAGTACTTCACGATCAACCGTCCGCGCCAGTACGGCAAGACGACGATGTTGTCGGTTGTCGCGCGGGAATTGCGGCAGCGCAGAGATGAATACGTGCTTTCGCGGATGAGCTTCGAGGGCGTCGGGGACGCGATCTTTGAGGACGAAGCGTTCTTCAGCCCGCGCTTTGTTGAGATGCTTGCCCGGAGCCTCGATTTTTTCGATTCAGAGACGGCTGAACTTGCGAGGCGAACCGGACACGATGTTGTCGATCTTGAAACGCTTTCCGTTTTCATAACCCGCTTTGTTACCGAGGTCGGTCTGGATGTGGTGGTCCTTATCGATGAAGTTGACAAGTCCAGCAACAACCAGCTTTTCCTCAGCTTTCTGGGGATGCTTCGCGACAAATACCTGAAAGCCAACGACGGCGAGGACTTCACCTTCAAGTCGGTCATCCTGGCCGGCGTGCATGACGTCAAGTCGCTCAAGTTGAGAATGCGGGACGGCGAGGAGGCCAAGCTCAACAGCCCCTGGAACATCGCGGCCGATTTCAACGTGGACATGAGCTTCAGTCCCGCCGAAATCAAGACGATGCTGGTCGACTACGCGGGAGACAAGGGGGTGGAGATGGATGCCGATGCCATCGCCGCGCGCATCCACTACTATACCAGCGGGTACCCGTTCCTGGTCAGCAAGCTCTGCAAGAACATCGACGAGGAAGAGGCCGATCGGAACCCGGCCTATAACCCGCGACGCTGGACACTTGACGATGTGGACTGGTCGTTCCGTTGGTTGACGCGTCCCGAATACGCAACCACGAATTTCGAGAGCTTGGCGAAGAACCTGGAGAACAGTCCCGAGCTGTATGACTTGACCTACCAGGTGATGTTCGGGACCCAGGCCGACGGGGTCTCCTTTTCGGCCATGCACCCGACAATCAACCTCGGCGTGTTGTACGGGCTGTTCCGCGCGCATGCAGGGCGAGTCGTGATCCATAACCGAGTCTATGAACAGATCGTCTCAGACTACATGCGCGCCAAGAAGGAAACCGCTCCCGACCGCTACCGGTTCAACGGTTTCCTGGATCCGCGGTATCAAGACGACGACGGGGCTCTGGATGTCCGCAAGGTCCTGCTCAAGTTCCAGGAGTTCATGCGTGAGCACTACTCCGACCGTGACACGACGTTCCTTGAACGCGAGGGTCGTCTGGTGTTCATGTCCTTTCTCAAGCCGATCATCAATGCCAAGGGGTTCATGTGGAAGGAACCCGTGGTGGGTGACGAGCGGCGGATGGATGTTGTCGTGACCTACGGCGAGAGCCAAAAGGAGGTCATCGAGCTGAAGATCTGGCGCGGGGAGGAATACCATCAGCGGGGCCTGCAACAGCTTTCCGACTACCTGGATTTCCAGAATCTCGAGACCGGCTACCTTCTGATCTTCGACTTCGGGAAGGGCAAACAGTACACCTCCGAGCAAATCCGCTTCGCGGACAAGGATATTTTTGCGGTTCGCGTGTGACGTAGAACCGTTCTCCAGGACGGTTCAGCGAAGTCTGAGCGGGAGTGATGGGTTCACGCGCGGTTTGGACCCGTCCCGGGAAACGGTTCTACGTTTCCGTACGGAAGGGGGGACACCGAATCGGAGATGCACCCGCCCGGGCCGAATCGCTTGAGGCATTTGCGCTGCTGGCAACCCGTTGCTTTCTTTGGCCCTACAACCCGACACCCTTCCGTTTACCCAGGAAATGGAGCCGGCCGTCCTCGGCCGGAAGGGAACGGCGGAGATCCGTCTACGCGCCATGGGCTACGACAGGACATGCCGCCGTCTCCAAAAGACTTTGCGAAGCAGCGGGTTGCCAGCTTCAGGGATCATCGCCGAAAGACCTCACATCGCAAAAGGCCGAATCGCTTGACACGTCCGTGACGCGTAGGGATACTCGGCCTATACTGTAGCTTCGGAGGAATCCCATGCTGATTACGTTCAAGTGCACGGAGTGTCAGACGTCGCTCGAAGTCGACACCAGCGCGACGGGGTCGGAAGTTGAGTGCCCCCAATGTGGGGCAGCACAGGTGGTGCCGCGCACGAAGCTCGGGCCGGGGACGACCGTGGGTGGGTTCCGGATCAAGCGGCTTCTCGGCAAAGGCGGCATGGGCGAAGTGTACCTGGCCCGCCAGCTTTCCATGGACCGGGACGTGGCGCTGAAGATCCTGCCGACGAGCCTGACTATGGATGAAGAGGCCGTGGCGCGTTTCCTGCAGGAAGTGCGTATGGCGGCCCGTTTGGAGCATCCGAACATCGTGACCGCCCATGAGGCCGGGGAGGACAGCGGCGTTTACTACCTTGCGATGAGCTACGTGAAGGGCGACACACTGGGAGACCTGCTGGCGGACGGCGGCGTGCTTGAGGAACGGGACGCGCTGGCCATCACGCGGCGGGTGGCCTCGGCCCTGGCCCACGCCTGGAACAAGCACCGGATGCTGCACCGCGACATCAAACCCGCCAATATCATCCTCGACGAAGACGGCGACCCCAAACTGACCGACATGGGATTGTGCAAGAGCTCGGCCGATCGGGTGGGCATGACCGTGACCGGCACGGTGATGGGTACGCCCAACTACATGAGCCCGGAGCAGAGCGAAGGACGCGAAGATCTCGATTTTCGCGCCGACATCTATTCGCTCGGTGCCACGCTCTACCACATGCTCAGCGGCAACATGCCCTTCGACGGCAGCAGCATGATGGAGATCCTGCGCAAACAGCTCAGCGAATCGCTGCCCGATCCGCGCGAATCCAACCCCGAGGTGTCGGAAGCCTGTGTGGGCCTGCTGGAGATCATGCTCGCGAAGGATCCAGCCAAGCGCCATCAGAGTTGGGAGGCGCTGATCGCGGACATCGACTGCGTCCTGGGCGGCAAACCGGCCACCGCGGCCGCGCCGGCCTCCGGCCAGTCCGTATTGGTGCGACGCCCGTCGGGCAAGACCGTCCAGCCGGCCGGCTCGATCCCGAAGAAGTCGATCGTCCTGGGGCAGTCGACCATTCAGAAGCTGCACGAGCGGGAGCGCGTTCGACACCATCCGCCCGAGCCGGCAAGGAAGCCGGCATCCAAGACGCCCGCAATCGCGATCGGCGTTGCGGCCGGAGTGCTGATTCTTGGGGGGATCGTGGCGGCGGTGATCGTGTCGGGAAACAAGAAGAGGGCTGCCAGACGCGCCGCCCTCGCGGAGCGGCGGCAGCCCACGCCGGCCGTGATCGAGCCGGAGGAACCGCCCGAGGTCGCGCCCGGCAAGACGGACGATTCGAAACTCGCCACGCTGCGAAAGCTAAAGCTCCTCGACGAAGCCGTCGCCTACGCCAAGGACCACCCCGACAACACCATCGGTGCTTCGATCCGGTTCGAGAAGGTGCGACAGCTCGCGCAGGGAACGCCGCTCGAGGGCGATGTGGCGAAGCAGATTGCGAAGCTGGAGGAACGGCGGAAGAAAGCTGCCGTGGCGTCGAGAGAAGAAGCGAAGCCGCCGGAGCCCGTAAAGGTCACCCGCGTCGCGGAGCCGCCCGTGAAGGTTGATCCGCCACCCACACAACAGGCGGAAGTCGACCTGGACGCCATTGCCGACGCACTGCTCAGCCTCGACTTCGATGCCGCCCGTGAGTTGTTGACCGACGAGGAGAATGCGAAACCGCCCGGGATGGATTCCGTGGAGTGGCAGGCCACGCGCGAGCTTGCTCTCAAAGTGGCTGACCTGCCCAATGTCATTCGCGCTTCGGTGGAGAGCGACATCGGCAAAGAGGTCGCCGTCCAGCTCAACCGCAGTACGCTGAAAGCTCGAATCACCGGCGTCAAGGGAACGGAAGTGTCAGCCGAGGAGATCATCAGAGTTGACGGCAAGAAAGCCGGCACGGTCCCGCACAGCTTCGATCTCGCCGAGCTGAGCGTTCAAGAGCAGTTCCGTCGCCTGGGGAAGGAGATGACCACAGATCGTCGCATCATGCGCGGATTGCTGGCTTACCGAGGGAAAGCTGAGGAGAAGGCCGAACAGTACCTCGAACAGGCTGACAGTCCTTTGGGGCGTCTACTTGTGGCGCGCTGCAAATCCCACCGGGCAGAACGGGAAGCCGTTGCCTCCGCTGCCGCCGACGCGGCGCGCGAGGCAGCCGCTCGAACGGCATGCATGAAGATACTCAGACAAGTGGGCATATCGGTATCCGAAACGAATACGAAGAAGATCGCGACCCATGTCGTAGCAAAGGCATATGGGAAAGCCGCAGCCAAATCTGTCAGAATGGCCCGGGATGGCCCGGGGTCGGACCACGCGTTTCTCCCGAGAACATTGAGCAAGAAGCTGGTT
>CAZKRK010000542.1:0-4592 GCA_964555035.1 uncultured Victivallales bacterium | reverse complement strand
GACCGGTCGGAGCGCAACGGAACTTCTGACCTTTTGATACAGCCCCATCGCCGCACCGATCACCGATCACCGATCACCGATCACCGATCACCGATCACCGATCACCGATCACCTGTAACTCCTCCTCCCAGAATGAGTCGTTGGAATCCCTGAGGAGGTCATTGCGCAGTCTGTCCCTTTCCGACACGCGCCACCCGTCACTCTCTACGGCCCCGCGCCCGCGCGGTAGACCCGAACACCGTCGCGGTCATACAACAGATCGGTAGCTCCAGGAACCTGACCTTTGCCGTCGATCGTCACGTAGTAGGTGCGCTCGGGATTTCCGTACCAGTCGCCTTCGATGCCGGCCACGGCGGCGAAACTGCGCAGGAATTGGATCGTGTCGCGAATGAAATCCTGGAGACTGCCCCGGTAGGAGGGGAGGGGTTCGCCCGTGATCTGTATGCGCGCACTGGCCGGGACCGACAGGTTGAAACGGGGGCAGCCGGAGAGATAGGCCTGCATCTGGGTTCGGGCAAGGCCGGGGGCGACGAGCAGAAAAGGGCCGAGTGGGTCGTTGTCTTCGATGAACGCCGCGGCGGCGCGGACGCGCCGCGGCGTGGCCGGGGCCGCACGGTGGACAACGATGACCAGGGCGCCGGCCAGCGTGAGAACAACGAGGGTGCGTGTGAGAAGGGTGCCGGCGGGACGCCACTCCTCCGTTATGAACTGGACGCCGCGGGCCGTGGCTGCCACGACGAAAGGCAGTGCGAGCATTGCGCCGTACATCTCCTCCACAAAGGCAAGTGGCAGCGTGAGCAGGAGGAGGGGCAGCAATCTGTGCCGGGGTGACTCCCGCCACCAGCCGGGGGCGGCGACAAGTCCTGCTGCAGCTGCCGGCACATACCAGGCGAAGCGCGAAACCGCCTGGCGAGTGAACCCTAGCGGCGTCCCAAGCGGCCATCCGAACCGCGGGGCGGGTGACAGTGCCACGGCGGCCAGGGCGAATGGGACCAGGATGAGGGCCATGCGCCGGCGCGATTTCAGAATGCGGCACGCGCCGGCGAAGCAGGATGCGATGGCGACGAGCACGACGGCGACTCCTCCCGCTCTATGCGTCATCGGCAGAATGGCCGCTGTCAGAACAAGCCCTGCCCATGCCCGTGGCCGTGGCAGCTTGAGGATTGCGACAAGGAAGAGGGGCAGTGTCGCCAGAAACAGGCCGCGTCCCGTGGCCCAGTATGTGTAGCGCATGAAGACGGGAGAAAAGGCGTAGAGCAGTGCAAACCACAGCGCGTACCGGTTACGGTTGGGCGAAGGCGCGCAGATTGTCATTCCGAGCCAGTAGGCCGAGGCCAGCCCCGTGACCGCGACCGTCAGCGACATGAGATACATGCCCCAGTCGACACCCAGTCCGGTCACGATCTGGATGGCAGCCAGGCACAGGGGGTGGGCTGACGGATATGAACGGGGCGTGAATCCGTACAGGGAAAGGGGGTGCACCAGCCAGGGGACGTTCCGCTCGACGGCGGCCGCCGTGGCAAGATCCTGCCACTTGTATGTGTCGATGCCGGTGAGGTGGGTAACGGGGAGGATCAGCAGGGCCAGCACGGCAAGCTGCCCCGCCAGAAGTCGATCTTCCGTTGCGAGCCTGGGAAACAGGGGGGTCGGCCGTAGGCGCCAGGCGACTACGGCGATGCCGAGCAGGGCGATGTGTGCGCCTGCCAGCGGCATGGAGGCAAGCGGGATCTGCCCCAGGTGACATGCGGTGCAGACGGTCACGTTGAGCAGTACGGCGCTCAGGCCGGCGGCGGCAATGAAAGGCGCCGGCCCAAGGCCGGGCAGAAGGGTCCGGGTAAGGAGACAAGGGGTCAAGCCCAGGGCGGCAATCGAGGCAACGATTCGGACGGCAACCGCGAGTGCGTGATTCATGCTGAGTTCTAACCGATGAACGGACTGGTCGGCGGGGTTGCGATAACGGGCGGCACATACGGCGCCGAGGGAGGAGGCGGGGGGGGGAGCAGGGGCGCTGTCATGCCCGGCGGCGTCATGTCCGGCCCGGTGGGCGTGAGGTCGCGGCCTTCTTCCTCCTCGGCTGCTCTACGTCTGGCCTCCTCTTCGGCGCGGGCCCGGGCAGCCCGTCGCGCGGCCGCCAGTGCCGCCGCTTCCGGTGTCAGCACGCCCTCGGGCGTCACTTCGCCTTCGAGGTCCGGTTCCACCACGGCGACATCTTCGGCTGCCCCCCGGAAATGGAAGCAGTACAGCATGTGGATTACGCGATAGTCGTAGGGCATGAAAGTCGTGATCGGGCGGAACCCTCCGGCGATCGAGGTCGCGGCGGGATCGGCAATCGAGCCGCGTTCGACTGTCCTCAGGCGTTCCGACCAGGACCCGCCGCACAACGCACGCGTCTCGATTGACTCCGGACGACCGAAGTCCGTCACCCACTCCGCGGCGTTTCCACTCAAGTCGAAAAGCGCATACAAGTTCTCGTTGGGTTCGGTGGGTAGCTCGTCAAGCACGTTTATGCCGTCGAAAAAACCCACGGGAAACGTGCGGATACTGCGACGGTTGATCGTGTCGATCGCATTGGCGTCCGTTCCCAGGAAGCGGTCGCGTCCGAAACCGTAGGCGACGTTGGTTGCCCCGTTCCAGGCGGCTGCCTTGAAAAACTCGTTGTAGCGGTTCGCCGTGATCGCCTTGGGGTCGCAGTGCAACATGGGCAGGCGAAAGCCCTTGACCCGGAGCCATTGCTCACGCTCGTCATCGCTGAACACGCCCTTCTCCCACGAGGCGGCCGTGACCGGCGCCCAATCGACCGCGTTTGTGCCCTCTGCGTAGGCGCGTTCGGCTGCGCCGCGCCCCGATGTGATCGTCAGCCAGTTGCAGTACTTCAGCGCGCCGTACCATGAAACACCCGTGATCGGGTGCTTGGCGAAGTCGGCCTCGCCGTCGCCGTCGCGTAGATGGTCGTAGCGGTGGCCCGGGATCTTGTCCGGATCGTACGTGAGCCGGGCGGCTCCGATGCGGAAGATCTCGTGTTGGCTCGGCAGCATGTCCTCGTTGAACCAGACGTTGCCCTCCTCGTCGAAGTGCATGAACTCGCCACGCTCTTCGTCGGGGTGGGCCTCGGCGTCGTTGAGAAAACGCGTGAACTGCGCATGCGTTGTTTCGTGCTGCGACACGAAGAAATCGTGTAGCGGGCCTCCCGGCTGGTCTCCGCCGGCAACCAGCAGCATTGAGTGTGCGTTGAGCCGTTGCCTGTCAATCGGCGTCTGGTCAAGCAGTGAAATGCCGACACCGTTTTCGCCGTCCATGAGGTAGCGAACCGGGATCTCTTCCCGGCCGGTTTCCGTCAGGCGGTAGGCAAACGGCGCCTCCTGGTAGCCGTCGATACCGTTGCCTTCGTATAGGACCCGCCCCGTGTCCGTAATCGTGATGAGATGGAGTTCATCCAATGCAAGCCGGATTCGTGCGGCGAAAGCGCCGGGCTCAAGTCGAAACGCGTACTCGAAGTAGTGTTCGTTGCCGTAGGCGACGACGTCGATGCCCGGGTAGATCTGCCGATAGGCGCCCAGCCTGACGTGCGCATCGTCAGCCAGGAAGTGGGCCGGCGGTTCGTTGTCCAGGCTTGCGGCGCGGGCCGTGTGACTCGGCGCGACGAGTCGCAGGCGTACGGTGCGTTCCTCCTGATCTTCCCCGTCCTGGCCCCGTACAGCCGCGACAAGCGCACACGCGGCGAGCAGAAACGCCGGGGCCAGGGAGAGATGTGCGCGTGTCCTCACTCCGTTGCCCCTCCATCGCCGGAAAATTCCCCGGCCGTACTTTCCGTTTCCGCGTCGTGCGGCAGCAAGTCCCCGCCGGGTTGCAGCGTCTCCATCGCGTTCGTGCTCTGCTCCGAGATGCGAGCGGGGAACAGACGGAAGATAACTCCGTCTTTGACCAAGGTGATATCGTGAATGGCCGGCGCGGAGAAGCGCGGCCGTTCCGTGATTTCGTTTCCATAGTTGATACAGCGCTCACATGCCACCGAGAGAAGGGGGGCGCCGAAGTCGGCGTGCTGCACGGTCCCCGGTTCGGGCGCCGTGCCCGTCCTCGTGACGGCGTCGGACGGACGCAATCGCGTTCGCGAGGTGGTGCCGGTGCGGGACGTCGGCGCATGCGGGGACTCGCGTCCGACTTCGATTATCTCGTGCATGGTCGGTGTCGTGCTGCGCTGAGCCTTGGACCCGCGTGGCAGCTCGGCAGGCAGTTTGCGTCCTTTGTCCCGTATCCCGAAATCGAGGAGGAATACTGACAGTACGCCCGCCGCCAGGATCAACAATAGAGCCGCGGCAGCCAGAAAGAGGATTGTGGCTCTAGACTTCATGAGGCATTTACCATAGGGAAGTATCGCCGATTCAGGGGGTTGGTGTCAAGAACGGGGCGGGTGAGGCAGCAATTCTCATTATGGCCACGCCCCCTGGCGGGCCAGCCCCTCACCCGCCTCCGCTGCGCCGCGGCGACCTCTCCCCGAGGGGAGAGGTGGGAGCGCGCCACTCACGGGACTGTATCGAAAGGTCATGGGCCGCTTGCGAGTGTCGGCGCGTAGCGCGCTCCAACCGGTCCACGCC
>CAZKRK010000541.1:0-4596 GCA_964555035.1 uncultured Victivallales bacterium | reverse complement strand
TCCGGTAGTTCAACTGCTCTTTCTAGGTTCACCTCTCCCCTCGGGGGAGAGGTCGGGGAGCGGAGCGAGCCGGGTGAGGGGTGGGGGCGGGCGGGCGCGGGAAAAACAAGAAATCTGGCTCAGTCCTTTGTAGGAGATGATAGGCAGAAGGATGATACAGTCGATTCTTCCATCTTCTTACCTTCCCGTTTTTCCACCCATGCCACACTTGGGTTGCGGGCGACATCCGCGTTGTTCCTTCAGCCAGTCCAGAACAATGTCCATCCGGGCCCGTATCGAATTGGCGTTGAAAGTGGCGATCTTCATGCGCTACCGTCTAGCATATTGACGCGGGGAAAGGAAGTTGAACCGCAGCGCGGATCCGCCTTCGCCGAGCTACGGCGGGACAAGACGGATTTCCGCGCCACGTGGCGATGAACCGGATATGAGCGGCAAGAAACCACACATCATCGTTTTCAATCCCGACCAGTGGAGGGGGGATGTCCTGGGGCACATGGGGAATCCGGCGGCGGTGACTGGAGCATGGTCCTGGGGGCTATCGATTTAATCAAGTCCTACGACGGCGACAAGCCGCTCTGCATCTACCTCCCGCTCGGCTATCCCCATCCGCCCTACTGCGTGGAAGAGCCGTTCTTCGGCATGATCGACCGCGCGAAAATGCCGCCGCGGGTTCCGACTCCCGCGAGCTGGGACGGCAAACCGTCGCTGCTCAAGGGCATCTGCGAGGGGCAGGGGTTGCAGGGCTGGACCGAGGAGCGCTGGACCGAGCTGCGCGCGGTGTACTACGGCATGTGCGCGCGTGCGGACCACCAGTTCGGGCGGACCCGGTGAGGGGCAGGCATGGAGGAGGGCTGTGATGGGCGGTTCAAAGCGTGTTCTGGTTACTGTTCTGCTCAACTTCGCGGTTGTGGATTCGGCGCAAACGTAGGTCCGATTTGTAATCGGACCCAACGCCGCTCAGGCGTGGCGACCTCCGTCATTTGAAACTGCGTGCGTGGATTGGGTCCGATTGCAAATCGGACCTACGTTTGCCGCGCATGCGCAGCCACACGGCAGAGAACGGCCGATCGTGTCAAACTACCTTCCGAGAGGCAAGGTGGTCTGACCTTGGCGATTGCGACGCCGGTGGGCAGGTGTGTCTATGTCGCCCCTCCGGGGCTTGCGAACTGAATCGCCCCGCGGAATAGAGCCCCGTCCAGAGACTTGACCGCTCAACTCATGTATGAGAGCATATTGGGGACTCTCAACGAAAAGCGAATGCGCACGATATCCATACTGGTCGCGCTTTTTGCGGTGGTTCTGCCCGCCCGTACGGCAACATTGACGTTGCAGCAGGGGGCGGGCGGATACCTGGCTTGCACCGACAGCTACATCGTCGGCACTCCGTACGGTCACGAACAGGGGAGCAACTTCGGCGAGGCGAATTCGCTGTTGGTGAGCACTGACCTCTACACGCCTGGCTGAAGCTCCTGCTGGCGGACTGCGCGGGCCGTGGTCCACTTTGACCTGTCGACGATTCCCGCCGGCAGCACGGTTACCGCGGTGAAGCTGCGTCTGTGGGCGTTGAACCGCGTGGATCTCGCGGGGCAGTCCGTTCACGTCCACGCTCTGAACGAGGGCTGGAGTGAGGACGTCGTCGCGTGGATCAAGAGGACGTCGCCGAGCAACTGGTCCACGGCGGGCGGTTCGTACGGGGCGGGGTTGACGTCGAAAGCGTTGTGGTTGATTCCCGTGAACGGGCAAGTTGAGTTCACGATACCGGCCGCAACGGTGCAGGGGTGGATCGACAGTCCCGCATCCAACCATGGTTTCCTTATCAAACCGACCGCGGACGGAAGTCCCGGCAGCGGCGAGGGGACGGCCGTGTTTGCGTCCTCGGAGTACTCCGTCGTTTCAAGGCGTCCGAAGCTGGTGGTGACGTGTCTTCCGTCCGGTAGCGTCGAGGCGCTCGCCGGCGTGGTGTCACCCGCGGAGCACGCCGTGACCAGGCCGGGACATGACCTGGAGTTCCGGATCGAAGCGATCGATCCGAACGGCGCGCTCACCAACGCGCAGGTTCTTGCCGGCGCCGACGTGATCGCGGACGGTCTGACTTCGCCGTGTTCATTCACATGGCGCAGCGTTCCCACCGGCGAGCACAACCTGACCGTCAAGGCCTGGAGCGATGGTGGCGCCGTGCGTACGTCCGCGCCGGTTCCGATACGGTCGGTGTGGACGATCTATGAAGCCGACATGTCCGCCAATCCCGGTTGGACGCTGGGTGGCGCGTGGGGCTATGGACGCCCGCAGGGCCGCGACCTCTGCGAGGGCTACCCGGACCCTACCGAAGGGTACACCGGGGTGTACGTAGTGGGGTACAATTTAGCCGGTCCTTACGGCAATGTGGAGTCGGCCAAGTATGCCACGACGCCGGCGGTCGACTGCGGCGGCTTTGCCTCTACCCGTCTTGAATTTCGCTATTGGCTGGGAGTCGAGGGTAGCTTCGCCGACCACGCAACCGTGCAGGTTTCGAGCGATGGCTCCTCCTGGTCCACGCTGTGGAGCAACCCCCTCAATTCCATGGCCGGCGGCACGTGGCGCCGGATGAGCCTGGACATCTCGGCCGTTGCGGACGGCGAGAGTACGGTCTACGTGCGTTGGGGCATGGGACCGTGCGACTGGAGCGAGGACTTCTGCGGATGGAATATCGATGACGTACGCATTACCGGTGTGCGTACGGTGCCCGCACCCGACGATGACGGCGACACGATCGGTGACGAGTGGGAGGAGTACTATCTCGGCGGCAGCGCTGCCGCACCCGACGGCGACGACGACAAGGACGGCGCGTCCAACCTGGTCGAGTGGCGGGCAGGCACGAACCCGTCGGACGCATCCGACCGTTTGCGATGCGGCATCAGCTTCGAGGGCGGCGATACGGTTATTACATTTCCGAGAGCGCCGGTCGGACCGTTCCATACCGGTTACACGCGCACGTACAGCATCCTGTCCCGGGACGAGCTCCGTTCCGGCTCATGGTACGTCCCCGCCGGAGGCGCCGACATCCCCGCCACCCCCGGCGAAGCCCGCGTCAACCTGGGCGCTGCAGGCCGGCAGGGTAACTACGGCGTGTCCGTGAAGATCGAGTAGCGCCGCAGCTACTCCGTACTCCGCAGCACGGACCTCGGCGGTTGTTGAGTTGTTCTGTGCGGGCAGTTGTCCCAGGTTCTACGCATATTGCTCACTCTCCGCTCGCCCTTGCCCCTTCGCTCCGCTGCAGGGCTTGCGGGCGCACTACAAACACCGCGGCTCCCCTCACGCACGCACGTCGTTTGTAGTGCGCCCGCAAGCCCTGCAGCGGAGCGAAGGGGCAAGGGCGAGCGGAGAGTGAGCAGAATGCGCAGAAATGTGCATAGAGGGCAGGCCTAGGCCTCAGCCCGCGCCAGCCAATGGGGAATTGGCGCAGGCAAAGGCGATATCCGGATATTGTCGAATCCCGCTTCCGCCAGCCATCCGCGCAAGTCCTCGTCCGAGAACACCCACCCGTTCTCTGTTGTCAGCGCCATGTTGAGGGCAAAGAGCGCGGAGAACTTTGGGGCAGTGCGGGTGGCGTCGGTCATCATGTCCAGGATGTGGATTATCCCGCCCGGTTTGAGGGCCGCCCGGGCTCGTTTGAGAATGTCGCGGATGGCGTCGGGTGATTCCTGGTGGAGAACGCCGAAGATGTTGACGGCGTCCATGTCTGCCGGGAAATCATGTGTATGGTAGTCGCCGGCTACGCACGTCACCCGATCCGCCAGGCCCGTTTCCGCGACAAGCTCGCGGGCGATTGCCACGACATCCGGAAGATCCAGGACGGTGCAATGCAACCGTGGGTAGGCCTGTGCGGCGAGAGTGGCATATGCACCGGGACCGCCGCCGATGTCGAGCAGCGTCTCGCAACCGACAAGGTCGACGTGGGGAATGACCGCCCGGCCGACGCCCATGGCGCGGCTATGCATCGCCATGACGAACGCGCGCGTGCGTTCGGGATCTTCACCCAGATGCAGCCCGGGACGTTCGACGGGGGTGCCTTCCCTGGCGAAGCGGGGCAGTTGTCCCCACGCCGGGTACACATCCCGGTTGTAGCGGATGGCCCGGCTCAGGTCCATGGGCGCATCCGGCACCAGGAACCGGGCTGTTTCATCGCCGTTGCGGTAAAGCCTGCCGTCCTTGACGAGGAGCCCGACGGCAACACAGGCGTCCAGAAGCAGGCGGGCGCCGTGGTCGTCCAACTGACAGGCGACCGCGATGTCATGTGCATCGGCCTCTCCCTTTTCTGCCAGGACGGCAAAGACGCCGGCGTCCGACGCCGTGAACAGAACGCAGGAGTCATAGAACGCGTTGGCCATGTCCATGATGCGGGTGGGACCTATGCGGGGCGACGGTGCTTTGGAAGTCATCGGGCAACCTTCTTTTGAAATACTTCGTTTCTTCTGTCAACATGTGGTACACGAATGCGTCCACGGAACTCAAGCGATGAAAAGACACAATTCTCATTATGGCCACGCCCCCTGCCGCCTTGTGCGGCAGGGGGCGTGGCCATAATGAGAATTGCTGCGGCGGCGGGGGACACGCGAG
>CAZKRK010000540.1:0-4596 GCA_964555035.1 uncultured Victivallales bacterium | reverse complement strand
CCGCTCCTGCGACACAAGGTCGCAGGGGGCGTGGCCATAATGAGAATTGCTGCGTAGGGTGGTCTGAGGCTTGACCTGGCCTGGCCGCGTCTGTTATCGTCCCCTGCGTGCCTGAATTGAGTTTGGGGATACTGCCATGAAGCTGCGCTATGTCGATGTGGGCGGGAAACAGATAGAGCACGAGTTGAGCGAAGAGGTGACGCGCATCGGGCGCGCTGCCGAGTCCGAAATCGTCCTCGAAGGCGAGAAAGTCTCGCGATATCACGCGGCCATTCGCTACTGGGACGGGGACTTCGTGCTCAAGGATCTTCGGTCTCGAAACGGGACGTTTGTCAACGGTCAGCCGGTCAGCGTTGCCAAACTGGAGGTGGGCGACCGCATCACGATCGGTGGCTTCGAACTCAACTTCGAGGACCGAGTCGCCAAGGCCCCGAATACCATTATTCGCAGAATCGGCGAGGAAATGGACCAGGAGGGGCGTGGGTACGGTACGATCATGCGTCGGCTGGTCAAGGAAGCCACGCCTGAGAAGCAGCCCAAGCAGCCACCCACGGAGCGGCAGGAGGACACTTCGGAGTAGCTTCAGGCTGCGCCGTTCCGTCAAGACTGTCAGAGATCTTGTGGGAGATGGTCTTGCATGTTGGTTTGCGGGTTTGATTTGCAGTCGGGCTTTCGTTTCGATGCATCAAGTTGCGCAGGAGAACAAGCTTTGGCATGGTCAGCCGAAAGTGGCCGCTACAGCGGTAGGACGCGGGACAACGGCTTCACTCTCGTGGAAGTCATCCTGGTGGCCTCGCTCGTAGGCCTCTTGGCGGCGATTGCCGTTCCCGCCCTGCTCAAGGCCCGCCGCGCCACCCAGTGCAAGTTGTGCCTTCAGAACCTGAGACTCATCGAGGACGCCATCGAGCAGGTCATGGTTGCCAGCAATTATGTGAGCACGGCCGAAATGAGCGCGTCGATGATCGACGGTTTCCTGAAGGCGGGCAGTGTCACCAACCTGAACTGGCCGGAGGGCGTAGATCCCCCCAGCGAGGAGATCATCCAGCAGAGCGACACCAACGGCCTCTATATCATGTTCGCCGGCGAGAGACTCGAGCTGGAGCGTTGACCGTGTGACGGGCGAATTGCCGGATGAGGACCGGCCGGCGCGGGGACAGACCTTGCGAAATCCCGGCAACCGGCAACCACGCCGGACGTGCTTGGCAGTTCTCGAGATCCCTCGACTCCGCTCCGCTGCGCTCGGGATGACAGCGCGGGGTTGGAGTTTCCGGCCAGTCCCGCCCCCGGTGCACTGCGCTTCCGAGGCAAGGACATTGAACATTGAACATCGTGGGTGGCTGATTGACTCAAGTACCCCCAACATCTTGGGCCCGAGAGCCGATTGATGATTCTCGATTAGCGATTCTCGATTTCTGAAGTTCCCGGCTGGGAGTGCACCCGATCTTGAAAACACCACGCCGACTGATACTATTGAGCATTCCTCTGACCTGTGAACATGGAGCCGGCTCACCATGAGACTTGAAATGACCACATTGATTCTTCTGCTTGCTGCCGCCCAATCGTTCGCGGCCCGTCAACCCAACATCGTCATCTACATGGTGGACGATCTGGGGTGGAACCATATCAGCGCCGGGCAGGCGACGATGGGGACGCACAGGGACCTGTATCGGACACCCAACGTCGAGAAGCTGGCCCGCAAGGGATTGAGCTTCACGCATGCGTATGCACAACCGAACTGCGCACCAACGCGGGCGGCGATGCTCTCGGGGCAGTATCCGGCCCGCATACACAACGACGTCTACGTCGTGGGTCATCTCAACCGCTTCGGCAAAGGGGGTATCGAGAAGGACAAGGCGCGTTTCAGCGGACCGCCGCAGACGGAGGATGTCGCCGCGGCGGCGGTCGCCGTGGCGGAAGCGCTCAAGAAGAACGGCTATGCCACGGCGCACATCGGCAAGTACCACGTCGGCGGACACGACGGCGAGCAGACGCTGCCGGAAAATGTGGGTTTCGACATCAACATCGGCGGTTTCAGCCAGGGGCACCAACCGACGTGCTTCGCCACGAAAAAGGGCGGCGACTGGAACTTCAGGGGTGTCGGCCGCGGGGATTTCGGGAAGTACGCCGCGCCGTATACGGAGGATTACGTCAAGGCTCGTGGCTTGCCGGCTTTGCTGGTGGGCACGCCGAAACACATCTGCGATGCTCTCGGCGATGCGTTGGAAGAGACGATTGCCGGACTGCACGCGGGCGGCAAGCCGTTCTACATTCAGTTTCACAGCTACGCCGTTCACGGTCCCGTCAAAGCGCGCCCGGACCTGAAGGCCGCCGCGCTTGACCGACTTGGAGCGAACGGCAGGAGAATGGCCGAATACGTTGCGTTCATTGCCGGTATGGATGAGAACCTCGGCCGGTTGCTGGCCGCCGTGGCAGACCCCAACGGCGACGGCAACACCGCGGACAGCATCGCGGGCAACACCCTCGTCCTCTTCACCTCCGACAATGGCGGAACCCACGCCGAGAACACACCGCTGAGAGGGAAGAAGGGGATGTTCACCGAGGGAGGCATACGCGTGCCGCTCGTCGCCTGTTGGCCCGGCGTTATACCGGCCGACACGAAAACCGACTACATGGTCCACTCGGTGGACTACTACCCGACCTACCTGGAGCTGGCCGGTAACAAGTGGCAGCCACCGGAAGACAAGCACCCCTTGGACGGCGAATCGTTTGCCGACGTGCTTCGCAAACCCGACACGAAGCGCAAACGCGGACCGGTCTTCTTCCTGTTCCCCGGCTACATGGACACCCGCGCCCAACCGTGCGTGGTCGCGATTGACGAGGAGGACGGCAAACGCCACAAGCTGCTCTACTTCTACGAAGCGGACGCATGGGAGCTCTACAACCTGAGCGACGACATCGGCGAGAAGACCAACGTCATCGAAGAGAAACCGGAGCTGGCATCTGCCATTTCAAGGAAGATAAGCGCATGGTTGAACCGGGAGCATCCAACCTGGAAGCCGAAGTACCCACTGGACAGGAAGAACGGCAAACCGGTCGCGCCGCCGGTCTTGTAGAGGGCCGCGGATGCGCGAAGCTACGTAGAACGAACAGGAGAACACGATGAAGACACTGATGATCGCGCTGGTGCTGGCGGCGGGAGTGCAGGTGGCCGCTGCGGCAGGCAAACCCAATGTCCTGTTCATTGCGGTGGACGACCTGAATCACTGGGTGGGCTACACGGGGCGCAACCCGCAGGCAAAGACGCCGAACATCGACCGCCTGTCCAGGATGGGGGTCTCATTCTCCAACGCCCATTGCACGGCGCCGGCCTGCAACCCTTCGCGCGCGTCGTTGATGTCGGGCATGCGTCCCGGCACTACGGCCTGCTACATGAACGGGCACACATGGACGAAGTACATCAAGGAAGGTCTTGCTCTGAACCACCACTTCCGCGGGAACGGGTACTTCACCGTGGCCATGGGCAAGATCTACCACGGGCACGGCAACACCGGCTACGAATCCGGCTGGGACGAGTATCCGGGGCTGCCCGTGCCCTCGGGAGGCGGCGCGCAGAAGTACCAGGGATTTCATGAGCCGATGCCCCTGGATATGAAGGACCAGGATCTGGGCGACTGGCACACGGTCGACTACTGCATCAAGCAGTTGCGGAAAGACCACGACCAACCGTTCTTTGTCGCCTGCGGCCTGATCAAGCCGCACCTGCCCTGGGCTGTGCCGCGCAAGTACTATGACATGTTCCCCCTGCAGAAGATCCAGTTGCCGCCCCACATCAAGAACGACTTGAAAGACATTCCTCCCGCGGGTGTGAAGATGGCCAGGCCGACCCACGACCATGCGAAGTTCCTGAAGAGCGGTCGCTGGAAGGCGGCGGTTCAGTCTTACCTGGCCACCTGCGCCTATGTCGACGTCAACGTCGGCCGCCTGCTCGATGCCTACGATGTCTGCAAGCACAAGGACAACACGATTATCGTCCTCTGGGGCGATCACGGCTGGCACCTTGGGGAGAAGGAGCATTGGCGCAAATTCGCCCTGTGGGAGGAAGCCACCCGCGCACCGTTGATCTGGGTCGCGCCGGGCGTCACCAAGGCCGGAGCCGTCTGCGATCGTCCGGTCGACTTCCTGACCATCTATCCCACGCTGTGCGATCTTACGGGCCTGCCCATCCCGGACCACGTCGAAGGCAAGAGCCTCAAACCTCTGCTCGAGAATCCCGAGGCCGAGTGGGGCGAAGTCGCGATAACGACCCACGGATACATGAACCACGCCGTGCGGACCGACCGGTGGCGCTACATCCGCTATGCCGACGGCAGTGAGGAGCTCTACGACCACGCCAACGACCGGTACGAACACAGGAACCTGGCGTCCGTACCCGAGCACGCGAAAACGAAAGCAGGTCTGGCAAAGCACCTGCCCGCCAAGAACGCCCCGATGGGGAAGACAACGCAGAAGAAGAAAAAGAGGAAGAAATAGCGGGGGATTGGCGCTTTGGGTCGCAGTACTCAACCTGAAAGGAGCAGTTGTGTCACGTCCTGATTTCCGTTTGACACCTTCTGGTTGTTGCTTGAGATGGTCTTC
>CAZKRK010000539.1:0-4611 GCA_964555035.1 uncultured Victivallales bacterium | reverse complement strand
TTCCGGGTCACATGGAACGGCCAATACGCGGGCGGCGGAGTCCACCCCGCCGGCGGCATCAGACCTGGTTACGTGTTCAGCGGTTCGGCCTACACGCGGGCGCGCATCGCCGGCGTCAGCCCGGTGGAATTCAAGTATGCGCTGTTCAACACTTCAGAGTCATCCGACTGGATGGTCGGCTCGAACGAGCACAACAACGTGGTCTACGAGAGTATCACCGCGAGCAACTCCTACCCCATGGCCGTGTCAAACGTGAGCGACAACGTTGCCCCGGCCTTGTCCCGCATGGAGGACAGCCCCGGACTCTATCACGGAGACGACCTCACCCTGTATGCCACGCATCCGAGACTGGAGCTGAATCCCACGCCGACCAATCCGGTGGCGTTTCCCGTGACGCCTGACGGCATGACGTCCGAAATGACGGTCCAGGCCCGCACGAGGACGGGTTCGGCCAACACGGTCCTGTACGGCGCCTATTCGACCAACTCAGCCGACATGACTCGGACGGATTGGACCTTGAAGGCGTGGGAAGAGATACACGATCCCGACGACGTGTTCCAAATCGTATCCGGGCAGAACCTCGCCAATACAAACAACACCGACTGGAGCGACATGACGGTGCGGTTCAACCCGCTGGCCATATCGGCAACGCACACCGGCGTCCTCCGCATTGCCACGACCGACCCCAACGACTGGTATGCCGGCGGCGGCAAGCTCCTCAACAGCATCGTTTTCGAGGAGTACATTCTCACGGCCACGTCGGCTCCCAGCCTGACGATTTCAATCGACGACGTCATGGTGGTCGAGACAGACTCCGTCACCACCAATGCCGTCTTCACGATCTCGCTGTCCAGCACGGCCCCCCAGAATGTGTCCGTTTCTTACACCACGACGGACGATACCGCCACGTCCGGCGAGGGTGACTACGTGTCGAAGAACGGCACCGCAACCGTCACCGCCGGTCAAACCAGCACGACCGTTTCGGTCGTGGTCAACCCCGACAACGACAACGAGGGCGACGAGATTTTCCACCTGGATCTCAGTAACATCCAGCCGTCCGGGCAGAGCATCGCCTTCGCGGGCGGTGACAGTCGGGGCACGTGCACGATCGACGACGACGACGACACGATAAACGGCACGGTTTTCCGCATGAAATAAGGCAAGACAGGAAGTCGAGGCAAGGGGACAGACATGACGAAACCAATGGTGTTGAGAACCGTTCTGTATGCGGCACTGGTAATTGCGGCAGGCTCCCGGTTGGCCTTCGCCCTGCCCGTACCCGTGCAGGAGCACTACCAGTGGTACAGCGACGATGGTCCGGAAGCGTCGGCAACGGCCAAGGCCCCCCCCGATCAGCCCTACAAGAAGCTGGTCGCCGGGGAGCGCGTTCGCCTTCGCTTCTGTATCTCGAACCAGGGCGAAGCGCCGCCTCCGAATCCTTACCGGCTACGGCTCGAGTATTCCAACAGCCTGACGAATCAGTTCAAGCAGGTCCCGATCGCAACCGCCCGCGAGTGGTTCGAGATGGTATCCAGTCCGCATGTGGCCAACGGTCAACCCACGACCAATCGCTCGATCGGGACCGGCGTCCACGTTCCGGGGGTCTGTGTCGAGTTTCCGAGCAATCGAACCGATCAGCTTACCATCGATGACGACACGTACGGCAACTTCGTGTATTGCCTCAGGGCCACGACCAACGCGATTGGCGGCAATACGTACTTCTTCAGGGTGAGTGACTACGGTGTAGCGCTCGACCACCCCGATCGAAACGGCCGCTACGACCAGATAGCGGAAGTGCTGGTGGTCGGGCGTCCGGTCGTCACCAATGGCGCTGCCCAGGGCGTCGGCACGCAGTCGGCCAGCATGCACGGCAAAGTCGTCGACGCCAGGGGTGACGACCCCCACGTCCTGATCTACTGGGGCGATTCCGACGGCGGCGTCATTCCGGGCGCCTGGAGCAACGTGGTAGACCTTGGAGTACAACCGAATTCGTTCTCGCACACGCTGAGCGGGCTGCCTGCCAACGAGGTCATCTACTATCGCTGCTGCGCATCCAACCTGGCCGGAACGACCTGGGCTTCAGCGACAACGAACTTCACGACACTCAGCCCCGAGGTCGCTTTCACCAACGAACCGTATGTCGCCGACGAGACTAACGCATCGACAACCGTCACCGTTGTCATGGACACCCTGTCCGCCGAAGAGGTGACAGTGGTCTACGAAACGGTTGACGGGACTGCCTCCTCGGGGAGCGACTATACGGCCGTCACCGGCATTCTGCGCTGGGCGTCGGGGGAGACCGGTGGCCGCGACATCATCATCCCGCTTTCGGACGACCCCGCCGACGAGCCCGGCGAACTGTTCCATGTACGGCTGTCCAACCCCACCAATTGCACGATCGATATGATCGAAACGTCCGTCGCGATCATTGACGATGACGGCTTGCCGACAATCCAGTTCACCGATGCCGATTCGACGGGACACGAATCCGTTGCGACCGTCCCGATTGGATTGACTCTGACGCCGGCCGCCGGCCAGGACGTTTTCGTGCAATACACGGTCGCCGGCGGCGGTACGGCGGTTGCGGGCCAGGATTATGTCTTTACTTCGGGGGTCGCCACGATTGTCGAGGGGAGAACGGAATCGAATATCTTCCTGACGGTTCTGGAGGATGTCGACTACGAGATGTCCGAAACGGTGAAACTGACGATTTCCGCCCCGTCGAATGCCCTGCTGGGCGTGGTGACGTCGCACGTATACACGATCACGGACACCGATCCGCGGCCGGCGACCGTCGACAACTGGAACGGCGCATCGGGGATTTCATCCGCGGGAGCAACGCTGCGCGGCCAGGTTCTCGATACGGGACGTAACGAACCTTCCGTGTCCATCTACTGGGGACCCACCGACGGTGGCACTACCATCGGCGCCTGGAGCAATATGGTCCCGTTTGGGGTGATGGGTGTGGGAACTTTCGGCAGCAACGTCACTGCCGTGACCACCGGCATGCTTTACTACTATCGCGCTTATGCCTCGAACGTGGCCGGAGCCGCGTGGGCGGCCGCCTCGGAGAACTTCGAGGCCGTCGATCCGCCCACGTTTCTGCTGCTGGACAACGAAAGCCTCGAGACCTACGACAACAGCAGCAGCACTCACGCGCGTAGCTGGTTGCGGGGCGGCGGCGAGTCGATGACCCGCGTCGACGAATTCCCGCGATCCGGATCGCACTCGATCCTGTTTCCGTCCGAGCTGGGCGCGTACATGTACGGCTACGGCAAGAACGCTTTCCAGGCCTCGTGGAACGGGCGCTACCTTGACGGCGAACTCCATCCCAACGGCGGCATCCGTCCCGGATTCGTGTTGAATGGCGTCATGCACGTTCGCGCCAGGGAAGTCGGAATGGACTCCTCGGATTTCACGTTCGGCTGGCGCAACCTCGACGACTCCTCCAACTGGATGAGCAACCAGATATCCTGCGCCGGCACACTCTATCAGGAAGTCCAGGTTGCCAACACGAACGCTATCCCCCCGACGTACGCCGGAGACCGTTTTCTGCCCGCCGTGAAACGCGATTCGGTCGGCGCCAAGCTGAGCGACACTTTCCACGTCGACGACGTGACTGTTCAGGTCACCGTGCCGCGCCTGTGGCTGGAGCGCGACCCGAGCGTGCCCATCATGTTCCCGCCCACGGTGACCGGCACCTCGACCGAGAAACAGCTGGGCGTCAAGAGCCAGGGGGGAGGTCAGAATACCGTTCTGTACGGTGCGTACCTTCCCAGCTCAGGCCGGGTAACGGACAAAGACTGGGACTTCACGGCCTGGCACGAGATTTTCGACCCCAGCAATGCCTTCGAGATCGTGTTGGGGGACAAGCTGATCGCCACGAACGGGGCCGGGTACCAGTATACGACGATCGCGTTTGCGCCCACGACACCCGGTACGCACACGGGGGTCGTGCGTATCGCAACCACCGACCCGAACGACTACTATCCGGGCGGAGGAAAGCTGTACAACAGTCTCGTGTACGAGCAGTACATGGTCATCGGCAAGGCGATCCGCCCCCCCCTGGTGGAGTCCACGGCGCTGGGCGTGCGCGAGGGCAACAGCGGACGGAAGAAGGTGGTGTTCACGCTCTCGCTGGAAACCCAGGTGCTGGTGAACGCTTCCTTTGAATACGTGACCGGCGGCGGCGATGCCACGGCGGGCGAGGATTACATGTTCAAGGCCGGTACCGCATCAATCCCGGCCGGTGAAAGGACGTTCGAAGTCGAGACAGAGATCATCGGCGACCTCGAACGCGAACCGGATGAAGTGTTCTACCTCGTGCTGAGCGATCCCAGCAATGCGACGCTGCCTGACCCTCCGTACGTCGCCTGCACTATCCGCGACGACGAGTCGATGCTCATCATTCTGCGTTAGAACGGGGATGCCGATTCCAGGCCCCCTTTCATCCTGAAAGGCAGTTACCGGTAATCCGTGATCGGTAATCGGTGTGGCACAAGGGCTTCCGGTGCTCACTCGCCGCACCCACTGGGTGTCGCGTCGCATCGCGCCAATGTCACGTCCTGATTTCCGTTTGACACCTTCTGGTTGTTGCTTGAGATGGTCTTC
>CAZKRK010000538.1:0-4623 GCA_964555035.1 uncultured Victivallales bacterium | reverse complement strand
TCTCCAGGTTCAATTGACGGGCGTTTCGCAAACGTAGACCTTTTCGGATGGGGTCAACCTACGATCACAGGTGCAACGAATCGCAGATGCGGCCCGGTCGTCGTGATCTCAAAAAGCAGGCTTGACGGTTAGGGGGGTGTTGCCGCAGAGTATGCGGACGCTGAGGGAGGTTTGACGGTTTGGCCGTCCTACGTATGGTGGATGGTCGCGGGTCGTTGGTGCCGCGGCACTCGCCTTTTTCGACTTTATCAGGGCAAGGAATACAGGGAAATGTGGAGCAGTCTCTCAGGACTTTTTTCGAATGATATCGGTATTGACCTGGGCACGGCCAACACGCTGGTCTATGTGAAGGACCGGGGGATCGTGCTGCGGGAACCGTCCGTCGTGGCCATTCAGGCCGGCACCAAGCGCATTCTGGCGGTTGGTGACGAGGCCAAGCGCATGCTGGGGCGCACCCCCGGCAACATTGTGGCTATCAGGCCCATGAAGGCCGGCGTAATTGCCGATTTCGAGATTACCGAGGCGATGTTGCGGTACTTCATCAAGAAGATCCACAACCGCCGCAAGATGGTACGCCCGCGCATCATTATTGCCGTGCCCAGCGACATCACGGAAGTAGAGAAGCGGGCGGTAAAGGATTCAGCCATGCACGCCGGCGCCCGTGAGGTTTTCCTTATCGAGGAACCCATGGCCGCCGCAATCGGGGTCGGGCTTCCCGTTCAGGAGCCGGCCGGCAACATGATTGTGGACATTGGAGGCGGCACGACCGAGGTCGCGCTGATCTCCCTGGCCGGAATTGTCTTCAGCCGCACCGTTCGCGTGGGTGGCGATGAAATGGACGAGTGTATTGTTCAGTACATGAAGCGAGTGTACAATTTGATGATAGGAGAACGTACGGCTGAGGAAATCAAGATGACGATGGGCTCAGCCTACCCGGTCGACGAGGAAACGAGCATGGAAGTCAAGGGACGCGATCTGGTCGCCGGACTTCCCAAGACCCTCACGATTACTTCGGAAGAAATCCGTGAAGCTTTGCAGGAACCAGTATCCTCGATCATCGATGCGATCCGCATAACCCTTGAACGCGCACCCGCGGAACTGTCCGCGGACCTGGTGGACCGCGGCATGGTCCTGGCCGGCGGCGGCGCGCTCTTGACCAGCATCGACAAGCTGATTGCCGAACAGACCGGTTTGCCCGTACACCTTGCCGACGATCCGCTCAGCGCGGTCGCGGAAGGCACGGGCGTTGTTCTCAACGAGCTGAATTTCCTCAAACGGACGGCCGTGGGACGGACCTGAGTCCCATCCTCTCATCAACTTGTCACCTTGTTCCCTGTTGCTGAACGCATGTGGAGCATACGGTGAACGGCAAACGCATACTGTTTGCGCTGATTCTGTTGACGGCGGTCGTGCTGCTGAACCTGCCGTTGCCGCTTTCGATGCGCGTAAAGGAGAACACGCGCGACCAGATTGCCCCCTTTCAGAACATCATGTCGCTTGTCCTGCGCAAGGCGGGCGGTTTTGTCGACTACTGCCGGGAGTCGGACGAGCTGGCCGAGCAGAAGCAGGAACTGCGGGCGCGGATCGTGGAGTTGCAGGAGGAGGTGCGCCAGCTCCGCCACATGGGCAAGGAGAACGCCCGTCTGAACCGTCTGCTCGAATTCCGGCGCAGTGCCGGACGGCGGCTGATACCCGCGGCGGTCGTGGCGCGCGACGATGTCAGCGGATGGTGGCACTCGGTGCGTCTGAACGTGGGGCGCTACGAGGGGGTAGCGGTGGACATGGCGGTAATCACTACCGAGGGGCTCGCGGGACGCATCGTTGAAGTGTCCGAGCACACGTCGGATGTGCTTTTGCTCACGGACCGCACGAGCCGGGTGGCTTGCCGGTTTACGGGATCCGGGGCGTTCGGCGTAGTGGAGGGCCGCGGCGTGTCGCTCCTTGGCAATCCGCGCATGGAGATGCTCTGCGCGCCGCTGCCGCTCGGGATGAAGTATGTCGATAAGAACGTGACCGTCAGAGAGGGCGACGAGGTCGTGACCTCCGGCCTGGGCGGGGTCTTCCCCGAGGGGTTGTTGCTGGGGCGTGTGAAGGGAGTATCTCCGAACGTCTCGGGACTGTTTCAGTGCGCCGAGATTGTTCCCGCCGCGAATCTCTCCGAGTTGCGGTATGCCTTTGTGGTGGTGCAATGACGTGGGTTGTAATGGTGTTCGTAGTGGTGGGAGGGGCGTTGGTGCAGATGCTGTTGCCGGCCCCGGCCTGCGTGGGCCACGTCAAGGCGCCCGTTCTGTTGGGAGTGGTGTTGTACTACGCACTCAACCGCGAGGGAAATGTGATGACGACGGCCGCGGTATCTGCCGGGTTCCTGAAGGACGTGCTGAGCCCGATGCCGATCGGCTATTCGATCGTCTGCTTTCTGATCGTGGCCTGGGTGGCCAGTCGTTTTCGCCCGCTGGTCATGAACGAGGCGGCAGTGACGGCCGCGTTTTTCGGGTTCGTGTCCGCGGCCATGGTGACGCTGGTTGTGTATGTGCTTTTGCGGCAGGCCGGGCTGGTGGCCGACCCGGTCTGGCTGGGCGTGGCCAAGTCGTTCGGGGTGGCTCTGTTGGCGGCGGTGTGTACGCCCCTGGTGTTCCTGCTGGTCGGCAAGTTCGACCGCTGGGTCGGCAACGTGGAGGAGAAGCACAGTGTCGCTGCCTGAGAACAGGGCTATTCGCGACGCCGGCAGGCTGTACGTGCTGCTGGTCGTGATGCTGGGGGCGCTGCTCGTGCTGGGCGGCAAGCTGTGGCGTGTGCAGGTCATGCAGACGGAGCTGTTCGCGGACAGCCTGAAAGGTCAGAGCGTCCGCCGTGTGCGTCTGCCGGCCCCGAGGGGCCTGATCTACGATCGCAACGGCGTCTGCCTGGCCGACAACCGGCCGAGCTACTGCGTCGCGATCTACGTGGAGGAAGTTCGCCGGCGCGGAGCGTGGAGCAATACCGTCAACAAGGTGGAGGAGATTGTCGAAGATCTGTCCCGGATCCTGGGGGTCGAGCCGCAGGTCGACCGCGACGACATCGAGCGCCACATTCTGCGCCGCCGCCTGCTGCCGTTCCTGGCCTGGCACGACATCGACCAGACCAACACGTTGGCCCGTCTCTGGGAGTACAACCAGCCCCTGCCCGGAGTCGGAATCTACGTCGAGCCGAGACGTGTCTATCCGAAAGGGTCGACCATGGCGCACGTCCTGGGCTACGTGGGAAGGGCGGACATGGAACCGAGCGAGGAGTTTCACTTCTACCTGCCGGAGTTCGAAGGCAAGAAGGGTATCGAGGCCCAATCCAACGAACGCCTGGCGGGGCAGGCCGGCGGGAGGCTGATCCAGGTCAACGCGGCCATGCTGAAGCACAAGGTGATCGAAGAAAAACCGCCGATTCCGGGCGAGGACATTCGCTTGACGATCGACGTACGCATTCAGGAACTGGCGGAAGCGGCGTTGGCCGGAGAGCGCGGGGCGTGTGTAATCGTCGATCCGCGCGATGGCGACATACTGGCGATGGCAAGCGCGCCGGCCTTCGATCCGAACCTGTTCGTGCCGAGCATATCCGTGAGCGACTGGAACCGGCTCAATGACGACCAGGCGAAGCCGTTTTTGAACCGCGCCACGAGGGAGCACTATCCTCCCGGCAGTATCTTCAAACCGGTTGTGGCCCTGGCCGCACTCGAGAACGACAAGGCCACGGAGGGGACGACCTTCTCCTGTCCCGGCTACTACACGGTTGGGAAGAGCCGTTTCCGGTGCTGGCAGCGGCACGGTCACGGCACGCTTAACCTGCGACAGGCAATCGAGCAGTCCTGCAACCCCTACTTCTGCCAGCTCGGCCTGAAGACGGGCTACGAGCGGATACGCCACATGGCGTCGGCGGTTGGGCTGGGAGACCGCACGGGAATCGAAATCGGCGAGGTGAGGGGGCTGCTGCCGAAGAAGGCGTGGAAGGGGGACACGTGCAACCTGTCGATCGGACAGGGAGCGCTGACGGCAACGCCGCTGCAGATGGCTGTCGTGGCCGCGACGATTGCCAATCGCGGGCATCTCTATCGCGCGCGGCTCATCAGGCGGCGGCGCGAGGGCGAAGAACTGATGCGCATGCAGTGGTCGCGGCGCACGCTCGATACCGTTCGCGGCGGGATGTACGACGTGATTCAGGATGACACGGGAACGGGCGACAGGGCGCGTGTCGACGGTGTCGCCATGGGCGGCAAGACCGGGACCGCGGAATACGGGCCCCGCGGTAAGCGCAAGCTGCACACGTGGATGATGGCGTTCGCGCCATTTGAGCGACCCCGTTATGCGTTGGCGATGATAATTCAGGACGGTATATCGGGCGGGAAGACGGTGGCGCCGCGCGTTCGCGTGTTGATGGAAGGGGTATTCCGGTTGGACGGCACGCTGCCGGCCGAGAGAGTAGGGAAACGAGCAGGGGAGAGAGTACGGGCAGAGCTTCTGTCGCGAGCAGTTCCGGAGAAGAAGCGCGCCGGGGGTGGGGGCAGTCGTGAGTTTCACCCCCCGCCCTGTCATCCCGAGCGTAGCGGAGCGGAGTCGAGGGATCTCGAGAACTGCCAAGCGCGTCCGGCGTGGTTGC
>CAZKRK010000537.1:0-4629 GCA_964555035.1 uncultured Victivallales bacterium | reverse complement strand
TGCGCCCGCAAGCCCTGGAGCGGAGCGGAAGGGCAAGGGCGAGCGCAGAGTGAGCCAGATTCAGCTCGCATTCGAGAATACCTCAGACTATAAGCAGACCCCGAACCAAAGTAGAACGAGGAGGGCGACAACATGAGAGTGCTGTGTGTCGGTATTCTGGCAAGTGTAGTGGCGGCAGGTGCATATGCGGAGGGGCAAATGCCGATGACCGATGCGAATATCATCCAATATGGCCGGCTGCGGAACTGCCGCGTGCGGTTCGCAAAGGAGAAAAAGGGTCACGTCGCATTCATCGGCGGATCCATCACCGAAATGAACGGCTATCGTCCGATGGTGATGGAGCTCCTGCGGAGACGTTTTCCCGACACGCAATTCACCTTCACCGATGCGGGCATTTCTTCTACCTGTTCGACGACCGGCGCGTTCCGCCTCCATGACCACGTGCTATCCAAGGGACCGGTGGACCTCTTCTTCGTCGAATTCGCCGTCAACGACGACCAGGACGCCGCCCACGCCCCCCGCGAGTGCCTGCGTGGCATGGAAGGCATCGTACGGCGCACGCGGCTGCACAATCCCAACGCCGACATCGTGATGACCTTCTTCGTCAACCCCGGCATGCTGAAACTGTGGCAGGAAGGCAGGCCACCGATACCCGCCGAAGCGCATGCAACCGTCGCGCGGCACTACCACGTGAGCGTCAACAACCTCGGCAAGGAGCTCGCCGACCAGGTCAACGCGGAGAAGTTCAGTTGGAAGCAGTTCGGCGGCACGCACCCCAAGCCGGCCGGCAGCCGGCTTTGCGCCAACATGATCGACCGCCTGATGGACATCAACTGGAACGGCAAACCGGTGGCGGACGCAATCAAGCCCTACACGCTGCCCGCGCCGCTCGACAACGGCAGCTACTTCCGCGGACGCCTGCTCGACTCCGCCGCGGTGAAGCTGTCAACCGGGATCGAGTACAAAGTCCCCGACTGGAAAGCACTGAAGGGCGGCTTCCGACGTACATTTGCAGGCATGAAGCTGATCTGCATGGACAAACCCGGCACGCAATTGAAGCTCGCGTTCGAAGGCACGGCGATCGGCGCCTACATCCTGGCCGGTCCCGACGCCGGGATCGTCGAGGTCAGCGTCGACGGCGCGCCGCCCAAGAACTGCGATCTGTATCACCGCTTCAGCCGCGGCCTGCACTACCCGCGCACGGTAGTCTTCGCCGCGGACCTCGACGACGGAAGACACGAGTTGACCATGCGCGTGAGCGAGAAGACCAGCTCGACCATCGGTGGCCATGCCGTACGCGTGCTGAACTTCGTGGCGAATTGAGCGGAAGAGTGGACTGATGTCATCCTGGGAACGCCACCGCCCCGCCCCTCACCCGGTCCTCCTGCGTCGGACCGACGCGGCTGTATCGGAAGGTCGGAAGTTCCGTTGCGCTCCGACCGGTACACGGCACTCCGCTCGCTGCGCTCACTGCGAGCCTAACTACAAACCCAACGCACGCGCTCCCTGCTCGTAGTGAGCCACGCAGCCCGAGACGCAACGCGGATCGGCGCGGAGTGGCGTGGACCGGTTGGAGCACGCTACGCGCCGACACTCGCAAGCGGCCCATGACCTTTTGATACAGCCCAGTGGGAGGCGCGCCGTTCACCTCTCCCCTTGGGGAGAGGTCGGTCCGACGCAGGAGGACCGGGTGAGGGGCGGGCGGTGGACTCTCAGAACGTCCGACCGAAATTCCGCTCCTGCGCGATCGCTTTCCCGCCGGGCATGTCCATCCGCGGCAGCTCGTCAAGGCCGGCCTTGGCTTCTTTGAGGATAGCCAGGAGCTCACGGTACCCGGGGTCTTCGCGGTTTGTGAAGTATGCCTTGCCTGCGTCGGCACGGCCACCTGCGGCGCGCGGCAAGAGCTCCAGCAGCACCGGACTCCACTCGGGACGCGTCAGGTTTATCAGCCCGCGGTCTCTGAATCTGTTGCCGCCGCCGAGATAGATTTTGCGCACACGGCCGCCGCTCCGACCGGCAAACTCGTTGTACTTCGCAACCCACGGCAGAACCTCGATCAACTGCCGCCCTCCCCCCTGGGGTGCAAACACCGTGCCCTTTCCCGGGAGCGTCCGCGCATAGGCGTCACGCCCCCCCACCGTGTGCGGCCGGCTCATATCCCACAGCCCATAGTACGGCACGTTCGCATCGATCCACGCGTAGATACACCGCCGGCTCTGGTCATCCACGACCACCTTGCGCTCTCCGTGATTCGACTCGAGATGACGCGTCAACTTGCTGACCCAGGAGCCCGTGCCGAGAGCGGGAAAGACACCGTTCGGGCCGCGGTTGATGTAGTAGTAATTGACGTAGCCGCCGTACGTCAGCGACTCGTAGCTCATGTTGTAGAACCGCGTCTTGTCGCCGGTGAGGTCGATGCCACGCCCGGCCTCGGGGCCCGAGTGACATTTGACGCAGTACCTGTCAAGAATCGGCTGCACCTGCCGCACGTAGTCAACCGGACCCGCACCCCACGGTGGCGGGGTGATGTCGTCTGGAGGACGCGCCGTCCGCGCCATGCCTTCGCCCTCAACGGGTGGAGGCGCCAGGCGGTTCTCGTGGCACCCCACGCAGGACGCCGCCTCCCCGCCGGTAATCTGCACCACCGACCCCATGCGCTGGACTTCCTTGCCGTTCTCGTCCAGTGCAATGAAATAGAGCTCCGTGTTCGCCGGCGCGCGAAAGTACGCCGACCCATTCCCATCCACCGGCACGGTGCCGTGGTTGCGCTTCACGTAGTACGAGCCCTGGCCGATCACCGGGTAGTGATCGCTGAAACGGAACCCTTCGGTATTGTACTTCTTGGGACTCTGCGACATGATGCGCAGCCGTTTCACGGTTCCGCGCTTCACGCCCTGCTCCAGCAACCCCTGGTAGACATCCTGGACAAGGAACGTCCCCATCCCAGCCTCCTGGGGACAGTCGCCGGGAATCGTCGCAGGTCTGGGACGCGGAACAAGCGGGACGGGACAGAAGCACTGCCCGTCATCGTCGTGCACCAGTGCCGTCTCGCCCGTGGCGTGCTCGAGCACGTAGAGATCGCGTTCCCGCGGGCGATCGCCACCATAGGAGACCAGCGAATACTCGCTGGTGAACGGGTACGGATCCGTAAACGCGTACCCGTAACCGCTGTCCGCGCCGAAGGGCCCCACGCCCGTCTTGGTCCAACCTTCGCCCGAAGCCAGGTCCTTCTGCACAGGAGTCACGTGCGTGATCTTCCACATGCTCTCCGGTGTTTCCAGCCCCTTGCCGCGGTCAATGATGGCCAGGTCGCCGATCGGTTCGCGATGGTGCCCCGTCCAAGTCACGATGACCCTTCCCGTGCCGGGAATCTCCCGCGCCCCGCAGACGATGTTCGGCACCCGGAACGTGTTGCCGTGATACAGCTTCAGCTGGCGGCCGTTCGGGTTCACGGTCCACAGACCGCCCCAGCCGAAGATATTCTTGTCCTGGTACTCCCACCGCGTACACAGGATAGAGCCGTCAGAGAGCACGCAGGGCGTCGTCGTGCAAAGTGTCGTCCAGTCAATGCGGCGCATGTCCGCCCCGTCGCCCCGCATCACATGCAAGGCACACGCGAGGTAGTTCTGGCATAGCGAATAGGACTCCACCCGCGACGACGTGAAGACGATCCTCCCGTCGGGATAATACACCGGGCTCACATCGTGATAGGAACCACGCGTAAGCTGGCGCAGCCCTTTGCCGTCAACGCCGATCTCCCAGATGTGAAACGGATCGTTCGCCGTCTCCTTGTACGCGAAAACCAGCTTCTTGCCCTCATGGCAAGGATTCATATCGAAGATGAAGCCGTCCTTCGTTTCGAAAACGGTCGCCGCGCCCTCCGAGGAACGATTCGGATCGTACACACAGATGGCCGACCCACTGTCGGTCCGCTGGCTGAACGTCACCGACTGCATCCCCCGCAGCCCATAGCGGGCGCGGCGGATGAACGCGATCCGCGGACAGGCAGCAACCATGCGCTCGGCTTTGGCCACAGACGCCGGCCGCCTGTCGGCTTTCTCAATAACAACGTCATCGTACCAGGCCCGTCCCGCCGACGGATGCCGTTCCCCGAAACAGCAGGCGACTTCGAGATTGGTGCTGTTTCCCGTCTTGAACACGGCCATGACCCGAGTCCACTCTCTAGTGCCCGATACCGCCTTTGTCTCCGCGTTGGCCGCATTGCGGACCTTCACCGCCGCGCCCGGACCTCCCTGGACACCATCGGTCCTGATCCATGCAAAAACGCGGTAGAGAGTGCGAGGCAGCACAGGTACGGTCGCGGTCCACGCCGCGCTGCCGCCCTTCTCGGAAACAATGCAAACAGACCGCTGCCCGCTCCTGCCCGACGAGTCAACACTCAGGCGCACGTCCTCCGGACGGCTGCGGACCCGCGGCGTCCACCCGACCACATCGTCACCGGTCACCTCCTCGAACGACGGGTTGGGCAAGACGTTCCCGGCCGCGTCCGCGGCCAACGTCGCCCCGGGCCAAAGCAACAGAACCGACAGCGCAATCGCGCCGCGCGCACCGCCCCCCTCACCCGGTCCTCCTGCGTCGGACCGACCTCTCCCCCAAGGGGAGAGGTGG
>CAZKRK010000536.1:0-4646 GCA_964555035.1 uncultured Victivallales bacterium | reverse complement strand
GGTCTTTGGTGACCCGGAGTTTTCCCCGCTTGTAGAGCGGATTGTCGCCGGTGTATTCGGTGACCGTCAGCGTCTTCTTGCCCGTGTTCAGGCCTTTGTTCGACTTGTCGGTCGAAACCGCCCGGTATGTGTACTCGCCGACTTCCGGCGCGGAAAAGCGGACCTTCCAGGTCTTCCCTCCGTGCCCAGGGGCAGGATGCGGTCCTCGAACGTCTCGATGCGTGGCAGATGAAGAGTATCTGGGGGGACTAGAACCCGCAGCCCGCCTGACATCGGCGTATTTCCCTACTCGTCCGAACTCGGCCACCAGTCATATCCGACAAATGATTTGACAAAATGATATGCATTTTGTCAAATGAATGGACGGAAAGAGGTGTGCGTATGAGTACAGCGCGAATTCTTGAACTACACGATCTCGCCAAGCGCGAATGCGCCAAGTATGCCCGCCGACGGTTGCTCTACAGGCAACTTGAGAATTGGGAGGGACGACACTTCACGGGAATCGTCGGTCCTCGTGGAGCCGGAAAGACAGTCCTGCTGAGACAGTATGCTCTTGCTCACGAAGACGCATGCTATATATCGGCCGACACGCTTGGGGCCGATGACCCGTGGAATGACATTCGCAATCTCAGGGAGCATTACGGATTCACGACGTTCCTTCTGGATGAGGCACACTTCCTTCCTGACGCGACGAGCCTTCTGAAGCGACTGTATGATTTCCTGGATGTTCGCGTGCTGTTCTCCAGCTCCGTAGCCCTCGCCATGCATGCCTCGGCACATGATCTGTCCAGGCGTGTTCGCCTGCTGGAGCTTCCCTACTTCTCTTTCCGAGAGTACCTGACATTCAGGCAGGATGTGGATCTTCCCGTCTGCACACTGGCGGACTTGGACGCCGCCGCGTGGACGCGCGAACATCTTCGGACGGCACCATACTTCGAGGAATACCTTCTCCGTGGCGGGCTGCTCCCTTTTGCGATGGAAGAGCCGGATCCCTTCCCGTTCTTGCAGAACATCATCGAGAAGGTCGTTGCCCGTGACATCCCGTCGGTGGCGAGGCTCACGATTGATGAACTCGAGCACATCCGCCGCTTACTTCGGTTCGTGGGGCGCGCCGCAGTCGACGGCATCAACTACTCTAGCCTGTCACGCAACCTCGGTATCACGAAGTACAAGGCCGAACAGTATGTCGACTGCCTCGAGAAGGCGTTCATCCTGCACCGCATTTTTCCGGAAGGTACAAACGTGATCCGCGAGCCTAAGGTCTTGATGGCGCCACCCTGCCGCCTGCTTTACAGGGGACCGGACGATGCCATCGGCGGTCTGCGGGAGGATTTCTTCGTGGAGATGTTGCGACAGGCTGGGCACGGCTTCGGCTACCTCAAGAGCACGCGGGGAGCCAAGACGCCGGACTACCTGGTGCACGGGGGACCCGACCGGCTTGTCGTTGAGATCGGCGGCAAGGGAAAGGGGCGCGAACAGTTCAAGGGCGTCACCGTCGACCGCAAGCTCATCTTCGCTCACACAGACGTCCCCGAACGTGGCCGCATCCCCCTTTTCCTGGCCGGCTTCATGGCGTGAAGTCCGGTCTCTCAGACGCCATACCCACTGTGGTGAGGGAGCATTGGGTTCGACTGTCGGATTCGGGTTCGATGGATTCCGCGGGGTCTACTCGACCAGCACATCCAGCTCGCCAATCGCCGCGATGGGTTGGCCGCCGGCGGAGACGGCGTCGGTGACTTCGAACTTGATGAATTGCTCGGTGACCGGCGCGGGGAACGTGATCTTCTGTTCCGTGAGGGTCCCGGCATCGAACGTCCCTTTCGCGACCGGTGCCCCCCAGCTCTTCCCGTCGCTGGAAACGGCAACCGCATACCCCCGCACCCGCCCGTTCGGTTTGCTGCGGGCCGTGTAGGACAGCCCGGCAACCGACTTCCCGGCCGGCACTTCGAGAACGACATGGTGGGGTTTCGGTGCGAAGTCGGGCTTGAAGCGGGTATGCCAGAAGGTCGCGGTGTCGCCGTCGAGCATGTGCTCCGGCTCGTGCCCGGCGTTAAAGCTGCTCACGGCCGCGACCTTCCCGCCGATGCCCTTCAACTTGGATGCCCTGCCCGTCTTCGTTGACGTTCCTGCCTGCGGTTTCTTTGACGGCGCCGGCGCTTTGCGCCGAACGAACGGAGATTCCTGCACTTTCATCAAGGCGCTCTTCGGGGAACCCGAAGCACCCAGGCCCCAGCGATAGTAGTTCTCCTGTCCCGTGATGGACTTGTGGGCACGACCGAACGGCGCGTTGAGCCCGTAGGGGATCCCAGGCATTCCGCGTACGTTGGTCTTCGCTTTGGCCTCCTCGAGATACCTGACGGCAGGTTGAAGCGCCTCGTCAGCCTCCGGCGGCTGGGTGTCCAGGATGCAGGCCGAACGAATCTGGGCCGAAACCGAAGGGCCGACCAGGGCCTTGCTCAAGACCTCCACCGCATCTCCGTAGTGCCCCAGGTTACACAGCCCTTCGGCTGCCGTCAGGCGCACACTCACGGAGTCGTCCTCCAGTGCTGTTTTCAGAGACGGCACAATGCCTGCAACAGTCTCGGGCTCGGCCGTCTGCGTAACCACCGTCAGCCCCAGCGCCGCCCAGAAGCGAATCGCCGGATCGGGATCCTTGCAGCGCGCTTCCAATTCCGGGACGGCCCGCGTTCCCTGGAGCTGCAGGTTGGCGGTTTCGAGAATTCGCTTGTAGGTGGCATCATCCAACGCCTGTCCGACTTCCCAGTGAGCACTCTTTCCCTCTGCCCGTTTATGTACCTCGGCCTCCTCGAGAATGCCTAGGTCGCGCGTTTCCACCATCCAATCACTCAGGCGGCTGCGCATCTTCTCAAGCACGTCGGCGTATTTCGGATCGCCCGCGACGTTCTTGACCATGTGCGGATCGCTTTCGGAATCGTAGAGTTCCTCGACAGGCTTAAAGCGCATGGCAAGCATCTCTTGGTCGCCGGTCAGTTTGCCTTCACGAGCGAGCTGCACCCATCGCTGCAGCACCGGCGCGTTGAATTCGTAATCCTCGTAAGGCTTGTAGGGAAGGTGCGGATAGAAGTTACGCTGGTAGCGATAGCGCTTATCGCGGATGCCGCGGACCATCTCGAAGCGGCTGTCCAGTCGGTCACGATTGGAGACCACGTAGTCCCGCTTCTTCGCATCGCTCTTACAGAGCAGTGCCCGGCCGTGCATGTAGCCCGGCGTCTCGATTCCGGCGAGTTTCAGAACCGACGGCCCCATGTCCATCAGGCACACCAGGTCGTCCAGCACGGAGCCGGGCTTGGACGGGGCCAGGTGCTGGTACTTCTTCGGGTAGCGGACGATCAGCGGCACGTGGGTGCCCTGCTCCCAGGCCGTGTGTTTGCCCCGCGGCATGCCGACGCCGTGGTCGGCCCAGACGATCACGATCGTATCGTCCCACAATCCGTCTTCCTTGAGCTGGGCGATGACTTCACCGGCGCGGCAGTCGACCTGGGTGACCGCGTCGTAGTAACGCGACCAGGCTTTGCGGAACATCGGTTCTTCCGGATGGTAAGGTGGGATCGGTGCCTTGGCCGGATCGTGAAAGTCCTCCGGCTTGAGGCGGTTCAGTCTCTGCTGGACGATGACGTCTTCAGAGATCTTCGTAATGCTGGAGTGGCACTCGCCGAAATCGAACTTCACGAAAAACGGCTGTTTGGGATCTTTGCGTTTTCGCCATACAGGCCCCTTGCTACGGGCCTGCCATTTCGCGCCTCCGATATTGTAGTCGCCCTTGGCATTCGCGGTGAAGTACCCCGCCTTCCCCATCTGGTTCGGAATCATCTCCAGGAACGCAGGCGGACGACCGACATTGCTGCGATGGTGCATTGTCCCCAGCGTGGTCGGATACATGCCTGTCACGATGCTGGACCGTGATACCGAACAGACCGGGCCGACGGAATAGGCATGTGTATAGCGAATGCCCGCGGAGGCCAACTTGTCGAACGTCGGGGTCTTCGCATAGGCGTCCCCATAGCACCCCATCATCGGGGTGATGTCCTCGAGCGCGATATAGACGATGTTCGGTCTCGCGGGAGTTTCGGCCCTTGCATCGAATACAGCCAGGGCCGGCAGAATGGTGAACAGAGCTGATAGCCAGCTAGACCTCATTGGCTGTTCTCCTCATTTCCTTTTCACAACCACATTATCGACGGCACCCTTGAAACGTCCACTGTCCTTGTTGCCGGCGGGACCGATGTGGAGACGGACCGAACCGGATCCGTCGCCTTTGTACTCGAAGTCGGCAGCCGCAAACTCTGTCTTGCCTTTCCACGCGCCCGGTGCATGCGTGAAACTCTTCAGTACACTGCCGTCTCTACGCAGAACTTCGATAAGCAGCGCATCCGCCGCCTGAGTTGCCTGGGCGGCCTGGGCATAGACGGCCGGACACGCTTCGAAAGCCACACGATAGTTCTCTCCGGTCGTGTTCGCGTCGAGCTCGGCGGACGTGATGACGTTGTCCTCGAAGATCATGACGGCCCAGTCAGGCGGGGTCACCTGGCCGCCGCCGAAGGAACGGTCCACGGCATGAATGGCTCCTTTCCCGGAATGGGTCCAGCCCGTGACCTTTCCATTGTACGCCACGTTCAGCCCGGTCT
>CAZKRK010000535.1:0-4651 GCA_964555035.1 uncultured Victivallales bacterium | reverse complement strand
CCAGGCTCAACGAGGAAGCCTTCAGCGAGCGAACGTGCCCGTCGTGCGGTCAGCGACTCCGCAAAACACAGGTCGAGAACATGATTGGCAATCCCCGCTACCAGGCGTGGAGCAGAGAGGGCTACTGCTCTCTTGCCTGCTACGAGAAGTCAAGCGTTGAACGGCCGATCGGGGACGGCAGTGCCGCTTCGGTTTGCGGGTGACGTTGAGGGCAATTCAGAACGTTGTTGGGCAGTAGAAGGGAGAGCGGAGGAACGCCATGGCGGACGAGAACTCCGCAACGTGAATACGCGAAACTCCGCACGGGACAGACGCCGACGCAGTACAAGAGGGACAGCAGAATGATTGACAGCAGAATGATTGGGATCAGGCAGTCGGCAGGCAGATCATTCTGCTGTCCATTATTCTGCGATCCTCTCCTACGGCAGCGATGGTCTACGAGCTCCTTACTCTTTGGAAACAGCGGTGACACCTTCTTGGCCTCAGCGATGCGTTTGTAGCGGACCTTAGTTGTCTTCGTCCCGTCACAGATCGTCAGTTCCTCCCAGTGGACGGTCTCGCCCTTGCTGAAGCCCATGGCCTCGGCAATGGCGATCAGGTGGTGTCTACGCCTTGGGGAGAGTCGCCGCAGCGCAGCGGAGGCGGGTGAGGGGCAGGCCGTTGGTGTCCTCGGGATGGCAGGCATGTCCCCTTTTGGGACTGAGAACATTGTGCGTGGGCCGGTATCGCCGGGGGGGGCGACTAGTGCTCCTGGGCGTAAATAGCGTAGCAGTCTCGCAATGGGTGAACGTGAGTGGTTGATCGACTCAAATATGTCCGGGACTTTGGTCGAGACGAAGCGATGTTACGTTACTTCCGCCGAGTTGAACTAGAGGGTGTCCGAAAAGGGTCGGCGGTCGATTTTGCTCTGAAACGCCAGGAAAATGGGGACGCCGCAAAATTGGGGAGGGAGATTAAGTAGAAAGATTAGGTAGATAGATTAAGAGTCGCTGGGCATACTTAATCTATCTACCTAATCTTTCTACTTAATCGCTTCTCTACGCGCCGCGAAACCCGCGCGACCCTTTTCGGATGGGGGCGACCTACGGGCCGTCGTCGCGCAGGGGGCGGCTGCTGCGGATGTCTTTGGCCTTGACGGTGCGGATTACGCCGGGGCGAACCTCGAGCCTGACGTTGCCCTGGGGGTCCTGCTCAATCAGAACGCCCTTGTACACGGCGTCGGATGTGCGTACTTCGAAGTTGGGGATGAAGCGGCGCTTCAGCGCCTGCTGAACCGTGGTGGTTTTGTCACGCTCGACTTCGAGCGTGAATTCTTTGCTGAAGAAGCCCTTCTTGGTGAGCTCCAGCGTACGGGTGCCTATCGGAACAAGGTCCAGTTTCAGATCTTCGGAGACACGGTCCGTTTCGCCCGCGGGCGCCTTGGTGATCCCGCGCTCTTTGCCGTCGACGAAGATCTTCACTCCGGCCGGGGCCGTGCGGATCTCGATAGCGCCGCAGTTGGGCTGCAGCCGAAATTCCTCGGTGACCTTGTCGGCGCGATCGAGGTAGACCGTACGCGCGACAATTTCGTGGGCGTCCATCTCGGCGCGTATGCGGTATGAGCCGGGCTCGAGCTCGGTCAGCGTCACCGGCGATTCCCCGCGAAACTGGTTGTTGACGTAGATGCGCGCCCTGGCGGGCATTGACACGACTATCAACTGTGCGGGAATCGGCTTGAGCACGGCGGTCATTTCCTGCCGTTCGCCGGCGGTCATCCGAATCGTCTGCTCGTAGGGCTCGCAGCCGTCGAGCTCGAGTTGCAGCGTGACTTCGCCCTCGGGAATACCGGCTACCGTGCTGGGGGTGGTGGCGCGGTCGATACCGTTGATCAGAATCCGCGCACCGCTGGGCTGGGATTCGAGGACCAGCGTGGCCGAGCTGGAATCAAGCGATATCTCGAGTCTCTTCGGTTTGCGGGAAGCTACGGACAGGTCGATTTCCTGGGGACGATAGCCGGCGCCGATCAGGCGCATGCGGTACTGGCCGATGGGCAGATCCGTCAGCAGCAGCGGCGTCTCGCCGCGGTTGGCGCCGTCGATCTCCACGGTCGCCCCGGACGGAATGGAGTGTATGATCACGAGCCCCAGGATTGGCTCGAGTTTCATCTCGACGGCCATGCGTTGACCATCGCTGAGTTCGATTGTCATACGTGTGTCGTTGTAGCCCTGCTTGCGTGCAATCAGGAGATGCTTACCCGGCTTGAGACCGGTGATCGCCGCGGCCGCGGTGTCATACACCACGCCGTCGCATTCCACCGCGGCGCCTTCGGGAATCGTAGAGACCCTCACCTGGCAGGACGGCGACGACACGTCGTCTTCACCGTCGGCACGGGCCGGCGATGCGGCAACGGCGGCTACCAGCATAAGCGTCACAAGCGTTGGAGTGGTTCTGGTCATCGTCTCATCATTCTGATGCGGGTTTCTACTTCAAGCAGCTTCGTGCGTGCCTCGCGATTGCGGTCGTCGTCGCGATTAGGGACGAGCTCGCAGATGACCTGCAATTCGTCGGCGGCCTGCTGCCACTCTTTGAGGCGAATGTACTGTTCGGCGCGGAAGTTGTGTTCGTTGTAGCGTTTCTGCAGTATTTCCTTGCAGTCAGTCAGGAGTGACAGCAGTTCTCCGTAGTATTCCGGCTTGTTCTCCAGTGTATCCACGTGGAACTTCGCTTCCCTGAAACTGCGAATGGCGGCGGCCAGGTTGCCGTAGTCGATGTCACGTTCGTCGTACATCTTCTTTCCCAGCAAGAACGAGTCCCGGGCCATCTCAAGCAGCTTTTCCGTCGTGAACTGCTGTGCCCACAGCCCCATTTCGTTCTTGCCGAACACTTCAATCATCTCGGTGATCTGGCGAAAGAGTTCGGGCTGGGCGCGGTTGACGACTGCGCTGCGGTGGGTCTGTCGCCCCACTGTAACGCTGATGTCCCAACGGTGCAATATGTTGGGCTGAACCCCGCGGTACTCTTCCCGGAGGCCGAAGAAGCCGGCCTGGACGATATCACGCGCCAGCTCCCGGGCCAGGCGCGGGTCCAGCTCCTTGGGTTCGTTGAAGTGGCGGTTGTTGGCAAGGTCGTCCATCTCGACCGTGATCTCGTTCTTCTCGTTGATGACCAGTTTGTACCGGAAGATGTTGTCGGTATCGGCCTCGACCTTCTCGTATTCCAGGTAGAACGAGGGTGGCGCCGCGGGTCCTCCGTCGTTGTCGGGTTGGATGGGATCGATCGGCTTCGGCTTGAGCAGTTTGGGCAGCCAGGCGGCAACGGCCAGCAGGGCGACAAGCCCGGCGATCAACAGGAGCGGGCCGCGGCCGAGGATCTTGCGCGACACGGATGCAGCCTCGCCTTCCTCGGCGGAGAAACCAAGATCCACCAGGGGACTGCCCGGTGGCGGCGGTGGCTTCGCTTCCGTCCCGTGGAGGACGGCCTGGCGAACCTCGATGACGGTATCGCCCAGGGTGATCCGGTCGCGTTCCTGCAACTTGACTTCCTGGATGGCCTCATCGTTGACTACCGTGCGGTTGGCGCTGCCCAGGTCGGTAATGCAAAGCTGGCCTTCACGGAAAAAGACACGGCAGTGATGACGCGAGAGGAGCGGGTCCATCAAAACGATGTCGTTCTTGGCCGAACGCCCGATGCGGGCTCCGCTCTCGGGAACGGATATGCGCTTGCTGCGATCTTCGCCCTGGATTACTTCGAGATGAACGGTTTCTGACATATCCGCAAAAAGCTATCACCGGCGTTAGGAACGTGTCAAGAGGGTTGGTGATGGGACCTCTTACTCGCTGCAGACCACCCGGAAGCCGACGTCGAAGACCCCTTGCCAGGGGTGGTAGGCGGTGCGTGCGGTCGCGGTGGCGCGGTGCGGGCGGCGATACCATGAGCCGCCGCGGACGGTCACGCGTGTAATGTCCCCATGCTCGGCGACAGGGGAGGGGGGCAGGGTCCACTCGGCAACGTTGCCGTGCATGTCGTGGAGTCCCCAGGCGTTCGGCTTGAAGGATCCCACGGGAGCCGATACGCGGTGGCCGTCGTCGATATCGCCGGCGGCCGGCCGCCACGGATAGACGGCGCCGGAGGGCAGCCCGAAGCCGAAAGTGTCCACGTGAAGCAAACGCCGGTCGGCGAGGTTGGCGTAGGGCGCGAAATCGTCGCCAACGCTGCCGTAGAACATCGCGGTCGTCGTGCCTGCGCGGCAGGCGTATTCCCACTGCTCCCCGGTCGGCAGCGTCATCTCATTGTCGGTGGTCTCGCTCAGCCAGCGGCAGAAGGCCATGGCTCGCCGCCATGATACGCGTACCACGGGCTGCCGGGGAGCATTCATCGGGTAGCCCCTTTCCCTTATGCTGAACTGCAGGAAATCCCCGTGTTCGAGCCGGCTGTGGTGCTCGGGGTCGAAACGGGTGAATTGCTCGTTGGTGACCTCATACTTTCCGATCCAGAAGTCGCGGCCCGGGGCCCTGCAGAGGGTCAGGGTGACGCCGTCGCCCAGGTCGAGCGTGCGCGTGGCGGGTGGCGCGTGGGCGGTGGCGGAGGAAGCTGTCATCCCGCGGACATCACCGGTCCGCCCCTCACCCGGTCCTCCTGCGTCGGACCGACCTCTCCCCCGGGGGGAGAGGTG
>CAZKRK010000534.1:0-4664 GCA_964555035.1 uncultured Victivallales bacterium | reverse complement strand
CCGGACGTGCTTGGCAGTTCCCGAGATCCCTCGACTCCGCTCCGCTGCGCTCGGGATGACAGCGCGGGGTTTGAAGTTTCCGACTAGCGCAGGGTTCGCCCAAACCTGAACAGCTGCGATTCGTCCGCCAGGCGTCCGTTTTCGAAACGAACCCCTTCCTCCTCCAGCAGATCGAGTTTCCTTCGTATCTCCCCGCCGCTGGTGCGACCGGCAAAGCCGCCGATAGTCAGGTCAGAGCGGATGACGCGATGGCAGGGGACATCAGGCGCAAACGGGTTACGCCTGAGCGCCTGACCGACGGCGCGAGGACTGCCGCAGCCGATGGCGGCCGCCACCTCGGCGTAGGTTGAGACCTTGCCCGCGGGGATTTCGAGGGTTCGACCGTAGACCCGCATCTGAAAGGGAGTAACCGTCATCCGCCGTCGTCCCCATCGTTTACCATCCTAGGCTGTCCCGACACAAGTCTGCTCAGAGTTTCAGTCATGACCCGAAGTGTCAGCTTGCCGGGGCGATTTGTCACGCCCCCTTTCACTCTTGCCCGTGGCGGGGTGGGGGGTGTACTGTTCCGTTCTTGAGTTGCACAACCCCGAAGCCTGGAGGAACCATAATGACCGGACGCGTTCTCGCTCTTACACTGTCTGTTGTCAGCATTGCCGCCGGGGCCGTCAAGGCCGCGACCAAAGACTACATGCAGGAAACCAAGGAAGCCCGCGCCGAACGCATGGCGTGGTGGCACGAGGCCCGCTTCGGCATGTTCGTTCACTGGGGGCTGTATGCCGTGCCGGCGGGAGAATGGAAGGGCAAGAAGGTCAAGGGAATCGGCGAGTGGATCATGAACAGAGGCAAAATCCCGCTGGCCGAATACCGCGAACTGGTCAAGCAATTCAACCCCGTCAAGTACAACGCGGATGAGTGGGTGCGGATCGCCAAAGACGCCGGGATGCGCTACATCGTCATCACCTCCAAACACCACGACGGCTTCTGCCTGTGGGACAGCAAACAGACCGAGTACGATGTCGCCGGCACGCCGTATGGCAAGGACCTGCTCAAACCGCTCTCCGAAGCCTGCCGGCGTCACGGCGTAAGGCTCTGCTTCTATCACTCGATCATGGACTGGCGTCACCCCAACTACGAACCCCTGCCCGCGTGGGACAAGGGCCGCGAGGGCCACCAGCCGGACTACGACAAGTACACGCTCTACATGAAAAGCCAGCTCAAGGAACTGGTGCAGGGCTACGGGCCGCTCGGCGTGCTGTGGTTTGACGGCGAATGGGAAAAGAGCTGGACCCACGACCGCGGGATCGATCTCTACAACTACGTGCGGACCCTGCAGCCCGACATCGTCATCAACAACCGCGTGGACAAGGGGCGCAAGGGGATGCAGGGTATGAACAAGGAAGGCGCGTTCGCGGGCGATTTCGGCACGCCCGAGCAGGAAATCCCGGCCACGGGCATGCCCGGTGTGGCGTGGGAATCCTGCATGACGATGAACCGCACGTGGGGCTACAAGAAGGATGACCACGATTGGAAGTCTTCGCGCGACCTGATCCGAAAGCTGGTCGACATAGCTTCCAAGGGCGGCAACTTCCTGCTGAACGTCGGTCCCACGGCCGAGGGGCTGATCCCCGCGCCCAGCGTCGAACGGCTGGCGGCAGTCGGCAAATGGATGAAGGTCAACGGCGAAGCCATCTACGGCACTTCGGCAAGCCCCCTGGGCAAAGTGCCGTTCGGCCGTGTTACGGCCAAGCCCGGTGTTCTCTACCTGCACGTCTTCAACTGGCCGGCGAAGGGCACGCTGGAGCTGGCGGGACTGGGCAATCGGATCAAACGCGCCTACCTCTTGGCGGACAAGGAAAAGCCCCTCAAAGCGTCTACCGTAGACGCATCCGGCGGCAAGGGTGCTTCCTGCGCTATCGTCTTGCCGGCGAAGATGCCCGACGAGGATGCTACCGTTATCGCGGTAGAGTACGAAGGGGAGCTCTAGGTTGCATACCAGGGGGAAGTACTCCGTTGAGTTCTGCAACGAGCTAATCGAGCGCATCCGGTCGGCTGAGCTGGAGATTGGCTACCGCCGGACCCGCTACGACAAGGGCGATGTGCTGGAAATTGACTTCAGCACCGTCTGGCCCGAAGTCAACGGCCATGGGCGCTTCCGGATCGAGAAGTTCGTGGGCGGCGGGTTCGCCGGACAGGTCTATCCCTGTATCCTCGAGAAACTCTCCTTCGCGGACGGCGTTTCGGACGCGGAGCGCTTTGGACTCGTCGAGGGCGGCCGCTACGCCCTCAAGATCATGATCCCCCCGACGCGTTTCACGCGCAGATTCCGCGACCTGCTCTACTGGCTCGGTTTCCAGGCGCCCTTCAGCGCGCAGATCAACCAGGGGGCCTGTCGGGGAGGACTCCTGTGGCAGAAGCTATCCCGGCTTGCCGCCGGGGTCGTCTTCGGGCGCGAAGACGCAGTGGCCGACGTCTACGCGTCTTTTTTCGACGCCGAGCTGGGCGCCTACGGCGAGATTCGCGAGTGGGTGGAGGGGCGCGTCTGGCGGCTCGAGCCCGACACCCGCCCCAGGCTGCGAGCAAAGTGGCGCACGATCGATCCGCTCGAGACGCACAGTCCGGAGTACGTTTCAAAACGACAGTTCATGCACCGTTTCGTGTGCATGCTGCATGACATGGGCGCCCCCGAGCTGGCCCGGCAATATGAATGGTGGACCCTGAAGAGCCAGCCGAACGTCATGAAACGCTCGGAATACGACGGCCGTCCCGCCGAGGGGCTTTGCGCCGTGGATTTTCGGGCCGGCCTGGCCCTGCTGCCGTTCTTGCCGATGAGCCCGCGCGACATCGGCCTGATCTTCGAAGGAATCGGGCGCAAGTCCCTGGTTCAATTCGACCGCTGCGATTTCGGCAAGCTGCGGGCCTTTGCGACAAAACACTCCGATGTCTTCGAACAGCACGCGGGGATGATCGACGCGCTTGAAGGCTATGACCGCGCCTACCGACGCTCGATGCCCGACCTGACGCACCAGGGGCTGCGGATGCTCTGCGACGGCACGCTGCGTAGCGACGTGCGGCGCGGGCTCGCGGACGGCTACAAGGCCGATGGAACGATCGTTGAGACCTTTGCCGATGCCCTTGCACGGCAGCCGTTGAAGTTCGCTGCATTCTACGCTCTCGGCGCGATTCCGGCGCTCGGATCGACACTGCGCCGCATGTGGGGCAACCCGGCATGGCGGCGCCACGAGGTGAGGTGCCTGACGGAGGGCCGCTACCTTCTGCGGTACTGGCGGGCCGAGCTGACACGGCGCGTTCTGGGGTGGTATCGCAAGGGACGTTGCGGCGAACCCGAAGCGCGCCGGCTGTCCGTCACGCCGGCGAGCTTCTGGTTGCAGCGGCTGACGGTCGGGTTCCTGCCGGCGGGCATGCACCGCTGGACTGCCGAGCCGCGCTACGCCTGGCAACGGATCAAGGACGGTATCGGCTACATGCGCAGCTTCATCAAGGATGCCGCATTTCGCGAAGAATGGCTCAAGCGCACGATCGAGGAAGGTCATCGCGAGGGCATGCTGGACGATGACGAGCTGCGCATCGTGCTCGAGCACGTATCGGACCCCTACATCGTCAAGTATCTCAAGAGCGTCGCCGTGCACCTGGCGACTCTGCCCGTGACGCAAATCGTGTCGGTCTTGACGGGGGCGATTGTCTTTGTCGTGCTGATGCTGCGGGGAGAGACAACCTGGGCGCGTGCCGGTGTGACGTTTGGCGTGATACTGGCCGCGTTTCAGTTGACGCCCATATCCCCCGGTTCCATCTGCCGCGGGGCCTACGTCGTCTACATGATGGTCAAGGACAAGGACCTCAAAGACTACGTCGTGGCGGCGCCATTGTCGTTCGTGAAGTACATCGGCTATCTGGCATTTCCCATCCAGATGGCGGCGGCCTACCCGGTGTTCTCGCGCTTCATGGCCAGCCGCTGGGCGACCCAGATGGTGCATATCATCCCGGTTTTCGGCGAGAAAGGCGCGCTGTTCGAGCACGTCATCTTCGACATGTTCTACAACTATCCGCGTGTGCTGGGCGAGACGTGCAAGGGACGCGCACGGTTCATCCTGGACGAGTGGCTCATCCTCGGCGTGACATTGTGGCTGGCAGCCTTTTCGCAGGGGTGGCTGCCGATGAACACAAAATCGCTGACCAGCGCCACGATCGCAGTCGTGGCCCTGTTCATTCTGCCGCGGATCCTGTTCTATCCGATGATGGTCAAGAGCGGAACACGGGAGTCGGCGGTTGTTGACGACTAATCGGGTGGTGGGCGCCGCGCGCCACCATCTCCCTTGCGGGAGAGGCAGTTGTCGCCCGTGTGCGAGCAAAAACCTGGGACTGTATCAAAAGGCCATGGGCCGCTTGCGAGTGTCGGCGCGTAGTGCACTCCAACCGGTCCACGCCACTCCGCGCCGATCCGCGTTGCGTCTCGGGCTGCGTGGCTCACTACGAACAGGGAGCGCGTGCGTTGGGTTTGTAGTTAGAGGGTGTCCGAAAAGGGTTGCGCGGGTTTCGCGGCGCGTGGAGGAGCAGATTAAGTAGAAAGATTAGGTAGATAGATTAAGTATGCTGCCCATCGACTCTTAATCTATCTACCTAATCTTTCTACTTAATCTGCCTCCCCA
>CAZKRK010000533.1:0-4674 GCA_964555035.1 uncultured Victivallales bacterium | reverse complement strand
GTCACCAGGAATGACTCGTCCTGCATCTCGTTGTTGATGCTCAGGGCAGCCCCGCAACAGAGATCCTGCCGACTGTAGGGCACAATCTCGGCGCCAAGCGATTCGAGAATCAACTCCATCGACTCCGGCAAGGGGAAGCGCGGGTCGGGATCGTCGTCCTGCATGACGGCGCCCGGACGGAAATAGTGGCAGCCGTAATGCGTGCCGAACTTCATGCCTTGGAGCGGACGCACAAGCTTGTCTTCCAGGAGATCGAGGAAGTCGTCCCCGGACAGGAGGTCGGCCAGATTGACGACCTTGACCTCGCCCTTGAGGGACTTTCCGTGTTTCTCCAGAACGCCCTGCACGAAATCGCGTTTCTTCTCATCCTCGGAAATGAAGTGACCGGCTTCCCGCAGCGTGTTCGTGCAACCCGAGCAGATCGTGACGATATCGAGGCCCTCTTCTTCGGCCAGACACAGGTTTCGTGTCGCCAGGGTCAACCACGAGTCGAAATGGATCCCCTTCAATCCCGTGGGCGCCGGACAGCAACCGAATTTCGGACTCACGAGCTCGATTCCCAATTCGTCCGCCAGGAATCGCGTAGCTGCTTCGACTCCGGGATACTTGACCGGGATCACACATCCGCTGAAAAATGCTAGCTTCATTTGATATCCAGTATTTCGCCGAGGCCCGCATCCAGCAGCACCTGGCGAATCTCTTCGGTCTCGGGTTCTTGGAGTGGTTCGAGGCCAAGTTCCTTGCGTACACGTTCGGTACGCGAGTTGGTCGGAATCGGCCGCCCCGTTTCGATCATTGACATGACGCTGCCCCGCAACGCCTTGGGGATGTTCCCCCGCGCCGCGGCCTGGTTCGTCAAGTGGGTCAGCAAGCCGGCAACGTCGATCCCGTGCGGGCATCTTTCCCGGCAGACCTGGCACGTAGTGCAGCACCAGACCATATCCGTCTCGAGGACCTTGTCCAGCTCGCCGTCCAGCATCGAGCGCAGGATGAGTTCCCTGGGGTTGTACTTGTCCACGACCTGCGCGGCGGGACAGCTTCCCGTGCAGATGGCACACTGCAGGCAGGGGTAGAACTGCTCCGGTTTGAACAAATCTCGCGTGTCAGGCACTCGCCACCTCCTCCGGCATCGACTTCTGCCGCAGTTTCTCCCTGCTTCGCTCAAGCCTCGCCAGTCTCTTCCGCTCGCGTTCGCCGAAGAGAGCCTTGCTCTTCTCGACTTCCTCGGGCGTCACGGCATCGAGCCGCTTCTTCATCGCCAAGATCTTGTCCTGGAAAATCTGACCTTCGGCAGCGCTCACCCAGACAAGCTGCAGGCGATCCGGGTCCACGCCGTTCTGCTCCATGACCTTCCGCGTCTGGTTGTAGCGCTTTTCCGCATAGGTGTTGGCATCGATGTAGTGGCAGTCTCCGATGTGGCAACCGGAAACGAGCACCATGCCTGCCCCTCGGGCGAAAGCGTGTTCGAGAAAACGGCGCGCAACCCTGCCGCAGCACATCGTGCGAATGATGCGCACATCCGGCGGGTACTGCATCCGGGCGATGCCGGCAAAATCGGCGCCGGCGTAGGAACACCAGTTGCAGTTGAAGGCCAGGATCTTCTTCTCGGGAGCGTGCTCCGTAAACGCATCGATCTGGGCCAGGATCTGCTCGTCCGTGAAGTGACGCATCCTGATGGCCCCGAACTGGCACTCGGCCCCGCAGGTTCCGCATCCGGCACAGGCGGCGTCCACCACGACGGCCTTGTCGTTGTCGTCCATGTGGATCGCATTGTAGGGACAGACTTTGACACAAGCGCCGCATCCGGTGCAGTCCTCGTCAATGATCTTGGCGGTAATGGCTTCCACCGTGACCTTGCCCCGGTGCATGATGATGTTTGCCTTGGCAGCGGCCGCGCTGGCCTGGGTCACCGCGTCCTTGATGTCCTTGGGGCCTTCCGAACACCCCGCGAGGAATATGCCGCGACTTGCGGTGTCCACCGGCCTCAGCTTGGGATGCGCGACCATGAAGAACCCGCCCTTGGCCTGCGAAAGCGTCAGGGTCTTGCGGATCGCTTCGCTGCCCTCGCTCGGCTCCAGTCCTACCGAGAGGATCGCCATCTCGCTCTCCACGTTGTACAGGGAGTCCGACAGCGTCTTCTCGCCCAACAGCCTCAGGTTGCCGTTCTTGAGCGGCACGATCTCTCCAGGCAGTCCGCGGGTGAACTTGACGCCGGCCTGCTTGGCACGCTGCAGAAGGTCTTCGAAGCCCTTCCCGAAGGCGCGGATGTCGATGTAGAACACCTCGATTTCCGTGTCGGGCCAATGCTCCTTGATCAGAAGCGAATCCTTGATCGTATTCATGCAGCAGACATTGCTGCAGTAAGGGTTGTTCTTGCCGGAACGCGAACCGATACACTGCAGGAACGCGACGGTCTTGGGAATCTCGTGGTCGGAGGGACGGATGAGTTTCCCGTTCGTCGGGCCGCCGGCGTTGATCATGCGCTCGAATTCGAGGCTGGTGATCACGTTCGGCGCTTTCTTGTACTGGTACTGGGGCAGCTTGGACGCATCGAAGACATCCACTCCGGTACATACAACGATGGTGCCGACTTCAATTGTCTCCTCGGAGTCCTCGTCCTTGAAGTCTATGCAGTGGCGGTCACAGGCTTCCACACACTTCTCGCATACGCGCACGCCGTCCTTGTTGAGGCAGAGTCCCATGTCGATCAGGTACCTGGCCGGCACGGCCTGGGCGAAGGGCAGGTAGATGGCGTTGCGGGTAGCCAGTCCGATGTCGAACTCGTTGGGTGCGCGCTGCGGACACACCTTGGCGCATTCGCCGCAGGACGAACACTCCGAGGTGACGTAGCGGGCCTTGTGTTTCAACGTCACGTTGAAATTGCCGACGTATCCGCTGACATCGCTAACCTCGGTCAGCGTCCTCAAATCGATGTTCTCATGGCGCCCCGCTTCCGCCATCTTCGGCGCCAGGATGCAGATGGAGCAATCCATGGTCGGGAAGGTCTTGTCGATCTGCGCCATGCGTCCGCCGATGCTGGGCTCCTTCTCGACGAGCGTTACCTTGTAACCCGAATCCGCGAGATCGAGCGCCGCCTGGATGCCGGCCACGCCGCCGCCGATCACCAGCGCTTTGCGTATGACGGGAATGTCCACCTCTTCCTGCGGTTCGAGCAGGCGCGCGCGGGCCACGGACATGCCCACCAGGTCCTTGGCCTTTTCGGTTGCGCTCTCCTTGTCGTGCAGGTGCACCCACGAGCAGTGCTCGCGGATGTTGGCCATCTCCAGGAGATACTGGTTCAGTCCCGCCGCCTTGACGCAGCTTCGGAAAGTGGGCTCGTGCATGCGGGGTGAGCAGGCCGCCACGACGATGCGGTTCAGCTTGTGCTCCAGGATGTCCTGCTTGATCTTCTCCTGCCCCGGCTCGGAACACGTGTAGAGCTGGGCCTCGCTGAAGACCACGTTCTCCAGCGTGCCGGCGTACTCGGCTACCTCTTTGCAGTCCAGTGAGCCGCCGATGTTCAAGCCGCAGTGGCATACGTAGACGCCGATCCTCGGTTCGGGCCGATCGGTCCGGATGTCTTCATGATCGCTGTTCATCTTGCCCTTTCTTCAACCCGGTTCCGTGATCGTACCCGGCCTGGAACGCGGCCAGGTTCAGTTCCTCGGTACCCGGCGGAATGCTGTCCAGAATGGCCTGTTTCATGGAGTCGTAGCTCACGATGCCGGTGACCGATGAGACAAAACCAAGCATGACGATGTTGGCGACAATGACGCGCCCGAGCCCCTCGGCGATGGCCGTCGCCGGAACCTCGTACACATGGAGCCCGTCCCGATCGGGAACGGCCTTGACCAGGTTCTCGTTGACCAGCACCGTTGCGCCTTCAGCACAGTCGGGACCGTAGGTGCGCGCCGCCTCCTCCGACATCAGAACGAGGATGTCCGGGCTTGTCACCTTGGGGTAGTCGACCCGGCCGGCCGAGGTCACCACGTCCGCGCTGCAGGCCCCGCCCCGCGCCTCCGGGCCGTAGCTCTGCGTCATGACCGCGTTGTCGCCTTCAAACAGGGAGACCGCTTTGCCGAGGATCATTCCCGACAGCACGATTCCCTGTCCGCCGAATCCAGCCAGGCGGACCTGGGTCTTCTCGGCTTCAAGTGTAGTATCGTTCGGCATGCTACTCTTCCTTGCCGCTTTTCTTTGGCTTCTTTTGCGGCGGCTGCTTCGCCTTGGCTACGATGCCTTCATTGTACATGTCGAGGAAGCAGGGCTTCTCGATGTCGACGAATTCACCCACCGCAATCTTCGGACTGAACGGTAGCGCAGTCTCCTCGGGATCGAGCTCGTCCGTGACGTACGAGTTGTCCCGGTAGTAGCGCATGATGTCCAGGGGTGTGCCCAGCTTGTTGCGGCGGAGGTATCCGGTGGGGCAGGGGGAAACCACTTCGACGAAGCCGAACCCTCTCTTCTTGATCGCCGCGGCCATGGAGTCCCGCATCTCGTGGGTGTGCAGCGTTGTCCAGCGCGCAACATATGCCGCCCCGCACGCCTTGGCCACGTAGATCAGGTTGAACGGGTGCTCCGCGCAACCGTAGGGCGTAGTGGTCGTTCTGGCCTTGAGCGGCGTGGTCGGTCCGCCCTGCCCGCCGGTCATGCCGTAGTTGAAGTTGTTGACGC
>CAZKRK010000532.1:0-4682 GCA_964555035.1 uncultured Victivallales bacterium | reverse complement strand
GCCCACGGTGCGGAGTGCCGTGCGCGACCACGCCACTCCGCGCCGATCCGCGTTGCGTCTCGGGCTGCGTGGCTCACTACGAACGGGGAGCGCGTGCGTTCTCCGTTGATTCTCTCCATCCCATGCTGTAGCGTCCCTGCGTAACCGAACAGGAACACGAAGATCGAGGTGCCACATTGTGAAGGCTCTGCTACTGTCCACTATCACGTTTGCACTTGCATGGAGCTCCCTCGCCGGTCCGTTCGACGGCTGGGCGCGCAGGCTCGAGATCACGTACCCGAACTACACGGGTGCGGAGACGCTCACCAACTTCCCCGTCTTGGTCCAATTGTCCACGCATATCGAGGGGTTCCGCTACGACAGTTTCAGCTCGCCCACGGGTGAGGACCTGCGTTTCACGGATGGCGGAGACTCGAACGAGCTCGCGTATGAAATCGACGGGTGGGACACGAACGGCACGTCGACCGTCTGGGTCCGGGTCCCGGCCTTCACGGGCGGCACGTCCATTCATGCCTACTGGGGCAAGTCCGGCGCGGCGGCGCCGGCCTACACGACCAACGGCGGCGCGTGGGACAGTACCTTCCGCGCCGTCTGGCATCTCGGGCAGGAAGCATCCACGAACGTCACCGATTCCACCTCCAACCTGGTCGACGGCGTCAACTACGGGACCATCGCCGGCGACGGTTTCATCGGCGGGGGCAGGGATTTCGAGAGCGCATCGCGTCAGTACGTTGACTTCCCCACGACCCCCGGCTCAACATTCCTCCCCGCAACCAACAGTCCCATTACGCTGTCATGTTGGATCAAGCCCGGGAGCATTGGCGGCGGCACGACGGTCAATCGCCTGATCAACATTCATCGCGGGCCGGGTGGCAGCGCGCTGGCCCTCGGCCTGGGGCAGAGCGACAAGATGAACGTGTACAAACCGGACCGCAGTGTGCTGGCCTCGACCGGTACACTCGCGCTCGACGAATGGCGCCATGTGGCCGTGACGTTCGACGGCAGCGTCTATCGCCTCTACCTTGACGGCGCCCCGGATAACAGTCAAGCGGCCGCCCTCGACTCCGGGTCGGAGACGCTCACCGTCAAGATGGGATCCTTCAACGGCGCCAGCTTCTTCTACGACGGCATGCTTGACGAGGCCCGCGTGTCGAAGGTGGCCCGGTCGGCGGACTGGATCCGGGCCGGCTGGCTCGACCAGGTCTCCAACGAGACGTTCGCCGCCTACGGCTACGTCGAGGAGCTGGACCGCGACCCCAATCTGCCCTTCGTTCGGACCCTGCCGGTCGGTGTCGTGACGACGAATTCCGCCGAGCTGAACGGTGACCTCGTGTCCACGGGCGCGGCGCCCGTGACGGTGACCGCCTACTGGGGGCCGGAGGACGCAGGGACGCAGGCGACGTCCTGGGCGCACGCGCTCGTGTTGCCGGGAGCCCCGGCGGCCGGCCCGATTTCGACGAACGTGTCGGGCCTGACGCCCGGCACGCCGTACCACTACCGCTATCACGCCGCGAACGCATACGGCGAGGCGTGGGCGCTGTTCGGCAAGAGCTTCGTTAGCGACGGTCCGCCGTGGGTCGACAACACGGGGGAAACGCCGGACCTTGCGTTTGCCTTTCTCAACGGCACGGTGACGACGAACGGCGCCACAACATACGGTGCCGTCTACTGGGGGGCAAACGACGGCGGGACGAATGCCTCGGCCTGGTCTAACACGAACGCGTTGCCGGACGCGGTGGCAGGGGCGTTCGCGGGGGACACGCGCCCGCGCGTCAACTGGAGTGCCGGATTGGCAGGGCTCGACATCGGCAACCCGGGACAGGCAGGCAGTACCACCGAGGCGGGTGGCGTGTGGACGGTTTCGGGTGGCGGCGCGAACATCTGGGGGACGTCCGACCAGTTCCACTACGCGTCACGTCCGGCGTCCGGCGACTTCGACGTCCACTGCCGGGTGGGCGACCTGGTGGGTGGTGACCATGCAAGTCGCAAGGCCGCCATCATGCTCCGACAGTCGTTGAGCGCAAACAGCCGACACGTGAACATCGGCAGGACATCGGCATCCACCAATGCCGGCAACCGCATCTTCTTCGGCCGGCGGACTACGGACGGTGGCGATTCGGCATCCGACGGCGCCAACGGGTACACCAACACATACTACTGGCTACGTTTGGTGCGTGAAGACAACACCTACAGTGGTTACTGGGCCGAGGACGCCGGAGACACACCCGGCGACTGGACGCAGATGGGGCAGAGCCGGGCATTTGAAATGGACCGGGACGTCAACCTCGGCATTGCCGTGACGGCGCACGACAATGCGCAGTTGACGACGGTCGAATGCGACAACTTCAGCGGAGAGGTGTCGGGACAAGGTCAGCTCATCTACGGTGTCCCCTACTACTATCGCTGCTATGCAACGAACATACACGGGGCAACATGGGCCGACGATACGGAACTGTTCGTCACGGCGCCGCCCCCGGGCATCGGGATCATGAACGATGAGGTGTCCGGCGTTGACACCAACTCCGTCGCCGTGAACGGCTCGCTGAGCGCCACGGGCTCGGTTTTCGAGGTGTCGCTTCTGTGGGGACCGGCCGACGGGGGAACGGACGCGGCGGCATGGGCCAACACCAACGTGATCGGATCTTACTCGAACGTGGGATCCGTAGCGTTGTCCGAAACGTTGAACGGGTTGGCACAGGGGACCTGGTACGGCACGTTCCTGGCCGCCAACGCCGCGACGAACCTGTTCGCGGCCCCGAGCAAGAGCTTTCAGCCGCTCGGAGTCCCCGTCGCCAGCAACGGCCCCGCGGAGAATGTCGCGGAGTCGACGGCCACTCTGAACGGCTACCTCGCGCAAGGTGGCGCGGGTGATATGACCGTGTACTACGGCCTGACCGACGGCCTGGACGATCCCACGGCGTGGGCCGACACGAATGGGGTAGGCAACGTGGTCGCCTTCCAGACAGTCTCAGCCGGCGTCACGGGGCTGATGGCGAACGGAAAGTACTTCTATCGTTTCTACGCAACCAATGCCATGGGCGAGGCCTGGGCCGACCTGCCGGCGGTCTTCACGACCGCGCCGCCGGCCGTGGCGATCGGCGACGTGGCACTGAGCGAAGGGGACGGCGGCGGTACGATTGCGCAATTCCCCGTGACGCTCTCCACGCCGGCCGCCACGCCCGTGTCGCTGGCGTTCGCCACGGCGGACGGTTCGGCAGAGGCGGGGAAGGACTACGTGTCCACCAACGGCACGCTCACCATCCCGGCCGGCCAGGCCGGCGTCACGATCGACGTGCGGCTTGTCGGGGATGTGACGCTTGAACCCCCGCGGGAGGAGTTTCTTCTGGACCTCGGCAATCCCGTGGATTGCACGCTCGCGAACACGCAGGCCGTCTGTGCCATCGATGACGATGACGACGTCTCTACGATCGTAAACGCCTGGAGCTATCGCATGACGATCCGGTTCAGTGGATACACCGGAACGACGACACTGACAAACTTCCCCGCCCTGGTCGTGTTCGAAGCGGGTAGGGGAGGTTTTGACTACGGTCAGTGTGATTCGCCGACCGGCGACGATCTGCGGTTCACGGATGGGGCGGTGTCCCGGCTCTTGGACTACGAGATCGAATCCTGGGAGACGGGGGGCAAGTCATACGTCTGGGTCAGGGTTCCCGAGCTCTCCGGGAGTGATACCACTATCCGGGCTTTCTGGGGCAACGCGCAAGCCTCCGCGCCGCCCGCGGCCTCGGCTGCCGCGACGTGGAGCGAGAAGTTCCTGGGGGTCTACCACCTGGACAGCGACGCGAACGACAGTACGACCAACGCCAATCACGGCGCCGATTCGGGCGCCGTTGCGCGCCTGGCGGGCATTGCCGGCAACGGTATCGACGTCCAGGGCGGCGTTCATGTCAACCTGGGTGGCGGGGCGCGTTGGGAACGCATCGACAACGCTCACGACGACAGGTTCACGTTCAGTGCGTGGGTCAATCCCGACTCGACGGTGGACCAGACGATATTCGGCCGATACGGCGGTCAATTCCTGGTGTGGTTGGATCAGGGCAGCCTTGTCAACTACGTGATCTACTCACCCGGTGGGACGACCCGCACCAGCGAGAGCATCGGGGCGGATGCCACGGTGGACCGGTGGCAGCACGTCGTCGCCACCGGTGACGGTGTGACGATGAGGATGTACGTTGACGGCGAATTCGGAAGTGCAAGTGATAAGGACTATACCTTTCTCGCCAACACGGCGGCCATTTCGCTCGGCACGGAATTCGGCGGCTCCGGCAAGCGCCCGTTGGACGGTTCTCTCGACGAGGCCCGCATCGCGGCCGTCTGCCGCTCCGCCGACTGGATCAAGGCCGAGTACGAGAACGTCATCAACCAGGGCGCGTTCCTCACGTTTACCAAGCCGGGCATGGTGCTGATCGTGCGCTAGTGTTTTGCCCCGTAAGTTCGTTCACAAAGTCTCGGGGCCGGCTCGCGAGGACGCTCGCCCTCCATCTCGTTGTACCGACGTTGCTTGTGAAAATGGAGGGCGCAGGAGGGCACGGCCCCGCCTCTCGTCTCCGGCCCGCGCATCGCGCGGGCCTGCGGCGAGTCTACGAAGGAGGGGAAGTGCCCCTTCGTAGAGCGTCCGTAGCGTGCGGCTCTGTGAGCCGCACCGGAGGGCGCAGGAGGGC
>CAZKRK010000531.1:0-4695 GCA_964555035.1 uncultured Victivallales bacterium | reverse complement strand
GTGAGCAAGCCCGGCGGTGGCCCCCGGCAAGTGCAACAAATCGCAGATGCGCCCCAGGCGAACTCGGAAACTCCTTTCCCGTTGACTGCCCCGTCTCTCTCCCCGAGAATTCAAGGTTGTCCACAGTCTGAATGTAGAGGTCTGCCACGTCACGAACGGTGATGCGTTGAACGTGAATGAAAGGCACAAGTGATGCTGAGATCGATCTGTTTCCTTCTTATGGTCCATGTCGTGGCAGCCCGCGCCGCACCCAACCTGGTCGACAACGGGGGCTTCGAACGTGTGAAAGGCAACCGCGCGGCCGGCTGGACGGACGCCTGGGCGCGTGCCGCCGGTACGGCCCGGTTGGCGATCGATGCCGAGCAGGCGGCGGCGGGCGAGCGCTGCGCACGGATCGAGCACCGCGGCAGGGAGGACTGGAGTTTTGCGTCGGAGACGCCCGTGCCGATCGAGGCCGGTGACATCATCGAGCTGGAGGCCAAAGTCAAGGTCGACGGGGAGGGGACGGCTACACTGTGCGCTATCGACTACGGCAAAGGGAACAGGGCGCTGAACTGGACGGCCGGCGCGGCGACGACAAGTGCCACCAGGGGCTGGCGGACGCTCAAGTCACGCCTGGTGGTGGCGGAAGAGACGCGCCGCATCGTTCCGCGCATGATTGGCTACGGTCCCGCCACCGTGTGGATCGACGCGTTCGCCGTGCGGCGTGTGGGTAACATCGCGGAGATGCGCGGAGGCAAACTGCCGGAAGAACTGTCCGTCAGCAACGCTGCGCTCTCCGTTGTACTTCTCACGGCAGACGGCGCCCTGCGCGTCACGGACCGGCGCACCGGTCAAGTGTGGCGCCAACGCGCCGGCCGACAGCAGCTCGTACTGGCAAAGGCGGGTGTTTCCGGCAAGACGATCAACCTGACCTGGCTGCACGTCACGAGTGGCCGCACGCTGCGGGCCGGCTTCGCCTTGGATGCTGCCTCGCCCGAAGTCCTCATGACCCTTGAAGGCGGGGGGGAACTGCCCGGCAGCATTCCCTATCCATATCCATTCGTGTCGGATGCGGGGACCTATCTGGTCGTACCGATGAACGAAGGGATCTCCTATCCCGTCAGCGATCGGGCGATCAATCCGATGCGACTGATCGCCTACGGCGGCCACGGCATCTGCATGGCGTTCTGGGGCGTGACGGATGGTGAGGCCGGGCAGATGGCGATCGTTGAAACGCCGGACGACGCATCCATCCGCATCGATCGTATTGCCGGCAAGCTCGCCGTGCGTCCCCTCTGGGAGAGTCAGAAGGGACGGTTCGGGTACAGCCGCAAACTGCGCTACGTTTTCTTCGACAAGGGTGGGCACGTGGCGATGTGTAAGCGTTACCGCGCGTATGCCCGGCACAAGGGCTTGCTGAAAACGCTCCGCCGGAAGTGCGCCGAGAACGAGAACGTCGATCTGCTCGTCGGCGCGGTCAACGTCTGGTGTTGGGAACAGAACGCGATTCCGATTGTGAAAGAGATGCAGGCGGCCGGGATCGAGCGCATTCTGTGGAGCAACCGCGGCGCCCCGACACGGGTCGCGGCCATGAACAAGATGCCCGGCGTACTGACGAGCCGCTACGACATCTACCAGGACCTGATGGATCCGGAAATCGTGAAGACCAGGCTCCGGCGCGCGCACGGCGACTGGACGCAGGGGGGATTCCCGGAAGACATCATGCTGGACCGCCGGGGCAAGCCGCGCAGCGGCTGGAAGGTGAAGGGCAAGGACGGCGTAATGTACCCGTGCGCCGTGTTGTGCGATCGGCAGGCGGTCGACTATGCGCGCAAACGGGTCGGCGAGGAGCTCAAGACACACCCTTACCGCAGCCGTTTCATCGATACCACCACGGCCAGCTCGTGGCGCGAGTGCTACCATTCCGACCACCCCATGACGCGCAGCGAGAGCCGTCACTGGAAGATGGAGTTGCTGCGCTACATGTCTGAAGAGGCCGGGTTGGTGACCGGAAGCGAAACCGGTCATGACGCGTCCGTGCCTTTTCTGCACTACTTCGAGGGCATGATGAGTCTGGGGCCGTACCGCGTGCCCGACGCCGGCCGGGCCACGCAGAAGATCTGGGACGAGGTTCCCGAGCGTGTGGAGAAGTTCCAGGTTGGGCATCGGTATCGGTTGCCGTTGTGGGAATTGGTCTATCACGACTGTGTCGTAGCGCAGTGGTATTGGGGCGACTACAACAACAAGCTCCCCGAGCTGTGGGACAAGCGCGACCTGTTCAATGCGCTCTACGGCACCCCGCCGATGTTCATGTTTACTCCCAGGTACTGGCGCGAGAACCGCGAGCGGTTTGTGCAGTCGTACCGGGCTACATGTCCGATCGCGCGCGCCACGGGCTATTCCGAGATGACGGATCACCGCTTTTTGACGCCGAACCGCGACGTTCAGCAGACCCGTTTCGCCAACGGCGTGACCGTGACCGTCAACTTCGGCGAAAAGGCATTCGGGATGGCGGACGGGTACGAGCTGAAAGGGATGTCGCAGCGGGCGGAGGGGTTGTGAGACCTGGAGCCGGCGGTTTCCGCCGGTGGGGTGTTGGATTTGCCCGCGGGTTTTTGTAACGGCGGAGGACCGCCGTCTCCATTGGTTTTGTTTTGGCGCGGGTTGAGAGAATTGGAGCCGGCGGTCCTCCGCCGGTGTGGAGGTGCGAATGAGAGCGGTAATCTGTGTTCTGATGACAGCAACGGCGATAGCAAGCGAGGGCGCAATGAACCTGGTCAGGAACGGCGACTTTGAATCCGTTGAAGGGAACCAACCTGCGGCGTGGCACATGAAAACGTGGGCGGGTACCGGCGCGTTTCACCACGTCGATGGCGGCCGCAAAGGGAAGTGCGTCGCGATCGGAAGCGCGGGGGAAGGCGGCGACATAAGCTGGGTGCAGGTCGTGGCCGTCAAACCCAATACGACCTACCGTCTGTCGGGGTGGATCAAGACCGTGGGAGCCGCAGCCGGTACGGGGGAGGGGGCTCTCCTGAACGTGCATGAGCTGCAGCGCGGCTCGGCCACAAAGGCGATTACGGGGGACTCGGACTGGACGCGCGTGGAGTCCATCGTGCGCAGCGGAGAGCACGAAACACTGCAAGTCCACTGCCTGTTCGGTGGCTGGGGCATGTCGACCGGCAAGGCGTGGTACGACGATGTCGTCCTGGAAGAGATCGATCTGGGGAAGATGACTCTGTCGGCCACGGTCGACGTGGCCAAGCAAGGCGCACCGATCAACCCCTTCATCTACGGCCAGTTTATCGAACACCTCGGGCGTTGCATCTACGGCGGCATCTGGTCCGAAATGCTGGAAGACCGCAAGTTCTACTTCCCGGTCACGGCGGACTACGCTCCTTACAAGTCGCTGCATAACACGCCGTATCCGGTTGTGGGGGCGTCTCCGTGGGAGATTGTCGGCGCGGCTGACGCCGTGACGATGGTCGCGCGGGACTCCTTTGTCGGCGACCAGACGCCCCTCATCGCCGCCGGCGCCGGGATCCGGCAGCGGGACCTGGCGACGGTCAAGGGCAAGGACTACACCGGCTACGTCTGGCTCAAGGGGGAATCGGCCGGCGATCTGGCAACTGTCTCCCTCGTTTGGGGAAGTGGCAAGAACGAGCGCAAGGACGAAGTGCTGAGCGTGACCGGCGACTACCGCAGGTATCCGCTCCGGTTCCGCGCGGGAGCGACAACCGACAAGGCCATGCTCGAGATTTGTGCCGGCGGCGGTTCCTGCTACGTCGGCACGGTGTCGCTGATGCCGGCCGATAATGTGAGGGGGATGCGCGCGGATACGCTGAAACTGCTGAAGCAACTCAACGCCCCGATGTACCGCTGGCCCGGCGGGAACTTCGTCAGCGGCTACGACTGCGCTTCCGTTGATGCTCTACCGCAAGGAGTTCGGCGTGACTCCGGTCGAGGTGGACGGCAACCACGCCCTGTTGAGCCTGGATATTGCCGCGGCCTTGAGCGAGGACAAGCAGATCCTGACGATCGGCATCGTCAACCCGAACCGGGAAGCGAAGGAGGTAAGACTGACCATTGCCGGTGCCAGGGCGCAGGAAGTTGGGACGGTGTCCTTTGTTCGTGGCGATGCTCCCGACGTTGTCAACGACGAGGACAACATGCGCGTCAAGATCGAGACCAAGGCGGCGAAGTACGACGGCACACTGACCGCACCGGCGCTCAGCATCAGCCTGTATCGTTTTCCGGTGCGGTAGGGAGCTGTTGGTTGGGCGATTGGTTGATTGGTCAATTGGTTAATTGGTTGGTAAGTTGGTCAACTGGTTGATCGGTTTGGAGGTGTGTGATGCGGATACGGTGTTTGCCGGCAGTGGTGACCTTTTTGCTTTCCGGCATGTGCGTTTGCGCGGCGGACGAATCGTTGCCGCACAGCTTGGAATTGGCAATCCCGCTATTGGCAAATCAACCGATGACTCCCCGCCTCACCAACAGGATTGCGTGGCGTATCGAGTGAGTTGAGACGCGTTGCGTGCAGTGGACGGACAAGGCAGACGACCTGTCATCCCGAGGACACCGTGGGCCGGCCCCTCACCCGCCTCCGCTGCGCTGCGGCGACCTCTCCCCCAAGGGGAGAGGTGAACGGCGCGCTCCCGCGGGGCTGTATCGAAAGGTCAGAAGTTCCGTTGCGCTCCGACCGGTCCACGGCAC
>CAZKRK010000530.1:0-4695 GCA_964555035.1 uncultured Victivallales bacterium | reverse complement strand
TCGTATGTTAGCTGCTACCTAGGTCCATCCTTACCGAACCAATCGGGGTCTGACCAGGTAATATGCAAGGGACGTGCCAAGGGGCTCCATCCGGCGAGAACCCTGGCGGCGTTGCGCGCAAATCCTTGACACTAAACGGGTTGCCGATATAGGCGAAGACTGTCGGCCGAAAATCGATTCAGGTCTGTCTCGCAACGCCCTGAGACAGTGAAACGTGCTCGCTATTCACGGATGACGATCGCGATGGAGACGCAGCGGTCGCGGGTGCGGTCGTTGTCCGAGTACGGCGCCGATTTCGGATAGGCGGCGCCCATGCCGCGAACGACGAACTCGCTCGGATTTGCGCCCTGCATTCTCAGGACCTCGCGAAACCTGGCCGCAAGCGTCGCGCTACGGGCCTTGTCTTCCCGTTCGTTGCCTGTAGCGGCCGTGTGCCCCCGGATTTCGGTTGAATAGAGAACGCGCAGCTTGATCGCCCTGTCCCTGAATGTGCCCAGATCGCGCAGGAGCTGAGCAACCCGTTGCTGTTGCCCCGGCCACAGGTCCGGGGCGCCTGCCAGAAAACGAAACACCTGGTTTTCGATCTTGGCCTTGATTCGGTTCAGATTCAGCAGCTCCCGGTCGGCAAGTCCGTGTGTGTCGACTGCCGCCACACCGGCAACTGTCCGCGCGAGCACGTGGGCCCGTTCGATCCAGTCGTGCGGCGCTTCCCCTCTCATGACAAGAACACTGTTCGACATGCTCAGGCTGACGCCGTTCGGGGGGGTCAACACGGCGCGCGCACGCGCCAGTGTAAACTCGGGATTCAGCGCGTGATACGGTTGCCACGCCATCGCGACGTCAGCGCTCCGAATCCCCGACTCCTCCAGCAGCTCCACCGGGTCGGCGGCCAGGGAATCCCGCATGCCGACCAGGTAGTACTTCCCCTCCCTCTTGCCTGATTCGACTATGACCAGCCCCGGTTCGTCCCGAACGGCATCCAGGAATTCATGCCAGCGCGCTTCAGTCTCGATCCCTTCCTCGATCAGACCGCTCGTGTCCAGCCGCGACACTCCCACGATGCCGCGCGCCACGAGCGGCGCGGTTTGAATCCACTCGCGCGACGCCGTTCCTCTCAGAGTCAGGGTGTCGCCTTCCAGCTCGAAGAACACGCCCTTCGGCGGACTCAACGAACGTCGCGCACGAGCTTTGACGAAATCCGGGATCAGGGCCTGGTACGGTTGCCAGCGCCTGACGATCTTGCCGGGCGGAATGCCGTACGCCTCGAGAAAGACGTCCGGCTCGGTTGCCATCGGGTCGTGCAGTCCTTCGACCCGGGAGGTGCCGAACGGCACGAAGCGGTGCCCGAGAATGACGATGCCCGGTTCCGCTTCAAGGCTGGCGATGTAGTTGTGCCACAGAACATATTGCCGGATGCCCGTCCAGAGCGCGACGCCGACGGCCGCCCCTATCGCGAGCAGAACCATCCACGTGCAGGGCAGAATCGTCTCGCGGGGATTCCGGATGCGGGCTCTCAGGCAGCCGGTGAGAATCGGTTCGGTCTGTTCGAAAGGGGTCGTGTCGCCGCCGGCGAACGCTGCCAGAAGCGCTCCGAAGCGGGCGTGAATCCTGGCGATGGCATTGCGGAAGATGGCGCGCAGCTCATCCGTTGGATAGCCCTGCAGAATGCCGGCCAGTACGGCCTCGGGTCCGTCTTCGATCCATACCGTCAGATCGCCCACCTGGATTGTCTGCAACCGGTCCTTGTCCCCCACGCTGAGCGAGTCCTCGACGAAATCCTGAACGACGGTCAGCATGCTGGAGACCATGTCGCTGTCCTTTGTGGCCGGGGCTTCCTGCAACATCTGCGACAGAAGCAGGCCGGTCTTCTTGTGGATCAAGAGGACCTCCTGCACCTGGCAGACGAGACCGTGTTGACGGATGACCTCGGCGAAGGAGATGTCCTTGCGGCGGGCTTCGAGGCGCCACCTCAGGCCCTTCAGGGAGACTGTGAGCAGCATGAAATGGTTGAGGGCGGTGACCACGCGGCGCAGGGCGCCGGCGACGGAACGGCGAAACGCCTTCCAGAATACCGGCGCCAGCGAAGCGACGAGCAGGTCCGCCTCCTGAGTTCCGCGGGCGGCGAGTGCCACCTCGGCGCGCCGAACGAGGTCGTAGTGGGTATCGTCCATCGGTACCGGATGCACTTCCTCGCGGAGCTCGACGACTTCCACGTCCCGCACGCGAGTTGCGTCGGTCCGGCGCGGAGTCTCCATCGTCATTGTGTCCTGTGCCATACCTGCCGCTGTCCTGCCGGGCCGCGTTCAGGGCCGCACCCAGCATGTGCTATACTAGCAGTGGGTCGGGGGATTGGCAAGCGGTGGTCCCACCCCGTTCCGATTGGGCGGGAATCCCGTGCGTCCACCATGAGCTCGGACCTTTTCGGACTTCCAAGCGAACCGAAGAAGCGGTAGTCTCCTGGCTCTGATGGGGAGGGCTCTTTCGCACATGAAACCAAGCAACCAAACAGCCGTCTCTTGTCTGGCGTTCGCGCTCGCCACGGGATTCTGCATGGGTTCAACGTACCGGGTCGCGGAGACGATCGAGCTGGACTCGGCGCCGTCGTGGTTTCCGGTGGGGTTCTGCCTGCTCACGCGCGGCGACGACCAATACGCCGCGTACTACAACGCGAAGCACGAGATGATTGTCGCCAAGCGGCGCCTGGGTGAAAAGGCATGGCAGAAGTCCACGCTGCCGAGCAAGGTCGGCTGGGACAGTCACAACTACATCACGATGGCCCTGGACGCGAGCGGCAACCTGCACCTCTCCGGCAACATGCACTGCGTCCCCCTGATCTACTTTCGAACACGCGAACCCGGGGACATAACGACCTTCGAGCGGCTGCCGATGACCGGCAAGGAAGAGCGGCGTTGCACCTATCCGCGCTTCATGACCGACGCCGCCGGCAATCTCGTGTTCATGTACCGTTCGGGCGGGAGCGGCAACGGTCGGCGCTTTTTCAACACCTACGACATCGACACCCGGAAGTGGCGTCGCTTCTTCGATTGCCCGCTGTTCGAGGGCCAGGGCAAGCGCAACGCCTATCCGCACGGACCGAAGAAGGGACCGGACGGGCTTTTCCACGTCGTCTGGGTCTGGCGCGACACGCCGGACTGCGCCACAAACCACCACCTGTCCTATGCACGCAGCCGCGATTTGAAGCACTGGGAAACGGCTGCGGGCAAACCGGTGGCGCTGCCCTTTCTGCTCGAACATTCCGAGACGTGGGTGGATGCGGTTCCGTCGGGCGGCGGGATCATCAACGGCTGCGAGAACCTGGCATTCGATTCCGCGAACCGCCCCATCGTTTCCTACCACAAATCCGACAATGACGGGAACATGCAGATCTTCGTGGCCAGGTTCGAAGGCGGGGCCTGGCGCACGGCGCCCGTGACCGCGTGGCACAAGCCGGTCGTATTCGGCGGCCGCGGCGCGATGCCTTTCATCGGTATCAGGATCTCCGGCCTGACGCCCCTGCCGCCCGGCAAGTTCGGCATCGGCTACCGTCACCGCGACTACGCCTCGGGCCACATCGTGCTGGATGAAAAGACGCTACGACCGCTCGAGGGCGATCACGTCATTCCCCGGAAGTACCCGCGTGAGCTGCAGCGGCCGACGATCGACTTCGACGGCATCCGCGTGAAGCTGGCGGGAGATCGCGGCGAAGCACCCGATTCGAACACGCTGTACGTTCTGCGCTGGGAGACGCTCGGTGCGCACCACGACCGCCCCCGGCAACCGCCCCTGCCGCCGCCCAGTGCGTTGCGCGTAGTCAAGCTCAGCCGCCGGACCGGCCGGTAGAACGGATTCCGAACTGGCAGCCAGCGCGACGCAAAGGCCCGGGTAGATTCTCAGGATTGCACGCAACGCCCGACAGGATGTGGGATGTGAACGGAAATCAGGACGTGACACCCGCGTTCCTCTGCGCCCCACTTCGTAGACTCGCCGAAGGCCCCGCGCAATGGCGCGGGGCCGGAGACGAGACGCTGGTCCGCGCACCCTGCGCCCTCCGGTGCGGCCGGCAACGGCCGCACGCTACGGACGCTCTACAAAGGCGGGCTATCGCACAGTGTCCGGGGTCTGTCCCCCCCGCTGATCGACCTGCCCCACCTTCGTAGACTCGCCGGAGGCCCCGCGCAAAGGCGCGGGGCCGGAGACGAGACGCTGGTCCGCGCACCCTGCGCCCTCCGGTGCGGCCGGCAACGGCCGCACGCTACGGACGCTCTACAAAGGCGGGCTATCGCACAGTGTCCGGGGTCTGTCCCCCCCGCTGATCGACCTGCCCCACCTTCGTAGACTCGCCGGAGGCCCCGCGCAAAGGCGCGGGGCCGGAGACGAGAGGCCGGTACGCGCACCCTGCGCCCTCCGGTGCGGCCGGCAACGGCCGCACTCTACGGACGCTCTACGAAGGCGGGCCATCGCGCAGTGTCCGGGGTCTGTCCCCCCCGCTGATCGACCTGCCCCACCTTCGTAGACTCGCCGGAGGCCCCGCGCAAAGGCGCGGGGCCGGAGACGAGAGGCCGGTACGCGCACCCTGCGCCCTCCGGTGCGGCCGGCAACGGCCGCACTCTACGGACGCTCTACGAAGGCGGGCCATCGCGCAGTGTCCGGGGTCTGTCCCCCCCGCTGATCGACCTGCCCCACCTTCGTAGACTC
>CAZKRK010000529.1:0-4703 GCA_964555035.1 uncultured Victivallales bacterium | reverse complement strand
GGTTCAATTGACGGGCGTTTCGCAAACGTAGACCTTTTCGGATGGGGTCTAGATACCACCAACTGGAGGGCGAGGCTGTGCCGAGCCGCCCGCGGACGACGTGAAACCGCACTGAGGGCAAGACGCCACCCGTCAAGTCCGCGGTTTTGGGAGACACAGGAACCGTTGACTGCGCACCGCACCCAACCTATGTTCTCCCCAGACCGACAACTCGTCCGCCGGAAAGGAACCCCTATCGATGAAAACTCGCATCCCAGCAACGATGCCGCTCCTTCTCCTGCTGTGCTCATGTCGCAGCGTAGTGGTCGAACGCCCGGAAACCGCACCGCCGGAAGCGAGGACCCTGGACCGGCTTTCAGTCGAACAACTGCGCACGTTCATCAGGGGACACACCGCCACGGACTGGCGCGGCGACACGGACATGAAACGCGGCAAGAAACCTCCGCCCCTGCAGAAACCCTACCCGGAAGGCGCCACGTTGATCGACCTCGTCGAACCGGACGACATCAAGTGCGGAGGCATGCCCCTCCTGAAGGCCGTAAACCAACGCAGGAGCAGAAGGGAATACACGGACGGCTCGTTCACAAACGAAGAACTGAGCTTCATGCTGTGGTGCACACAGGGGATTTCCGCTTACTCGACCTATGACAACGGGAGTATTGCCTATCACCTGAGGACGGTCCCGTCCGGCGGCGCGCGACACCCTTTCGAAACGTACCTGGTCATAAACCGGGTCGACGGCGTCGAGCCGGGCCTCTACAGATACCTGGCCGTGGAACACAAACTCATGCCGATCGGGAAAGCGGATGACCTCCCGGCGGCCATCCACAAAGTCTGCTACGGACAAGACCACATTCGAGACGCGGCCGTGGTATTCGTCTGGGCCGCTATTCCCTATAGAACCGAATGGAAGTATACCTTCATCGCCCACAAAATGATCGCCATCGAAGCCGGGCACATCTGCCAGAACCTCTACCTGGCAGCGGAGTCCATCGGCGCCGGAGTATGCGCCAACCTGGGCTACCACCAGGACAGGATGGATCGGTTCATAGAAGTCGACGGCAAAGACGAGTTCGCGATCTACGTCGCATCGACGGGGAAGGTGAAGACGGAATAGGATGGAGAACGGTTCTACGGGAGCACCACTGTGAGCAATCTGAAGGCCCTGGAATGCGCCCGCGGCAAACGGCTCGACCCGGCAACGCAGCAGTATGTTTTCGGGTACGAAGAAGCCCTGGCCCTGGCGCGCAAACCCCTGGCACGGAAGTATGGCGAAAGTGATGTCGTCTACTTCGAGAAACAGATTGACCGCTTCATGGACGAGCTCTTGGAAGATCCCGCCAGGGCCATCGCAAAGAGATTCCTCGCCGACAACAGCCTCGACAGCGAAATCAGGAACTCGCTGGCGAACGCGCCGACCGAAACCGCCACTCCGGACACGCCTGAAAGACTGCTGCTCGAGATCAAGCGCAAGCAGGGCACGCTCAACAGGATAGCCGCAAAGAGATTCCACAAAGGACACACCCAGACCGTGGCCGTTCCCGACGGAAACGGAAGCTACTTCATCGACACGGTAGGCACGCCGGGCCGGTGGGAAGTCTTCCTCACCACCGGAGACGACGACAGGGCTGCCGCCGCTTCTGTGACCAGGCTGCTGGATGCGTTGTGCGATATCTTCCTCGGCAATACCCCCCCTACCAGCCCGCTCGAAAGAGGTTTCACCGGCGAAGACGACCAGGTAGTCATCGTGGAGGATGTCGCCGCCGCGAATGGCATCGCCGTCGAACACCTCGGCAGCGGGCGCCTCAGGCTCTACCTTGCGAGCCGGCTTCTCGAGCTCTCCCGCGCCGACCTGAGAGCTCTCCTGCGCGACGCTTTCGCCACCCTGGAACCGGCGCCGGGCTTGTCCCGGCATAACCATGATTGGGAACCAGCGGCGAATGGCACTCGCTTGAGCAAGATCCCACGCCCTTGCGGCGTGGGATCTTGCTCAAGCGAGTGCCATTCGGGATTCGTGGCGACGCGCACTCCGGCGGCAACCCAAGAGGTGGCCCACAACCAACGCCCGCCGGGCGTAGTCATGCTCGACTTCTCGGGAACGTCCGGCCCCTACCTGGTTGCTCACGCCCTGGAAATGAAAGGAATCCCTGCGCAGGTAATCAAGCCGGGCGGGAAGATCACCCTCGAGCGGCCGGCCATATTCTGCATCTCGCTGGCAACTCAACCGCTGGGGTTTTCCGAAGTCGGCGAGCACATCAAGACGTTGCGGGAGTTCATCGACGAACACTTCCCCGGCTCCTTCATCATTCTGGGTGGACCGTCGGCGAAACACCCCAAGGCGGCGATCGCACTCCTGCCGGAAATCAACATCCTGCTGCGGGGAGAAGGGGAAGAGGTCCTGCCCGAAGTCGTCAGGATAATCGGCGCGACCAGGTTGACCGACGGCTTGAACAGGAAACAGATCGACGAGCTCAAGCAGATCGACGGCCTCTTCCTGCACACGCCGGGATTCATTATGCTCAACAACCTCAACGAGGTCAACGCGCCGGCGGACTTCGACGTTCCGGTCATGTTCCACTACGGCAGCTTCAGCCTGTTCGGCGGTGGCGGCCCCATCGCTTCCCGGACCATCATCAACCCCGACATTGCCAGAGGCTGCCCCTTCCGATGCAGTTTCTGCAGCATGGCCATGGGATGGAACCAACGCTACGTTGAACTCCGGAAGCTCCAGAACTACGTGCTGGGCATGCTGGCGCTGGAGCTCCCGTGGCCCGGAAAAACGCAAGACGCCATCGCCGCTGCCCTGCAGTCCGGCGGCTCTTCGTCCACCACGGAACCGCGGGATGAGTGGTTCCCGGCCGACACGCACGAATTCTCGAAAGACCAACTGGCGCAAGTCGTCCGCATCCTCGACAGGGACTTGTCGCGCTACCTGTCCGCAAGGGGACCGGCCCCGGAGAAAACACGCCTGTTTGCCGACGATGACGCCCGGGAACTGGCTCGTAGTCTCGGCGTACCTTTCGCGGACGTGGCGGCCAAAGCGGACGCCGTGAAAACCGACGTTCTCAACGCTCTCGTGCAATGCCTCCCCGCAACACTCACCCGCGGCCAGGTCAACGAATTCGTCATAGTCGCCGGGCGCAGATGGTTGCAAGACCTGTTGGAAAAAGGTGAAGACCTGTACGACCACGGGCTCGACCACAAGCTCGAAATCCTACTGGAGGACGACAACACGCTCTGCAACCGCGAATACATCGAAGCGTTCTGCAGATGGGTCATCGACAGCGGTCTGCACAAGTACCTCAGGTTCGGCGCCGGGCAAACCAGCGTGAGCTCGTTCCTGAGGCAGGGCCGACCCAACGAAGACTTCATACGCCTGCTGCGTGAAGCGGGCTGCCGCGAGGTCGAAATGGGAGTTGACGGCCTCTCCAACAACGTTCTGAAGCAGAACGGTAAACGCGGCTACAGACTGGGCGACGCCATACGCGTGGTTCGAACGCTGACAAAGTGGGGCATCGACGGGGCGAGCAATCGTCTCTACAGCGCGCCCTACGCGTCGCGGCTTGACGTAGTCGAGTCCCTCCTCCTGGGAGCGCTGGCTCCCCTCGGAGGTCACTCCCTGGGCGGCGCCTTTATCATCACCGTGCCGGGCAGCGAATACGCAAACGAGCTCGCCGTCAACTACCCCGACCGGGCCGCGGACAGGACCTGTTTCGAGCAGACCTACGGCCCCGACTACGAATACGCCTGGACGCAGTTCCCCGAGTATGTGCCGCTGGAGCACCACCTCTATCCCTACGCGCCCGAAGCGAGGGAGATAACCGAGAAGTTCGGATCGCTCATCAAAATCCGGCGCGAGGACAAACACATCTACGACGCGCAACGCAAAGCAGGCAGCATGGAGCATGAGCTCGGCATCCTGACAGGGTTGGAGTCTGAAGGCCTTGAAACCGAAATCGAAGCAGTCATATCGAGGTGGCAAGCCGCGGAGCGGACCGACCCGGAACTGAAAGCCCTTGGCGAGATCATACGCATCCGCCAAAACGAGGGAAGGCCCATCTTCAGCATTCTCCGCAAAGTACTGGCGGAAACCTACGACCCGAAAACCCCGATGTCCTTTGAGGAAATCCTCCGCGACCTCAAGGGACCATCCGGGGAGTAGACGCCGGAGCTGTTGGGACACTCTCCTCCCGATCTACCCCGTTATCTTCTCTCAGCAGACGACCTGTCATCCCGTGCCGTTGTGGGGACAGACCTCACCAAGAACCCTCAGCAGACGACCTGTCATCCCGTGCCGTTGTGGGGACAGACCTCACCAAGAAACCTCCGCAGACGACCTGTCATCCCGAGCGCAGCGCAGCGGAGTCGAGGGATCTCAGGAACTGAAAACCACCCCGGACGTGATCGCAAGTCCCGAGATTCCTCGACTCCGCTACGCTACGCTCGGAATGACAGGTCGTCTGCTGCACACCCTGTACCGAGTGTGGCTTGGGTCGAAAAAATCGCAACCGGTGCGGGGACCGTTGCGGGGACCGTTGCGGGGACGGCCGGTGCGGGGACAGACCTCACCAACCCCCCTCCTCAGCAGACGACCTGTCAGACCTCACCAAAAACCCTCAGCAGACGACCTGTCATCCCGAGCGAAGCACAGCGGAGTCGAGGGATCTCAGGAACTGAAAACCACCCCGGACGTGATCGCAAGT
>CAZKRK010000528.1:0-4748 GCA_964555035.1 uncultured Victivallales bacterium | reverse complement strand
CCCGCGGTGTGTCTACCCATGACCCCTGTACTGTGAAGACCATCTCAAGCAACAACCAGAAGGTGTCAAACGGAAATCAGGACGTGACAAGCGAACACCGAAAGTCCTTGTGCCACACCGATTACCGATCACGGATTACCGATCACGGATTACCGATAGCTGCTCTTTTCAGGACGACTGACCTCAGATATTGACAGTGCCGTCTCCTGGGGGTAGGGATGAGCGCCTATGGCGAAGAAGCGGACATGCGGGGACGGCCGGTCGATCGTGATCGAGGGGGCGCGTCAGAACAACCTCAAGGGGATCGATTTGCGTCTGCCCTTGAACGAGTTGATCGTGGTCACGGGGGTCAGCGGATCGGGCAAGTCATCGCTGGCGTTTGACACGGTCTACTCCGAAGGGCAGCGGCGCTACGTCGAGACGTTCTCACCCTATGCCAGGCAGTTCCTGGACCGGATGGACAAGCCGCGCGTGGACCGCATCGAGGGCATCCCGCCCGCGATCGCGATCGATCAGACCAATCCGGTGCGGACGTCCCGCTCGACCGTGGGGACGATGACGGAACTGAACGACCACATCAAGCTCCTCTATGCCCGGGCGGCGCATCTGCACTGCCGCGACTGCGGGAAAGAAGTGCAGAGGGACAGTGCGGAGAGCGCCTACGAGCGGCTGATGCGGAGCGGCGACGGTGCTCCGCGGGCAATTGTCACCTTCAGCGTCCCGGTCCCGGACAACTTCTCTGAAGAGGAGGTGCTCGCGCTGCTGGCGAAGCAGGGGTATCACCGTATCCATCGGCGGTCCGCTGAAGAAGTGGAAGTTGTGCAGGATCGCGTGCGACTCGAGCGGCGTCGCAAGGCGCGAATTGTCGATGCGCTCGAGAGTGCGCTTGCCCGGGGGCGCGGCAGGGTTGCCGTTCACGTCGAAGCGGGGAAGAAGCGTACCGGGCAGCCGGCGCGGTTCTCGTCAGCCCTTCACTGTCCCGACTGCGACATTCACTACGACGATCCCGTGCCGAACCTGCGGGGTGTCTGCTACATCCTGGACGAGCCGACGATCGGGTTGCACACTCGCGACAACCGCATGCTGCTGGATACGCTGAGGCAGTTGGAGCGCAAGGGCAACACGGTCGTATACGGGGCGGTTTTTGGCGAAGTTGCTGGCGGAGCGGGGGGGAGAGAGAAAAGCTGAAAAGCTGAAAAGCTGAAAAGCTGAAAAGCTGAAAGGCTGAAAGGCAGAAAGGCAGAAAGGCTGAAAGGCTGAGAAGTTTGAAGCGGGGTATGGGGTCATGGGTTCCTGTTGAGCGTTGAGGCCCGGAGGGCCGTCATAGTAGAGCCTGGGGTGGAGCGCAGCGGAACCCCAGGATAATCCGATCGGGCAATCACGCGAGCCCCGGAGGGGCGACATACGCGGTCTCGTGTCTCCGGGAGCACGCGTGTTGTGCCTATGCCGCCCCTCCGGGGCTGGTGCCCTTGCGGTGTGCCGGTTCCCCTGGGGTTGCGCTACGCTTCACCCCAGGATAATCCGATCGGGCAATCACGCGAGCCCCGGCGGGGCGACATACGCGGTCCGAGTTTCCGGAAGCACGGGTGTTGTGCCTATGCCGCCCCTCCGGGGCTTGTGCCCTTGCGGTGTGCCGGTTCCCCTGGGGTTGCGCTGCGCTTCACCCCGGGCTCTATTCCGGCGCCCCTCCGGGGCTGGTTGTCCCGGCCGGCAGTTTTCGCGCTTTCCTTTGGCCTGATTTTGCGGTGTTATATTGCGCGAAAGGAATTGCCGGTATGACTGCAGACGAGTGTCGGATCGATACGTTGATTTCTTTGCCGCCCGGGATGGCGGACCAGTTGGCCGATTGCGAGCCGCGAACGGCGCAGCGCTGTTTTGCGGCGGCGGACCCGGTGGGGTGCCAGTTGGGGTCCGGGGGCGGAACGGCCCATCTGTTGTCTGAAGCCTGGCAGGCGACGGGGGACGGGCTCGGTTTCGGCGAGTGGTTGAACGATTCACGGAAGCTGATGATTCACGGCGGCGGGCGCAGCAGGCGTTTGCCGGCGTATGCGGCGACCGGGAAGCTGTTCGTGCCGGTCCCCGCGTATCGTTGGTCCCTGGGGCATCGTATCGACCAGACTCTGCTCGATCTGCAGGAACCGTTTCTGGGGCGCGTGTGTGCGCAGGCGTCGCCGGCGTCACGTCTGCTGATCGCCAGCGGGGACGTGCTGTTGCGCAGTGACGAACCCTTGCCGCCGTTGCCCGATGCCGACGTGGTATTGCTTGGGCTGTGGACCACACCGGAGGAGGCGCAGGACTTCGGCGTCCTGTTTTCGCGGCACAACGATCCGTCTCATCTGGTCACTTTCCTGCAGAAGCCGACGCCTGACCGCATCAGGGAGATGGCTGGGGACTACATCTTCATGGTTGACGTGGGGGTATGGCTGTTGAGCGAGAAGGCCGTGCGGTTGCTGATGACCCGTAGCGGCTGGGACTGCGAGGCGCAGGCTTTTCGAGATGGGGCGGCGGAGTTCTACGACCTCTATGGCGAGTGGGGATTGCACCTGGGGGAGAGTCCCTGCGAGCCCGACGAAGAGATAAGCGCGCTCACGACTGCCGTTGTGCCGGTGCCGGGCGGGGGTTTCTACCATTTTGGCAAGAGCCGGGACGTCATCGAGTCGGTCTACCGGCTGCAGAACCTGGTTATCGACCAGACGCAGCTCGGGGCGTTGGGCCGTCAACCACACCCGAAGCAGTTCTGCCAGAACGCGCTCTTTGGGCCGGCCTTGCGGCAGGCGCCGAATCATTCGCTATGGGTCGAGAACAGTCACATTCCCGCAACCTGGAAGATTGCGAGCGAGCACGTTCTTACGGGTGTTCCGGACAACGATTGGTCGCTGCGGCTGGAGCGCGGCGTCTGCCTGGACTTCGTGCCGGTGGGCGATTCGGATTATGCCTTGCGCGTGTACGGCATAGACGATCCTTTTCGCGGTCGGCTTGAGGACGGGAATACGCTGTGGCTGGGGCGCCCGGCACGGAGCTGGTTCGCGGACCGCGGGATCGATCTGGAGGGATTGGGAATTGGCGCGAGCGATATCCAGGACGCGCCGTTGTTTCCGGTTATGTCGCGCGAAGCGCTGGCGCCGGATTTCATCGAGTGGCTGTTTGCGGCGGAGCCTTGCGACGCCGACGCGTTACGGCAGGCATGGTGCGGAGCGCGCCGTCTGTCGGCCACGGAACTGGGGCGTGAGATTCGGTTGGACCGGCTGTACGAGCAGCGGCGTGAGCGGGTGGGTCAGGTGTTGCCGCGCATGGTCGCAAACTACAACCGCAGCATTTTTCATAAACTGGACCTTGAAGCCACGGCGGAGCTGTATGCCGCGGGGGGCAACCCGTTGCCGGATGAGCCGGTGCCGTTCGAAGAGCACGACCCGTTGATTGCCGTCCACGATCGCATGTTCCGGGCCGCTGTCCTGCGGGCGCGTGGGGACGGTGCGCAGGAGGGGCTTGAACGCGAGGCGTTCGGGCTGCTGCGGCAAGCGGTCGTGAATCCAATCAAGGCCCATCCCGTTGTTCCGCGGCTGAACGTACTGGAAGACCAGATCATATGGGGGCGTTGTCCGGTACGGCTCGACATAGCCGGGGGGTGGTCGGACACGCCGCCGTACTGCTTTGAACGCGGGGGACAGGTCGTCAACATGGCGGTGGACTTGAACGGTCAACCTCCGATCCAGGTGTTCGCCCGCAGGGTCGAGGCGCCCGAGCTTGTCATTCGTTCGATCGACCTTGGAATCGAAGAGCGTTTGCACACGTATGACGACGTGCAGCAGTACGGCAACCTGGCGAGCGGTTTCACGATTGCCAGGGCGGCATTTGCCCTGGCGGGTTTCGATCCCGCATTCAACGGGGAACGGTTCGATACGCTACGGGAGCAGCTTCTGGCTTTCGGGGGAGGAATCGAGATTTCCATGCTGGCCGCGGTACCCAAGGGCTCCGGTCTCGGCACGAGCAGCATTCTGGCTGCTACGTTGCTGGGGACGCTGTCGGACTTTGCGGGACTGCGCTGGGACCGGTTTGAGGTGAGCCGGCGCACTGTCGCGTTGGAGCAGATGTTGACCAGCGGGGGCGGGTGGCAGGACCAGATCGGCGGGGTTTTTCATGGCGCGAAGCTGATTGAAACCACGCCGGGGCTCGAGCAGGATCCGACAATGCGCTGGCTGCCGGGACGCTTCTTCGCGGACACCGAGCTGAACGGGCGCATGCTGCTCTACTACACTGGAATCACGCGTGTGGCGCACAACATCCTGGCAGAAATCGTGCGCGGCATCTTTCTGAACGGCCGCCGTCACCTGGAGATCGTCGACGAGATCCGTGAGACGGCGCGCTTCGCCTATGACGCGGTGTTGCGTGATGACGTCGAGGGATTTGCGGAAGCGGTTGGCCGTAGCTGGAACCTCAACAACCGTTTGGATTCCGGCACGAACGTTCCCGGGGTGCAGGCGATCCTGGACCGTTGCGGCAGCGACCTGCGTTCGGCGAAACTACTTGGTGCAGGAGGAGGGGGCTACCTGCTGATGATTGCCGAGAGCGCCGCCGGTGCGCGATCGATACGCGAGAAGCTCGCGAGCGATCCGCCCAACGCAAAAGCGCGCTTCGTCGACTTCTCTCTGTCCGAGACGGGGTTGCAGATCACGCGGAGCTGAGAGAACTTCCGGAGCCACGGTTAGCGGCCAGGTTTCGCGCGTGTTGCTCACTCTGCGCTCGCCCTT
>CAZKRK010000527.1:0-4748 GCA_964555035.1 uncultured Victivallales bacterium | reverse complement strand
CTGGCCTACGACGAGGCCCGCGCCAAGCCCAAGGCGCCCGGCAGCATTCAGCTCATAGTCGACGGGCGCAAGACGGGCAGTGCCGTTGCCTTCGACGAAAAGACCGAGGGCGCCATCGAGTTGACCGACGTTGCCGAGCTGCTGGAGCCCGGCAAGCACGTGATCGAGCTCGCCATGACCGGCGGGTCCGAAATGCCCTGCGCGGTTGCGGTCGAGTACGCCAACGAGAAACCCGACTCCAGCGAGGAGTGCAAGGTCCGTGTCGCTGTTGCCCTCTCTTCCGACAAGCTGCAGGAAGGCAACGTTGCCGAGGCCAACGTCACGGTCGCCAACACGGCCGAGGACGAGATCATTCCCACCCCGATCGCGATCGTTGGCATCCCCGGCGGGCTGGAAGTGCGACACGACCAGCTCAAGGAGCTGGTCAAGTCAGGCAAGATCGCGGCGTACGAAGTACTCGGGCGCGAAGTCGTGCTGTACTGGCGCGAGCTCAAGGCCGAGCAGAAGGTGGACGTGCCGATCAGCCTTGTCGCGGCAATCCCCGGAACCTACACTGGCCCCGCAAGTCGTGCGTACCTCTACTACACCGACGAGCACAAGAACTGGGCCGACCCGGTGAGCGTGACCGTGACGCCCAAGTGATCCGCGAAAGGAACAGGGACAATGCAGAGTCACCCCGTAACGACGGACGAGCTGAAAGAGATGCCGTGCCCCAAATGCGCCCAGACGATGGACTACGGCTTCATTGCAGGGCACTGGTTCAAGTTGCGATGGGTCGAAACAGATCACACGAAGACCGTGTTCGCCGGCGCCAAACTGAGAAAGGGACTCGACAACGTCTGGTCTGCCCCGACGGTCGAAGCGGTAAGGTGCCGGCAGTGCAAGATCGGCGTCTTCAGGTTCGATTACTAGAGGGGGAGGACGAAGACGCACACCGCACAGGCCCTGACCTATGCGGATTGGTGAGCCGAAGAGGTGGACCTATCGCCCTTTGGGCGAACGGTCTCCCTACTCTCTCCCATCCGACGGACGGTCCACCAGAGATTAGGGCATGCGTGTACGAGTACGGATGCCGAAGGCGCGCGCCCCCTCCCCACGTACTCTTACACGTACCCGTACACGCAGATCTCTTTGGTTGCGGCAGCGGGCCGCCCTGGGGGAAAGAGTAGGAAGGGCCCCAAGTCTCGCCCTGCCCCACCTTCGTAGACTCGCCGGAGGTCGGCGCGTGGAACGCGCCGACCGGAGACGAGAAGCCGGGCCGCGTCCCGCCTGCGCTCTCCGGTGCGGCCGGCAACGGCCGCACGCTACGGACGCTCTACGAAGGGCCGTCGTCAAGTGCCCGGAGCGGGCTCGAAATCTGCGGCGGCCTGAGAAGGCGAGAGCATGGGATGAGAATTGCTGACTGCCTACTTGCCCCCACGTACGCAGAGCACCGACCCCTTTCGGTCGGCCAGGTAAAGGTGCTTGTCGGCGGCGGCCAGGCCGTCGAAGACCGGGGCGGCATCGAGCTGCAGCCGGGACAACTCCTTGCCGTCCCCCGCGGACACGGCCAGGAGTAGCCCGCTCGCAATTCCCTCGATGCTCTCGAGGGTGAACTTCTCCCCGCCCTCCGCGTCCGGCGCGCCGGCCAGGAACAGGGTGTCGCCGGCCAGGACCAGGCCGCGTGCGACCACGCCGACCGAGCTCTGCCACAGGTAGTCGATCTTCTTCTGCTGCCCTTTGCGTTTGCAGGCGTAGAGACGGTAGGTTGTGCCGCCCATCCGCAGATGCCCGCCGCCGTGATACAGCTTGCCGCGGCCGTAACCGTAGATCGTCTCGCCATTCATCGCCATCAGGCGCCCGAAGGGCATACGCTTCGAGACGTTGGGCCAACCGCCCCAACCGTCCTCGAGCTTGTCGCCGTAGATCCAGTAGGTCCTGTGCCACCAGGAGCCGTCCAGGTAGCCGGCGGGACTGAACAGGTGCGCCGGTCCCCGAGACGCCGGCTTGCCCTCCTTGTCGAACCGGCGGTGGCGCATGTAAAGCGAATCGCCGTCGGCGGCGATGATGTCCGAAAGCGCGCCGATCTGCATGTTGAATCCCCCGGGATAGCCCGTGCCAACCGTCTCCTGCGGCTCCAGGCCGGTCGCGGGATCGCGGTCGTCGACCCGGGTTACGCTCAACATCTCTCCGGTATCGGCGTTGATCCGGTACACGAAGATGCCCCCGTCCAGAAACGACGAACGGCCCGCGGCGAAACAGGCGACGCCGTCATCGACCAACACGCTCCCGTGTACCGGCCACGCCGACTCCAATTGCCCGTACGAACAGACACGCGTGTCCCTCGGCGCGGCCAGGAACGTCCAAACCGGTTCCCCGTCCGTGGCGCGCAGGCAATAGACCCGCCCGTCCGCGCAACCGAAAACGACCTTGCCGCCGTGGAGCGTCGGTGGGGAATCGACACGGCCGCCCGCAACAAAGGACCAGAGCTCACTGCCGCTGCCCGCGTCCAGCGCATACACGGCGTGGGCGTCCACCGCGGCCACGTACAACCGGCCGCCGCCGACCGTCACGCTGCTCAGACGTCCACCCAGCTTCCGCTCCCAGGCAACGGCGAGTTTGCTGCCGACCGCGGTCGAGGCCGCGGCGCTGCGCGCCGCGTTGCCGCGATACGTAGGCCAGGCGTCCGCATCGGCATCACCGGGTGCTTCACCGTACGCCGCCCCCTTGGTCAGCCTGGCATCGCCGAGTTTGGGCAGCGCCGGTTGGTCGGCCCGCTTGGCGGCCAGCGCATTGAACCCGTTCAGTTTCGCCTGCGTGTAGCAGGCGCACGAGTGCGGCGGCGCATAAATCAGGCCGTTGCAGGGCAGGATCCCGTACTGGCACGCCCCGCGCACCCAGTGGTTCGGAATCCCCTGTCCGGTCTCCATGTCGATCAGCTCGATACCCGCCCGACCCAGCACGACGTAACGGTCGGTTGCCTTGTTGCGATAGCAGCGGTGATGGCACATGCCCACGGTGAAGTACTTGCCGTCCGGGTCGCGCTTCCGTACAGCCTTGCCGGTCTTTACGTCCAGAATCGAAGTGATGCCCGGCTCTCGCGCGCCGATCATCATCCCCGTCCATAACTGCCCCTTTGACACGAGCAGGTCCGTCGGCGCGTTGAACACCTCCTTGGTCACGTGCTCCCACAGTCTCTCGCCGGTGTCCGCCGAAAACGCGATCGTCTTGCCCGCCGGCATCCTGCAGCACTGGGCACTGTAGACCCACGTGATGGCTCCCGGCTTGTCGGCCTTCTTCGTGTAGCGGTGCCGGCTGTCCCGGTCGGCCGACAGGACCACGCCGTCCGTCACTACCACCGTAGGCGCCGAACAGGTCGGGCGGTTGGTACAGGTCGGACGTTCGGCGCGCCATATTTCCCGCCCGTCCTTCGCGTCGAGACAGATCAGGTGCGTCGTGTTCTGCACATACACCCGCCCGCCGGCAACGGCGATAGTCGCGGGCATCGTGTACTTCGTGTCGTTGTCGGCCTTCTCCCAGGCCATCGCGCCCGTTTCCGCGTCGAAGACCGTCAACTTGCGCGTTGGCAGATCGATCACGCGGTTGGGAAAGAAGTGCCAGCCGCCTTCCACCTTCTCCAGGGGCTTCGGACCGCCCTCGATCGGAATCTCCGACACCATGAACAGACGACCGTCGCAGGAGAGGATTTCGCAGACGTGCTCGGTGCCGGCATAGGTCCGCACCTCCTTGCCCGTGGCTGCGTCGAGCGCAACAACGCACTTGCCCAGGCCGGGCGTGACGAACACCTTGTCCCCGGTCGCCACCAACCGCCGCGCCAGGTCCACCGGGCCGCTGCGAAACCCGCGCAGATGGTCAACCCACGGCCCGATGTCCCGCTTCCACAGAACGACGCCGTTAAAAGCGCCGCGCGCGGTCAGCTTCCAGCTCGGCGGGAGCTGCACGGACGCAACCGGTCCTTCGTCGGCGATGACGAACAGCCGCCCGTTGTTCGATACCGCCGCACTGACGCTGCCGAGGTGCTCGTGACTCCGGCACCACATCGGCGCCCCCACCCATTGCATGTGGTAGGGAGGCCCCACCCTCGTGTCGTGCGCGACCGCGTTGTTCGAAGGGTCGTAGAGGTAGTGCGTCCAGTGGTCGATCTCCTTTGGCCACGGCTTGACCGTCTTCTTGCCATTCACATATGCCGTGCCCAGGGGCGCCAGCACGCGCATCACCTCGTCCATGGAGACCTTGCCCGGCTCGTCCGCAACCAGCAGGTTCACCAGGTTGTCCACGTACGGCAGGCGCTCGCCGCGAAGCAGGTCGACCGACACCCGGCCGTAGACTCCCGCCGCGCGAACCGCATCACGCGCCGCCGCCACCCGCTCCGGGTCCGTATCCAGCCCGTGCACGAGAAAACCGTCGCCGGCTCCCAGGGCGGCCGTCGTTTTGCCGTCGCCGCAACCGAGATGAACCACCAGTCCCCCCGACGTACCCGTTTCCGCCAGGGCCTTCTCCGCACTCGCAGCGGCGGCGCCCAGGGAGACAGTCAACAGTAGAATCGTGCATGCAATCGGTTTCATGGGACGCTCCCTTTCAGATCCTGCGTCTCGACCGTGCTCCGGCCGCAGTCACCGCGCATTCGACCGGCCAACACGTAGTAGTCCTCGATTCGCGGCCCACTGGTGTCCCTATCGTCTGTTTCGTTTAATCGTTTAGTGACTCACCCTCCCAAAGCTGTCGAAAAAAACAAGAAAAACCGGCGC
>CAZKRK010000526.1:0-4750 GCA_964555035.1 uncultured Victivallales bacterium | reverse complement strand
GGGAGAAGACGGAAATGCCGCTAAACCCCTACAGGAAAGAGAATTGGACAAGAAAGAGTACTGTCAGTCTTGACAGTACCAGTCGGTAGGAGGAAAAGAATGGCTGAAGGATTTCTTGGAGTGTACCTGGGGATAGCGGGAGCATGCACACTGCTCGGGCTGCTCATTGGAATGGCTTGCACGAAACAGAACAGAAAGAAAGGCGCTTTCATCGCGGTTGCGGCCGTGGCTCTGTCGTGCCTGGGGTCCCCGGCCCTGGCGTCGTCCAAGCCGAACATCGTCCACATATTGACCGACGACCTGGGCTGGATGGATCCGGCCTGCTGCTATCGCGCGGTACGCGGCAAGGCGTCCATCTACGAGACGCCGAACATGGATCGGCTGGCCGCGAGCGGGATGCGTTTTATGCAGGCCTATTCACCGGCGCCGACCTGCGCCCCGTCGCGCGCGGCCTACATGTCGGGACAGTACGCTCCGCGCAACGGTGTCCTGCACGTGATGGGCGGTCGCCTGGCGCGGCCCTACCACGCGGTCCATGCATACGGGGAACCCTTCTACCCTGCGCGCCTCCCCCTCGACACGCCGACGATCGCGGATGTTCTGAAGGAGGCCGGTTACGTGACCGGGCATGTCCAGAAGTGGCATTTGGGCGGTCGCAGCAACGGTTATCCCGGGCCGGTGGCCTACGGCTTTGATTTCGGTTGGGAGGGGAAGTCCGGCAATCCGTACAACGATCCCGAGCTTTGGGATCCGTCCGACAAGAAGCGCGCCGACTTCAACGGGATCTGGACGCCTTTGCGTCCCCACCGCCTTGCTAACTTCCCGTCGAGTCACGATCCCGCAGCCCGCTGGGCGCTGGACGAGGACGACCGTCCTTTCGACAGCGTGGTCGATCTGTCGGTGCGCTGGATGGACAAGGTGAAGGACTGCGGCAAACCGTTCTTCCTCAACTTCTGCCCGTCATTCGTGCACGGGCCGTTTTCGACGCGCGACCGCAAGCGCCTGGAACACTACTGCAAGAAGATGGATGTTCCGTTTCCGACCGATCCCGGATTGATCGCGGAAGGTATGCCTTCGCGCCAGGCGAATCCCTATTACGCGGCGATGCTGGACAGTCTCGACTGGCAGGTGGGCGAGCTTCTGGCTTTCCTCGAGAGCACCGACGATCCGCGCAACCCGGGTCACAAGCTCATCGAGAACACCTATGTCATCCTCAGTTCGGACAACGGCGGGCTGGAGACGTCTCCGGTCGCGAACGGCAAGGGCAAAGGGCAGCGGGAGCGCATTACGGACAACACGCCGCTACGTGGCGGCAAGCTGAAAGTCTACGAGGGCGGTCTGCGTATTCCTTTCTTTGTGCGGGGACCGGGAGTCAAGGCGGGTAGCGTCAACGATACGCCGATCAACCTGATCGACATGTTCCCGACCTTCATGGCCATGGCCGGTGTAGAACCGTTCTCCAGGACGGTTCCAAACCACGCGGGGAACGCCGCCCCCGCTCGGGCTTCGCTGAACCGTCCTGGAGAACGGTTCTACGCCGACCTCGAACTCGACGGCTGCAACGTCCTGCCGCTGATGCTGGGAAAGGACGACAAGGCCAGGTTTGCCGACGGCCGGGCTCGCGACGCGATTTTCTTCCACTATCCGAGTCCGCTACCGTCCTCCAGCATCATTCGCAAGGGCGGGTGGAAGCTGTTGCTTTACCACGGGGTCGGAATGGACCCGAAACGGCCGGGAATCCAGCTGTACAAGCTCTACAACGACGACGGCAGCGTCTGCGATCTCAGCGAGAGCAAGAACCTGGCTGGGTCTCATCCGGACAAAGCCAACGCGCTGCTGGGGGAGCTGAAGGCCTGGCTCAAGAAGCACGATGCCGCGTTACCCTATAGGAATGCCCACACACCCGGACGCAGCCTGCCCGGCTCCCTCAACGTTCCCGGCATTGTCAAGCGGCACATTGAAGGGAGTCGCATCGAGGTCCATTTCGAGACGGGCGAGGGTAAGTCCAAAATTGTCGAGGCCCGGCTGGTCTACACCACGAACGGATCGGATCTGCTTCGGATCCACCGCGGCTACGAAGAGTGGTTCCAAGCGCCCGCCTTGTTGGGTGACGGCGTTGCTACTGCCATCGCACCGCCGGGCATGACGCATGGCGTTTTCTACCTGCGTGATGAGAACAGCTTCCAGGTCAACTCCGAGCTCATTCCCCCGTACGCCGGCCCGGGCGGGAAGCAGGGAATTGGAACCGAGCTCCTGGAGGACGGCTACGCCTGGCGGCCCGGGCTGGCGTCGTTGATCAAGTGCGGCGTTGTCGCCGAGAAAAACGCCAAAAAGGCCGGGCTCAATGCCGGCGCGCTCGGCAAGGCGATCAAGACCGCGAACGAAACCGTGAAGCAACCCGTCGACGAGAGAGCCTACGCCAACGCGATGCGCGACCTGCGCCGCGAAATCCGGGCACTCAACGTGCCCGAGGCCAGACTCGCGGTCCTGAACCAGTTCATAGCCGAAAAGTGGTAACTCCAGGAGTTCCGTGCCAGACAGGCGGAGAGGTAATCCCATGAGAGAGAAGACGGTCACATGCCTGATGCATCTTGCCGTCTGTTGTGCGGGAGCTGCTTTCGGGGCAGCCCAATCCGCATGTCCCTCTCCGTGCCTCTCTGCCCCCGTGTCCTATCCGGGAATCTCGCTCACACCGTCGAGAATGTAGCGTGGCTGGTAGGGAAAACGGAAGAGGTCTTCTCGGCTCGTGACTCCCGTCAACACGAGCACTGTTTCGATTTCCGTCTCGACTCCCGCGAGAATGTCAGTGTCCATGCGGTCGCCGATGATTACCGTGTCCTCTCGGCGGCAACCGATCTTCTTGAGAGCATGACGCATCATCAACGGGTTGGGTTTGCCAACATAATACGCCTGGCACTCCGACGCTTTCTCGATCGGCGCGACCAGGGCGGCGCAGGCCGGGACGATACCACCTTCGACCGGGCCGTTGATGTCCGGGTTGGTGCCGATCAGCTTGGCCCCGTTGCGTACGAGCTGCACCGCTTTCACGATCTTCTGGTAGCTGTAGTTCTGCGTCTCGCCACAGACCACGTAGTCGGGATCCACATCGTTCATGGTGAAGCCGGCATCATACAGAGCGCTGGTCAGCGCGGCTTCGCCGATAACGTATGCACTACCGTCGGGGCATTGTCGTCCAAGAAAACCTGCCGTGGCCAGGGCGCTGGTGTAGAAGTGTTCTTCCTCGACTTCGATACCCAGACGTTCAAGTTTCTGGCTCAGTTCCCGCGGTGACCGTTCGCTGCTATTGGTCAGGAACAGGAACCTCTTGTTCTCGTCACGCAACCACTGCACGAACTCCTTCACCCCCGGCAGAAGCTGGTTGCCGTGATAGATCACTCCGTCCATATCGCTGATGAACGCCTTCCGTTCTCGAATCGGTCCGAGATCCATAGTTCGCTCCGGTTCTCTCTGTTCGGTTCCGGTTCCACGAGGCGGAAATCGCCCGGCTACGGTAGCGCCAGTTCGCCGCAAAATGCCGAGAAGGGCAGTACGAGGGTGTCGGAGTCAGCGTTGCCAAAACTCCTCTCGCCCAGATGTACCTGGTAGAATCTCGCGATGTCCGTTCTTTCGCGGAAGTAGCGGCATGCGGGAGATGCTTTGCGGTCGCCCGTCTTGCACTCGACGGCAAACTCGGGGTGTCCCTCACGTAGCACGACGAAGTCCACCTCCCGCTTGTCCGTGTCCCTGACGTAACGTAACTCCATTTCGTAACCTTCGGTGTCTTCCACCCGGTGACAGTATTTCAGCAGGTGGCCGGCCACCATGTTTTCGAATCGTGGGTCGCGGTCGGGGACCCGAGACCAATCCCAGAAGTAGAGCTTCTTCTCTTTGCGTACCGCACGGATCCTGGTCCCGCCGAATGGGGGGATCCGATAGCACAGGTAGAGCCGCTCGAATACTGTGAGCCAGCGGTCGACGGTTTGGGGGGCTACTTGCAGCAACTTGCTGAGGCTGTTGACGGACAGGGGGGAGCCCACGCATGCGGGAAGATGGTGAAGCAGTAGGTCGAGGTTGGATATCTCGCGCACATTCTCGAGCTCGTTCAGGTCTTCGTGTATGACCCTGTGCCCGTGTTCGCGGAGCCATCTCCGGTGGAAGCGTGCGTTGGCCTTGAGAAACGGTTCCGGAAAGCCGCCGAACCTCAGTAGCTGTTCCACTGTGGCCGCGTCCGGCGTTGACGTCAATTCCGGCAGGGAGAACGGGTGCAGCCGATGGTAGTGGTAGCGCCCCTGGAGCGAATCGCCACCCTTGCGGTAGTAGTCGAGTCTGGCGGAACCGGTCACGATGAAGGACACCGAGGACTTGTTCTTGTCATACAGCCCCTTCAATACGTCGCGCCATTTCACGTATTTGTGGACCTCGTCAAATATGACCAACGCCTGGCTGGGGGGAAGCCGCGCCGCCAGAATGCTCTCTCTATCCTCGAGATGGTCCCAGCTCAGGTACGCCGGTGACGTCTCGTCCTGACTTCCCGGCAGAAAGGACAGGGCGAACGTTGTCTTTCCCACCTGCCGGGGACCACCCACAAACACCATCTTCTCGGCCAGATCTGCCGTCACGGCCTGCGTCAGGTACCGCGTTTTCGTTGTTTCGGCCATCGATCCGTATTGCTGTTCTTTTTAAACTGCACTTAAATATAACAAGGCGGGCCGGGGCCCACAACCCAAGTTGCCCGGCCCTTCGCGGTTCC
>CAZKRK010000525.1:0-4754 GCA_964555035.1 uncultured Victivallales bacterium | reverse complement strand
GCTTGGCAGCCCTGCTGACCGTATCGCAACCCGCCGTTGCTGACGGGCTCCGGGTCTGCATACATCGGGGCGCACACCAGATCGGTGGTACCTGCATCGAACTGGAGTGCGAGAGTAAGCGTTTAGTCCTGGATATCGGCGTTCCGCTGGACGCCGATGATCCCAGTACCGTTACGATGCCGCCCGTCACAGGTCTCAAGACCGATGATCCGTCCCTGCTCGGTATCATGATCTCGCATCCACACCAGGATCATTATGGCCTGGCGTCCCGTGTTCCCAAGGGCACGGCGTTCCTGATGGGCGCGGCAACAGAACGCATCCTGGCGGCAGCGGCCGACTTCACACCGTCGGGCGGAACGTTCGGTAATGTGACGCATCTTGAGGACCGTAAGCCGATCGAGTTCGGACCATTCCGGATCACGCCCTACCTGATGGACCACAGCGCCTACGACGCCTACGCCGTCCTGGTTGAGGCAGCCGGCAAGAAGCTTTTCTACACAGGTGACCTGCGCGGCCATGGTCGCAAGACTGCGCGTGCCAGGCCAAAGACGTTGGCCTGGCAAGGGCTCAGTGGTATGCAGGGCACACTACAGTGACAGAGGTGCTCTGTGGGGAGGATCTGCGGTCAATCCCGGCGCTTGTTGAAGAATGGATGGCAGGTGCTGACCGATGCGTGCTTGCGCTTGATGCGCCGCTCGGCTGGCCGCACGCCATGGGGCATGAGCTTGAGCTACACCTAGCGGGGAATGCCATAGCAGTACAGCCAAACACGATGTTCAGGCGAGCAACGGACATAGACATCAAATCGCGTTTTGGAAAGACACCTTTGGACGTGGGTGCTGACAGGATTGCCCGGACGGCTCACTGGGCGCTCTCGTCGCTGGGTGAAATCCGTAAAATGACAGGTATGCCAATTCCTTTGGCATGGAGCCCCCAGAACATCGGCACTGCGCAAGCCATCGAAGTCTACCCGGCGGGTACTCTTATCGCGCATAGGATGCCGGCCTCAGGCTACAAAAAGGATGCGCAGCGGGATGTGCGTGGTGACATGCTCATCTCTCTTATCCGAAAACTGTCTCTGCCCGACAATCACGACTCCCTGCTCAATGATGCCGACTGCCTGGATGCGGCTATATGCATCCTTGCAGCCGCTGACTTTCTCGAAGGCGCAGCAGTTCCTCCGACAGACTTGAGCCTGGCGAAGAAAGAGGGTTGGATCTGGGTGCGCGACCCAGTCGATGAGTAGCGGAGTAATCAAATGCCGGCAGATTTTACATCTCAACTTCTGGCCGCCATCCTTCCCTGGATTATCCTCGCCGGGCTGTTCTCCATCTTGGTCGCTGCATTCAAGGCCTTCGTCTTGCCACAGCTCAAGGGCAGCCTCGGCGAAGCCAGCATCAATGGCCTGATCCGGCGTCGGCTTGATCTCAACACCTACCGCCTGATCCCGAACGTGACGTTGCCTACGCGGGACGGCACGACGCAGATCGACCATGTAATTGTGTCACGGTTCGGCATTTTCGTTATCGAGACGAAGACGTACAAGGGCTGGATCTACGGTGGTGAGCGGGATGCGAAATGGACGCAGGTGATCTACAAGCGCAAGGAACGCTTCCAGAATCCGCTGCGCCAGAACTACAAGCATACCAAGACGCTGTCCGACCTGACTGGCATCTCGCACGACTACTTCAAGTCTGTCGTCGTGTTTGTCGGTGACTCCACGTTCAAGACCGATATTCCGGCGAATGTGGTACATATCCGGAGCTTCGTGCGTCACATCAAGACGTACCAGACCCCGATCATCCAGGATGCTCAGGTCGCAGAGATTGCTGAAGTCATCAAGCAGTGGGCCGGAACGGTGTCCGATGAGCAACGCCGTCAGCACGTCAAGAATCTCCGTCGAAACCATCGAGCAGTCAGTCTCAACGTCGGTTCCCCTGCGTGCCCTCGCTGCGGGCAATCTATGGTGCTACGAACAAACAGAAAGACCGGCGACAAGTTCTGGGGTTGTCCCGGCTACCCGCAGTGCAGGGGAACGAGAAAGGCGGCCTGAGTCTACGGACGGCCTGCCCTCCTGGCGCGGGCGAAAGCGTCTACCAGATTTCGTACGACGCGGACACAGAGCTCATCTTCCTTCTTCGTCATGTCCGATACACCGGATTCCACCAGGTGGCTGATCGCGAAAGCGAACGCGTTGACCTCGGGATGGGACTGGGCTGCGAGCTGACTCAGACGGCTGGCTTCGGCCGGTCCTTCCGACTCCAGCAGTCTCAACAGCTCCCAGTGATTGGTGTCCAGATCCTCCAGTTCGTCCATCGTCACCTGCGGCAGGCCGGCGGGGGTGGCAGGCATGAACAGATCGTACAGCACCAGGAGGACGTGAAGGACAATGTCGACCTTCTCCATGGGCACATCCAGCTTCGACAGGACGAGCACGTGGCCGAGAAGGTTCGGCTGCTCCTTGAAGATATCGTCGCAGAGGGCTTCCTTCTCCGACTGGGACATCGACTGAACGCGCCGGACACTCGCTGCGACATCCTCAATCGACGCCGGCTGCAGCTCCTCCTGTGTATAATCTACCCGATTGCGTTTCATCCGAACCGCCGCTTGTCCCACAGCGTCTCCTGCCAGCCGCTGATGTAGCCGTTGTCGTGGCAGGCGGGACACTCCCAGATGATGGTCGTCGGATCCCCGTCCGCATAGTCAGCAACAATGTTGGTACGACATGGCTTGTGGCCTGGTCTGCGACGACAGAGCACGTTCGTCCAGAGGCTCGGCTCGTCGGCAGACCGGCTAGTCACGGCCTCTACGATGGAGCCCATGTGTTCCGCAACGCGGCGCGCCGGACCCGACTCACGACAGAACTCCCCATTCTCGTCCAGGCTGTGCAGCATGTTGGTGACCCAAGTGTTGCCCATAGTGGCTGCAATGTAAGCCTTATGAAGATGCAGGGCGAGCCGATTGGCTTAATTCCGGGTGCTTCACGGCTATAACTAGACAACACCCCATCTTTCGTCACGGCACATCCATGTCGTGACAATCAACCACTTACGAAAGGAACGAACAATGCCCAGAGAACCCCAGAGCAAGTATTTCTGGCCGGCATCGGCGCTGAGTGAGAGCGATATGGATCTGCTCTACCGAGCCCGGGAAACGCTGCCGGTACGGCACCCAATCACTCAGCTCCTGGCGCAAGCCGTACGCGAAACCTTCGGCCACCTGGCCGACATTGAGTTTCCCACTACAGACGAACTCAGGAGGGCGGCATGATCCCCGCAATACTCACTGCAGCAGCAGGTGTCGTGGCCGGGTTGCTTCTGGGCGGCTGCAACGGCGACGGCGACGCAATCAGCCAGCAGTTAATGGCGCGTAACGATGAGCTGACGAAACAGCTCACAGGCACTCAGCTCACGCTGACTTCGGTGTGCATCTCCGCTGTCATCCTTGCGGCGGGGCTGGGCGCATCAATCTACAGCAACCGCAAGGGAGGCAAACGTGGGAAAGAAACCAGCCGGAGGAAGACCGGCAAGTAGGAACGTCCCACTGGCCGTGGGCGTGGCAGGCGGCGCTGGTGTGGGTTTTGCAGTGGGCCGCTTGCTGGCTGCACCGGGCTCTGCGGCCATGGCGAAGTTGGCGGAGGGCCTCGTGACGCAGGCTGCGTTACAGACCGCTGGCCCGATCATCGGAACGGCCATCGTCGGATCGTGCTCGATCCTGTCGGCCATCGCCGTACCAGTGACCGTCGTGTGGATGCTCTCCAGGAAGGAATGACCATGGCAACGAAGAAGACAGCCAAGAAGACAACGAAGAAGAAACCGGCCCGGAAGAAGACCGAGTCGAGCTGCCAGCGCTTCATGCGCACCGCAGGCGTGCAAATGCGGCGATGCTGCATCCCGACCGCCGTCGCGATCACCACAAGTGTGGTCCTGGCGAAGGCTCCGGTCGTTGTGCCCATCGCACTGATCGGCACCGGCGGTTGGGCTTGGTGGCGCGGATACCGACTGAAAGTCGTGAAACCCGACGAAGACAACGAATAGAACAAGCATGGAAAGGAGGCGTCAGTTGAAGCTGACCACAACAAGAGGACAGATCAAGGAAGCCGTCACAGGGCTCGGTAAGATCATCAGCGGGAAATGCACCTTGCCCGTTCTGGGCCACGTTCGGGTACACGCCGATGGCCGGGGTGCCACAGCCACGGGGACCGATCTTGAGCAAGTTGCCCAGTATCGGTTCTCGGACGCCCAGGTCGAGGGCAGCGGCGACTTCATTGTGCCGCTGTCAGCACTCAAGCCGCTGACAAAGGGCGGCGCCAAGGACACCATCGAGATCAATGCCGAGACCCCCGACAGAATCACGGTCGTCAACAGTGTTGGCGGGACCGGTGGCGTTCTTCGATCTGGACGACAGTCTGTTACGGCTCCTGACCGTACGGGGAACAGCGGCCGGGAATATCCGGCCGGTAGCCGGGATTGAGACCTGGGCGGATCTGCGCGGAACGCTGCAGGCGGACGGCTGGGACGGTATCCAGACGATCGTGATCGACAGTCTGACGAAGGCAGAGGAGCTGGCGGTGGCGGACACGTTGCTGAACGTACCGCATGAGAAGGGGCACCGCATGAAGCGGCTGGAGGATTACGGATACGGCAAGGGGTATCAGCACGTGTTCGATACGTTCCTTCCCCTGCTGGCCGACCTGGACCGGCACTGCCGGGCCGGGCGCCACGTGGTCCTGATCTGCCATGACTGCACGTCGA
>CAZKRK010000524.1:0-4759 GCA_964555035.1 uncultured Victivallales bacterium | reverse complement strand
CCCTGTACTATGAAGACCATCTCAAGCAACAACCAGAAGGTGTCAAACGGAAATCGGGACGTGACATGCGCCGGCTACTCGCGCGCGGGATTGGGTGTCGCGTCGCATCGCGCCAAGTCGTAGGTTGGCACCGATTACCGGTAACTGCACACTGCCACCCTTACCCGGATACCCTTATTCGGACACTTACTCGCACCCTTACTCGCCACCCTCCCCGGATACTACCCGGGTAAGTGTGGGGAGGAAGTGTAGGATTAAGTGTATCCGTGTAAGTGTCGGGGTTAAGTGTGGGGGTTAAGTGTGGGGAGTAAGTGTGGGGAGTAAGTATGTCCTCTGTTCAGTTCAGGCGCTTCCACACCACACTTGACCGCCAAGCGCAGAGCGTGTGAATTCCACACTTGCGAAAGTGTGGAATTGGCCTGCCTGATCCCTACTCCGCTACAGTCGGCGCGGCGGCGGGTCCGTTCCCTCCCGCGTCCGTCTTCTCTTCCCCATTTTCCGCTCCCGCCGAAGATAGCTCTGGATAGCCCGGGTTCTCGGCGCCGGGTCTTCTTCTTCCCGAATAGCGCTCCGCCGAGCGCGCCGAACAGGCCGTCGTCGTCACTTTCCACGGGTTCGACATACGCTCCGCGGCCTTTCAGCGTGCGGTAGGTGCGCGCCCTGCCGCTGAGATCGAGAAAGGTCATGTCCTCCAACGGGGCGACGCGCGGCGTCCAGCCAAAAGAGGGCTGAAACGGTTTTCCAGCGGAATTCTAACGTGGCGACTCAGCTGCCCTGGCCCAACTGGTTGACATGGCGGCGCCAAACCGGCACGATACGCATAACCGGAGAGCAAGGGATGCAAGTAGTAGATACGGACTACCTTGTCGTTGGCAGCGGAATCGCCGGGTTGATGTCGGCCCTGCACCTCTCCGCCCACGGGCGTGTGACGGTTCTGACCAAGAAGGACCGCGCCGAGAGCAACACGAACTACGCCCAGGGCGGGATCGCCTGCGTTATCACCTCGGAAGACAGCTTCGAAACGCACGTTCATGACACCCTGCGCGCGGGGGCGGGGTTGTGCGACGAGGCCGTTGTGCGGCGTATCGTCAGCGCCGGTCCCGAGCGTATTGCCGAGCTGGAGCGTTTTGGGTTGGCCTTTGCGGAGCGGGACGAATCCCTTGGCGGAGGGTACGACCTCGGCAAGGAAGGCGGGCACACAAAGCGGCGCGTCCTGCATGCGGGGGACATCACCGGGCGGGCTATCGAGGAGGTGTTGCTGGGGCAGGCCCATGTGAGACCCAACGTCTCCGTGCTCGAGCAGTACATGGTCATCGACCTGATCACCACGAGCTGGCTGCAGTCGGAGGGGGAGAACCGGTGCGTCGGAGTTTATGCCCTCAACCGCGACACCGGTGAGATCCTGGCATTCCGGGCGCCCTACGTTGTTCTGGCCAGTGGCGGCGGCGGCAAGGTCTACCTCTATACGAGCAATCCCGACATTGCCACGGGTGACGGGGTGGCTATGGCCTGGCGGGCCGGCGTGCCGATAAGGAACATGGAGTTCATTCAGTTTCATCCGACCTGCCTGTACCATCCCGAGGCCAAGTCCTTCCTGGTCAGCGAAGCCGTGCGGGGGGAGGGGGCCAAGCTGGTCGACCGCCGCGGCAGGGGGTTCATGGACAAGTATGACGATCGCGGTCCGCTGGCGTCGCGGGACATAGTTGCCCGCGCGATCGACCGCGAGATGAAGACGAGCGGCGAGCCGTGTGTCTATCTCGACATCCGTCACCAGCCGGAGTCGTTTCTGCGCGAGCGGTTTCCGAATATCTTCGCGACCTGCCTGCGTTTCGGCATCAACATGGCCACCGGTCTAGTCCCGGTCGTGCCGGCCGCGCATTACTTCTGCGGCGGTATCGACGCCACCACCGACGGCCGCACGGCCTTGCCGGGGTTATTCGCCTGCGGCGAGGTTGCCTGCACCGGGCTCCACGGCGCCAATCGCCTGGCCAGCAACTCTCTTCTGGAAGCGCTTGTGTGCGCCAATGACATGGCCGAAACGGTGGGACAACTCCCGCCGGCTTCGGACTATCCCCGCATACCAATCCGTCCGTGGGAATCCGGGGATGCGGTCAGCAGCGACGAGGAGGTTGTGGTCGAGCACAACTGGAACGAAGTGCGGACGTGCATGTGGGACTATGTCGGTATCGTGCGGACCGACAAGCGTCTGGCCAGGGCCAGGCGGCGCATCCGGAATCTGCGGCAGGAGATCCGGGAGTACTACCTTGACTACCTGGTGACGCCGGACACCCTCGAGCTGCGCAACATCGCGGCGGTGGGTGAGCTTGTGATCCGTTCGGCACAGAAACGTCGGGAGAGCCGTGGACTGCATTACACGTTGGATTGCCCTGACACGTTCGACACGAGCAGCGACACGATCATCGCGGACCCGGCTGGTGGGCGGGGGGGGTAGTGAGTAGTGGGTAGTGAGCGGTCACGGGCCGCCCCTCACCCGGTCCTCCTGCGTCGGACCGACCTCTCCCCCGAGGGGAGAGGCGGGAGGCGCCAATCACCTCTCCCCTCGGGGGAGAGGTCGGTCCGACGCAGGAGGACCGGGTGAGGGGCGGGCGGTGGCGCCCTCTGGCTGACGGCGCGTACAGCTTCGGCGCGATTCGTGGTTGCATCCCGGCGGACAAGTCCTATGATTAGCACCTTGTTCGCCTGTACAGAGGGTCCAATTGAATGGAGGAGTGTTTGCATGTCAGCGGAAGCCAAGATCCCCGTAGGTTTGCAGTTGTGGTCAGTTCGTGACGATTGCGCCAAGGACTTTCCCGGGACACTGAGAAGAGTGGCGGGAATGGGATATGATGCCGTGGAATTCGCGGGATACTACAACTACGCGGCGGATGAGTTGAAATCCATACTGGACGGCCTGGGTCTCACGTGCGCCGGCACGCACACCGGGATCGACACGCTTCTCGGGGACGCATTCGAGCAGACGGTGGCTTTCAACAAGACGCTCGGCAACACGGTGCTGATTGTTCCCGGACTGGGCAAGGAGTACATGGAATCCGTCGACGCCCTGAAACGTACGGCCGAGCTGTTTTGCGGGATTGCGGAACGCGCCCGCGAAGCCGAAGTCCGTGTCGGGTATCACAACCACTCGTGGGAGTTTGAGGCGATTGACGGGGTGATTCCGCACGAGATTCTGTTCGACGGGACCCCGGACGATTTCGTCATGCAGCTTGATATCGGATGGGCGTACCACGCGGGCGTTGACGCTCGTGAGGTGTTGAGACGCTATCCTGGCCGGGCGCTGTCCGTGCATGTCAAGGAGCATTCGAGCGCCGACGAGACGGCCGTGGTGGGCAAAGGCGAAGTGCCGTGGCCGGACGTGTTGAACGTGTGCGAGTCCGTCGGCGGCACGGATCGGTTCATCGTCGAACATGAACGCTATTCGGCTCCGCCGCTGGAGTGCGTAAAGGACTGTATCGACTACCTGAAGTCGATCGGGCGCTAGGGTGTTGGTTGATTGGTTGACTGGTCAGTTGGTGCCCTCGGGATGACAGGCAGGAGTTGAGACTCTCGGTCAGACCATGTTGGATCGGGGAGATCGGAGAATCAATCGTCCACCGCTCTCGTCGCCCGCTATCGTGAACCGAGCACCGGTGGACGATAGCGGGCGACGATAACGGTGGACGAGGGCGAGGGGGGAACCAGACAGCGCGCGTGCGAACGGGGTGCGTTGCCGTTTCTCTGGCGCCTTGACCACGCCCCCGGGATGATGATTGGATCCATCAACTGCGTGGAACCTAGCGTCGCTTAGCTCCGCAGGTTCACGCTGATGTTGTTCGGCTTGAGGAACACTCCCGGTCTCACTCCTCGGCCGGCTGCCACAGCTCACGCAGGGCCTTGCGATAGACCTCCCGCGCCTGTTCGTAAAGAACCTCTCTGGCGGCCATCTCCTCGCGTTCCTGTTTCATGCCCTCTTTGTCAATGCGCACCTTGCGGCGTTCCCGGCCGGGCTCGTTGCTCCAGCTCTCACGCGTGTACTTGGTTTCGAGACGACGCTCGTTTCTTTCCTCCTCGCGAGCCCTGGACTCGGCGAGCTGCTCTTCGTACTCGGCCAGGATTTTGCGGGCTTCATCCTTGTCCTGGGCTTCGTCGGCGATCGTTGCCTTGGGAACGCTGACGGCGGACACGGGAAACGGTTTGTCCACAGGAGGGTCGGCCTTCCATGCTTCCCTGGCATTGGCCATTGCCTTGCGGTAGAGGCCCTCCTCGCGGCCGATGCGTTCCCACAACTCGCTGAAGTTATCTTCGGCCATGAGCGCGTAGCGAACCTTGCGGTCCCTGCCGGTGATCTTCACAATGCAGACAGTCTCGGCCAGTTGCCCCAACGCGACCGAGAGTTGCAATCCGAGTAACAGCGTGACGACTAGTCCGTTTCGCTTCACACGTTTTCTCCCCTCAAACAAAACGTCAGAATGATAGACCGATGGCCGGCGTGCGTCAAGGGGCGGTCAATTGAGCCCGGAAGCGGCGGTTGCCGGTGACCGGTGATCGGTGTGCGTGGGATGTGTGGGATGTGGGTGTCCCGTCTCGCTGCGCTGCGGCGACGGGGCTGTATCAAAAGGTCAGAAGTCCGTTGCGCTCCGACCGGTCCACGGCACTCCGTTCGCTCCGCTCACTGCGAGCCTGACTACAAACCCAACGCACGCGCTTCCTGCTCGTAGTGAGCCACGCAGCCCGAGACGCAACGCGGATCGGCGCGGAGTGG
>CAZKRK010000523.1:0-4779 GCA_964555035.1 uncultured Victivallales bacterium | reverse complement strand
GGCACTGGCGCTCTGTTCCTGCAATCGCTCTTGGGACGACTACGACCCACGGCTAAGCATTCGAATGACTTTTGGCTGGCAACAGAGCCCGTCGGCGGTGGTGGTTCTAGATCGTGGTTGTAGGTTTTATGTTAACTTTTGGGGCGAGGTGTTGGCGTCGGCCAAAGTGCTCGAGATCGTCGGTTAGCTAGAGTCCGGCTCGAAACCGGTGTTTTCCGGTCCTCTCCGCCCGCAAGCTATCCCCTATCCAAAACCATGTCATGGCGTTGTTGCCGGGAGCTAATCCCATCTAGGAGGTGAAGTGCTTCACTGTCGGCCACTTGGATATGTCGTCACCGCATTCCGCGACTAGCTTGAGGACGGTGTAGGGCCCCAAGCCGTGCACCTGGGAAAGGTCGGAACGCGGCGCACACCATGTACTTCAAGAAAGACGGGGTCGAGATCAACGTGGTGATCAATCGCAATAAGTTCGGAGTTCAGGGCAGCTTTAAGTTGAAGGACAAGGGAAAGTAGTCAGCCCTAAATCGGTAAAGCCAAACCGCGCTGGACCATAGGCACTACTAACGCCACCTAACACGGACGGGCCGGACAGGCCTCCATGGCCTACTTGGGAATTTAGAGCAGCCATGTTGGGTAGGGGACAGGGACGGTTAGGACGTGAAGAGACTCGACGTAACGAAGCAATGGACGAACGTTTGACATGATGACAAGCGTCCTAAAGCGAAAAACGATGTAAAAACATGCGGCCATCCTGACGTGGAGCTTTCGCTCAACGCCATGATCTTCGTGGCTCACGCCGATAAAACGATGGTTAGGAGAAACCATAGTTGTAAACCGCTAGTTCGCCTGACGAATCGGGTTTGCGGTATACGATCGCCCAATAAAGATGATCCGATAGTTCGCTGATCTTGAGAAAGAAAATCCAGTGTTCGTCCACGGACTCGCCGTTTTCGGGCGGATAAATGCCGTCGTGGATAGCGCCATTCGCATGCACCAAGGCGATGGCCGAGCTGTCACGATTCAAGTAGCACAGCAGCCGCTGTCGCTCGTCGCCACGGGGACAAACTGGATCGAACTCTGGCGGAAGTTCGACTAGCAGGGCCAAGGGACTCTCGTAGTCGTTGCCGTCGTTGATGACGCTATTGATCGCGGCATCTAGGGCAATGTCGAAAGCGACGTCGTTGTCCCACTCGGCCTCTTGGGCGCATACGTCGGTGAGAGAAAAAGCCGTCCTAATCGCTTCGATCCCATGGGCTCTCAACACGGCTTTCACGGTATTCTCGAGGGACACTCCGCCCGAGTCGCGGTGATACTTACAGGGTTGTTGGCAGCAGACCGCAAAAGCAAACCGGCCGTTGGGCAGTCGGCAGTAGCCATGAGCGTCGACGTAAGCGCCATTACATTGGGCGGCTATCGCTTCTTCGTGGTGCTCGAAAACACCGGCCTGTCCGCCGCACGCAACCCGTGTTGCTACGATGATCGTGAATAGTAGGCTTCGTGAAAACCACATGATTCGCTCCCTAGGTCACCATTCGGTGCGATACAGGCCGAGATCGTCAAACGGGACCGCTTTCGGTGTAACAGAGCGCCATTGGGGTATACGTCGTAGTCTACGTAGGCGTTCTTTCGTTCTTTCTACGAAACGCACCAAGTATCGTGGTCGCGACAGCAATCCTCGAAGAACACGCAATACGAATCGCAATAGCAACTTCCGTCAACAGCCGACATGCCACAACGATCCTTGCACGACGAAGCCTCGTCGCTGGATGCGTTTACGTCGATGCATCCGCAACCGCATTGGTTTGAAAACAGCGTTTGGTCAGCTGCGCAGTCAAACATGATAGCCAAGCACACGCTCGGATCTTCGTCGCTATCCGCGATATAGTGCACATTAGCGTCGTCAGGGTTTGGACACTCGCCCTTGCGCGTTTGTTGAGTTTAGTCGGTCATGTGTCCTTCGGCGGAACCGACGGAATCGCTAGAGCAACCCGCGGTTGCGCCGAGTGACAAAAGGACAGCGGTGGTGACAGCGTTGATCTCATCTTAATACCCCAGAGCTCTCCAGAGATGACTATGATAACTACGTGGTCTGGTCATGTAGCGACAGGACAAGTAGCGTCTGGTCGCTGCGACTGTGGATCGCGAAGAATTGGCCTTCGCCCGCATCTCCGCACGAGGTGGCGATTTCTAGACTCTCATAGATATCGAACGAGTCTGGGCCTATCGCGTCAAGGTAGGTGAGGAAGGCGAGCTCGTCTTCTTCGGGAAGACTGTAGGTCAGGTCATCGTAGTACAGTATCCCGTACTTGGAGAACACCTCACCGGAGTACAGAATGGTATTCGAATCTTCCCATGCTTCTCGATTCAAATAGCAACCGTTGTTTGCCATCTCGTCAGCTTCAGCCAACAAGCGCGCCCGGGCACTTGCGGGCAGGGCAACACCGGATTCTAGGCCTTTGATCTGGATGTTCCGCAATGCGGCAACATCCTGCAATTCAGGGGGAAGGGAGGCTACGGACAGGGCGATCCCGTCCCAGCGTCCAACGGGCTCTCTTACTACGCATTCGCTGAAGTCGTTGTCGTTCATGACGGCAACTCTAGTGGTAGTACCCGCACGAAAGATCGATCCAACAGGAGTGTCTCCTGCCCAGTAGCTCACGTATTGATAGGTTTCGCCAGTGAAGCGATCTTTGAGCTCTACGTAATAAGCGTAGTTATCATCGAATATGTCCCAGGCCTGCTCAAGGGCCTCCGCATCCACCCACTGATCACTCGGGTTGGCAGCGGCGATGACTTGCGTGGTTTGAAGGTCGGTTAGCGCCGTATTCGGATCGATACGAGTTACGGATTCTTCCTTGAACGTAGCGGAGTTCTCGAGGTCGTTCCATTCGGCTCCAAAAGCACAGTGCTCGGATTCGGCACGCGATTCACAGCAGATCCTGTGGGCGAACTGACCATTCGGCATCCGACAGTATCCGCTACTGTCTACGATTGCGCCTTCACAGGACGTAACATTCGAATTGGCAGTGCCGTTAGGAGTGGCGCAAGCGGCAAGGCAAGTGGTGAGAGCGGGTAGCGCTAGTGAAATTGCCGTTCGTATGGTTCTCATGGCTCGAGTCCTTGTTTGGCGGGATCTGCGGGGTGCGAAAAAGCGACCGTACGGAGCGACGGCCCGACATGGCGGTCGCCGAGGTCGGTTCAACGTTTCCGTTGTTCCAGGGATACGCAAACGCGATGCCACTTTCGAAGACTTAAGAAAAACGCGGTGTTAGCGCTTCATGTTGTGGTTTGCACAATCCCTGTCACATCGGACTAGAGCCGATGTCTCGCTCGCTGATGGCTCGGGCGACTTCGAGTGCACCAGTAAAGATCACGATGAATGTCACGATCAGGAGTCTTCGGGAATCACCGTATTAGGCGGCCTTGTTGCACGGCTTGGAGCAAGTCACAGAGCTGCGTTGCGCTGTTCGGAGCGTCACCCGGCGCAGTAGGTGTCGGGCATCCCGAGCGCGGTCATCTTGTTGATTATCTCGCAGCCAAACCGGTGCTCAACTCGTTGTCTAGCCAACGTTCGAGCCCTCATCTGGGGCCCGAGAATCTGCTTGTAACGATAGACTGCGTTCTCCACCATGCTCCGCTCAGTGGGCTTACCCGGTTTTGCAGACAAGTAGTAGTTACCAATCCTAGCAGCTGGCGGGAGAACAGGTCGGTAAATTTTCGAAGGGGCCGTGGGGCTCAACATTGGGCTCGGGCACCCATCGACGTGCCGGTTGGCTCTTGAGCCTTTATTAATAAATAAAATCAGCCTGCAATTGCGGTAGAGACGTCTATGCCCGGTCCGCTGTTTCAGTCCATGGCACGTGCTCGCAACACCCGTCCCGTCGGGCCTGGGGGCAATGTGGTCACGCCCCTGCGTAGTCGTTCAAGCTCAGCCGCAGTCATGGCGTGTCCACATTGTCCCCCGGGCCGCAGCGCCGAACCGAACGGTTTAGCAGCAGGACATTATTCGGTGGCGGGCCCACTGAACGAAGCTGTGGGAGGGCTCGGTCTGGCTTTCACCGGTGAAAGTGGTTCACGCGGACGTTGTGGGCCTGCGCCGGCACGGCGCTCGGCAATACGACGTCGTAGCAACGGCCGACCAAAGTCCAACTCCGCTTGGTAGAAGTTATGGGGTCGGCAACTCAAGGCTACATTGTCAGCGGTGGGTGGACCTCCGTGAGCAAAGGGCTGTTGATGGTGAAACTCCAAACCCGAGGTCTCGGGGCACCGCTGTCCCAGCTCGTCCACGTAACTGCAGCGCATGCCGTCACGTTCCAACACAGCACGTTTGACGGCCGCAGGGATGTGACGGGAGCGGGCCGAGTTCGCCGGCTTGTTAGAGACCGGCTTTGTAGCTGACGAACGCGGCCTTGGTTTTCGGCGCTTGTCCGTCTGCGCAAACTTCTGCTTCATCTTCTGAGCTACGAGCGTCTCGAGGGCCTTTTCGAGGACGGTCTCGAGGTCGCCGCCCGGTACTTGATGACCGAGCAAGGCCTGGGCTTTTTCGAGCTTGTCGACGAAACTCTGGCTCGCGGAAAACTGGATCCGATAGCGGCGGGCCCGTAACGGCTCGATACGAGGGCGACCAGCAGCTGACGGTTCAGACTTAACACGAACCTTAGCGCCGCTAGGCTTAGCGGCGGCGGGCGCCGAGGCCGCAGACATAGCCGGCTCGTCAGCGACCGGCTTGTTAAGGACCGGCTCGGGTAGTTTACGAATGCTGCTGGGCACATCGGCCTT